>CAZEXS010000005.1:64889-107073 GCA_964516915.1 uncultured Gammaproteobacteria bacterium
CGGTCTGTTCATCAGGCGGTGTGCCTATGATTGATAAGTGTGCCTATGATTGATAGTAGGGTGTCAAACGAATCGCTATTGGTGGGGGGCGATTCATTTGAGCTATCAATCAGGCAACACCTTCAGGGTATTCAACAAGAAACCTCTTTAGTTCATTAGACTGCGTCGCATTTGTTAATGTTGTTTTGGCTTAGTTCAAACCAACAGTAAAATTAACTTTTGTGAACACCTGAACCAGGCGCACATTTAGTCTACGCGGCAGTCACTGAACTTGCATTTGCAGCAAATATTAATAGGGTCATTGCTGTAAAAAAGACGGCTTTATATGGACAGTTTTATCCCAGTCGCACTCATGTTAGAAAAATAGACTCGAATGGGGGTGCCTTATAAGGTCAAGTTCTAGTTGTCGTTTTAATGTGTGATTTTATTTTATACCCGGTATAGTCAAAATGACTATATCTAATTTATAAACAAAAATACTGACAAAGTCAAATATCCAGCCAATCTCAGGAATGTTTCAGCTAAGCTGCGAAACCAGCGCTTAGAGTAAAACAGTGCGACGTTAATCTTATTGATTGCGGGTCGTACTGATTTTTAGATTGAAGCCAGTGTGTTAGAAAGGCGATGCATAAACACTGGCTATATGACGAGCATGCGATCAGATGGGTCATTAATTAACTCTGGCCCATCTTTGGTGATTAGCACGCTGTCTTCCAGGTGAGCACTGCCGCCAAGCCCAACATCCAAAAAGGGCATGTCTATACTGATGATCATGCCTTCTTTGAGTTCGACATTGTCCTTTGTATAGCCCAGCGCGAAATCAGTGGAGTTTGGGTCATCGTGATGGTGCATTCCAACGCTATGAGGATTCACTGCGTAGCCTACGTCTAATCCAACTTCGCCATAGAGCCGCATGGTAAGAGCGATTATTTCTTTGAACGTGATCCCCGGTTTCAGTTCTGGTAAAACTCGGTCCCAGGTGACGGATAGGCCATCGATTACCTTTTTCATTTTTCGGTTTGGTTCACCTAGGCAGACTGTTCGGCCGTAGTCGCCATGATAACCCTCGAATGCGCTCACAGAGTCCATAAGAAAACTCCGGCCATCCTTTATTTCGCCACGCGACAGGTTAGGTGTGTGTGTATCCAGCATCATGAATTTAGCCCTTGTGCCAAAATCGGCACAGGCTTTGGCAAACTCATTGCGAACATCATTAAATGTTGCGCCACTGCGAACGCTTCTTGCGGCAGCTTTAGCGGCAAGACTGTTTGCTTCGGCAGAAAAACGCATGTAGTCAATTTCAAGCGGTGATTTGATTAATCGCATTTTTCTAACCAAGCGCTCACCATCGACGATACGAACATCGAGCCCGCTTTTTTCGATGACCGATCGGAGCATCAAATCATCGATTGCAATGGTTTTATTGGGCAGATCTGTTTCCATTATTTCAGCCAAAATTGCTGCTTCGGATGATGCTTTTAATTCCGTAAACACACGGTCAATCTGATTAAGGCGTCTTGATTCCAAAGGAGATAGAGCTTGCTCTTTATGCATTCGAGGCATGGCGTAGACTGATGCCGGGGCGTTAATTATGTCTGTGGCATCTTCTAATTGCTCATACAACTCTGGTTCGGAAGGTACACCAACAAACCGAAAGTCGAGTAGGTCGGTAATCGACGGCCTAGGCATGTCAAAGTAATATTGTATTCTGCTGCCAATATAAGTCGGTTTTTTGTCGGCCGATGCTTTCAGAGTTGCATAGGTGGCGCCATCCATGCCCAGCACCTCTGGTGTGGATCGTTGGTTTGTCAGGTATTGAACGTTAACCGGGTCGCGACATATCAATAAATCGACGCCGGCTTTTTCCATTTCCTCAACCGCATTGTCTTGATTGAGTAACAGCTGGTTTGGTTCTTCAGGAAGGTTAAGAGACGCTTGATTCTCAGCAGAAACAGCATGAGTGGACTCTGTGTTAGCGCAGGATGCAAGACTGCTTGCAGCGCCAATTGTAGCCAAGCTTTGAATCAAAGATCGTCTGGATATCGCCATGCCCATTCCTCAAATTTACTAAAAGTAGACTAAAAGAATAGATTAAAATTTCTCAATGCGTCTATGTCAAAATTGATAGCCTAGCCTTATTTGAGGCTCTAAGGACGGTTTAGTGCCCAATCGTACTGGTAAGATGCTCTTTTAGATTTGATTAAAACGGCTGCGTTTTCCTCACTGACATACGGGCGTATGAAATTTTTTACGGCTTTAAAATTAGTACCAAAATCTTTTTGGTACCATTTAAATATTTGTGATAAAAAAAGCTTGCCGTCTTTGTACGAAAAACCTCGCTCATGCGATAAAAACTCCTTGGTATTTTCTTCCAGTAATTGCTCAACGTTTTCACCACTAAATGCCGATTTGATTATTCGGCCTGAGCCGACGGTCCCGGCGACCAGCGAAAAATGTACTCGTGGATCGTTAAAGATAGGCCGTAATATTCCGTGTTCAATATCATCGAAAGACATTTCTTGCATGGTGATGTAAAAACGTTTTTTTCTCCATAGGCGGCTACCCTTTTCTTTAATAGAACTTTGTGGCTGATCCTCTAGTGCTATCTCTTGAATCATTCCAGCATTAAAAAGGTTAAGCCAAAATGCTTTTTGACGTTGTTTAGTCAACTGTCGAGGGTCCATCTGTTGCATATAAAGGATGAAATTGTCGAGTGCTGTTTTGTCTGCCTCTAGCATTCCACCATAGTTAAATCGATTTACATTAGAAGCATGATCAGTGACGACGTACTTTTCTAAAATCTCTTCCCAAGCGGAATAGTCAATTTTAAGCTCACTTTGCTCTTCAGAATCATCCCAAAAGTCTATTGCATTCGCTCTAGGAGCGGCCTGAGCCACAGAATGTGCTAGAAGTGAACATATGAGTAGCTGTAATAAATACGTAGCGATGCTTTTTGCGCCTGTATAAGGCATGCGTTTGATAATCATTTTAGCTATAGATCCTTATTTGTTGTCGAATATCCGATATTGGATACTCAATAACCATACTCAAGTACTAATACTGCTTGCAATATTTAATGGTCATTATGTCCTGTATTTTTACAAATTTTCAAAGTTGTGAGTCAACGTTTCCGCATTTAAATTAACAATTGTAAAGTTTTTGCTTAAAGACTTACGGCGTTGGCGAATTTAGGCCCCAATCATATTCGTAGGAGACATCAATTTCTTCATGGTTAATATCTAAATTTGAGAACCGACTTACATAATCCAAGAGCTGACGTTCGTCTTCAGCAAAGTCCGCACGGTACCATTGAAAAATAGTTGATAAAACCAGTTTTTCTCCTGTGATACGAACTGCTCTGGGGTGCAGCAAAAAGGATTTCTCAGCACTGCTTAACAGGGTTTCTGTGTTGGCTTCGGTAAATGCTGTTTTTAATAAATTAGGGCAACCTAAACTGGCGCAACTGACTGCGAAATGTATGCGTCTATCTTTCCATATGGGTCTGAGTACTCCGTGCTCGATGTCATCTAAGCTGACAGCCTTTTCTGCGACTTTTAGAGAATTCATTCTCCATGGTCCTGCCCAAATATAGTGTGAGCGAATTTCCTTTATGCTCCTGATATCTCGCGTTTTCACAGCTTTAGTAACTAAGGCAACTGTTTTCGCATTATACAAATTTACCCAAAATGGAAACTGTTGAGCTTGTCGCAATTTACGTGGGTCAATCGACTGTAGATAAATCAAATACTGCTCTAGTGTTTTTCCGTCTTCTGTGGACACGGCCGAATAATTAAACCGATTTATACCGCTAGAATGTTGTTCATCTAGATATTTATCTAAAATTGATTGCCAGCTACTGTGATCTATTTTAGTCGAGCTCTTTTCATCACTTACGTTCCAATACGAAATAAGCTCGGCTTTGGGTGCCGCGTATAGACTGCTGACGAATGTTTGTGAATAGATAAATGCGAAAATGGTCAAAAGTTTAGGCCAACTAAAAAAGTTGCCAACACGAGTTATTTCCATAAATGTACCTTACAAAGCTTTATTGTCTCACTGCCGTTTAGCACGAGGCAACGTGGTGTTTTCCTTTTAAGTTACTATAGCTTTAACGACCATCTGCACCAATATTTTTAGCGTAATATACTGTGTCTTTTAGAGAAAAATATGATTATGGCTAAATTTTGGTACGTATGCTTGGCGTTTACTCTTATGTTTATGCCCTCTATTGTTGAACAACTTAGTCCACGGGCTGAGCTGAATACAATGGCTGATGCGCTTGAGCCGAGTGAAGATCGAGTCGATTTTACAAAGCTTGCTGATAAGATTTGGATGCATACCAGCTATAAAAATGTCGAACCTTGGGGCTTGATATTCACTAATGGTTTGCTGATTGAGCGTGATGATCACAGTATTTTGGTGGACACAGCTTGGAATGATCAACTGACGACTCAAGTAATTGAATGGGCGAGAAATACATTACAAAAGCCGATTCAGGCATCAATTCACACGCATGCTCACGACGATAAAATGGGCGGTATGAAGGCTCTGCATCAAGCTGGTATAGAGACATTTGCATCGCAAATGAGTAATAAAATTGCTCCAAAGCGTGACTTGATTGCGGCTAACAATGACTTGGATTTAGGTGTTGTGCGCGCGCGCGTAACCTGGCAGGGATTGTCTATTATGTACCCTGGCGGTGGGCACACGCAAGATAATATCGTCGTCTATGACGAAACCAGTCAGGTCATTTTCGGCGGGTGTTTAATTAGACCGGGTCGCAGCAAATCGCTGGGGTTTACCGGCGACGCGAATCTGACGTATTGGTCACAGGCCGCCCAAAATGTGGCTAATGCCTTTCCCGATGGCAGCACCGTAATAAGTAGTCACGGTAAACCGGGTGGTCGAGAAGTGTTAGTGAATACGATAAACATCACCAAGCCTAAAGCAAAATCTTAGGCTTACGCTTTTATGAATACTAAAAGCGTAGCCGCGTTATAGGCCTTAAAACCCAGCGCTTAGAAAAGTTCTTAAATCAAAGGCCTTAAATCAAAGGCCTTAAAAGGTTTTTTTCTCTTCGACTAATTTAACCAAGTACGGTGACGGTGTGAATTCATCGCCAAATCGCTTTTCAAACTCTTGTAGTTTATTGAGAACTTTTTCCAAACCAATGGTGTTGGCCCAGTACATTGGCCCGCCGTGATAACTTGGCCAGTTATAACCTTTGATGCAGGCGATATCGATGTCTGAACTGCGAATGGCGATGCCTTCGTCTAATACTTTTGCGCCTTCATTAACGATTGGGTAGAGCAGACGCGCAATGATTTCTTCGTCGTCAGCCGGTATTTGTTCTATGTTGTTTTCTTTTGCTATCTCAGCGATTACTTCTAAGGCGATAGGCGAGAGAGTGCGTTGACGCTTATCATCGTAATCGTAATAACCGCCATTTTTCTTTTGGCCCAATCGATCCTTACTAACCAGTACGGTTTCGACGGTCCTCTCTTTTACGTCACGGTTAGTCACATCTAGACCAACCAGATCTTTCACAGCAAAGGGCCCCATTGAAAAACCGTAGTCGTAGATTACGCGGTCGATGTGTTCAGGGCTGACGCCTTGCAAAATCATATTGCCTGCTTGAATGGCCCGCATTTTCATGACTCGATTGGCGATAAAGCCCCAGCCAACTCGCGATAAGATAGGCGTTTTTTTAATGGTTTTTGATAGGCGCATCGCGGTGTTGATGGCGTCTAAATCGGATTCCGACCCACGCACCACTTCTAGCAGTGGCATGACATTCGCTGGCGAGAAGAAGTGCATGCCGATTACGTCCTGAGGTCGTGTTGTGGCGGCGGCTATGTCATTTAGATCTAGGTAAGAGGTGTTGGAGGCGAGAATACAACCTGGTTTGGCGATTTTATCCAACTTGCCAAACACGTCTTTTTTAATACTGATCTCTTCGAACACGGCTTCTATGATCAAGTCGGCACTGGCCAGATCGTGCATGTCTAAGGTCGGTGTAATTAAGTTAATACAATCTTCCAGCTGTTGTTCACTTAATCGCCCACTTTTTACAGAACGTTGATAGTTCTTTCGAATAACATTGATGCCTCGGTCTAAGGCTTCTTGTTGCTGTTCCATTAGAACAACTGGAATGCCGGCGTTGAGAAAGTTCATGGCGATACCACCGCCCATAGTGCCTGCACCAATGACGGCTACTTGTTTAATCTCGCGCACCGGTGTGGTTTTAGGAATGTCAGGTATTTTGCTGCATTCCCGTTCAGCAAAGAAGACGTGGCGCTGGGCACCCGATTGGCTGCCAGCAAAAAGTTCTTCTACTAATTCACGCTCGCGCTTCATGCCTTGATCAATTGGCAGATTTACAGCGGCCTCGACACTTTTAATGATGTTGATAGGCGCATGAAAACCGCGAAATTTGCGGGTGTTTGCGTTTCGATAGTCGTCGAAAATTCCCGGCGTGTTGCGGTCTTTTTCAATCATGTCATTGCGTTCGCTTGGGCGTAACAAAGAATCTTTTTTGCCAATTAAACTCTGTGTAAAAACCAAGGCCTCGGCAAGTAAGTCTTCGCTCTCTGTTACTTGATCAATAATGCCTAATTCAGCGGCTTCAGGAGCTGACACCATGCGGCCACTGCCGATTAATTCCAACGCTTTTTTTGCGCCAATGATGCGTGGTAGTTTTTGTGTGCCACCGCAGCCTGGCAATATGCCTAAGTTTACTTCAGGTAGCCCTACGCGAGTGGATGCCAGAGCGATGCGGCAGTGACAGGCCAGTGATAGCTCAAGGCCCCCACCCAGTGCGGTGCCATGCAGGGCCGCCACCGTTACTTTGTTGGTCGATTCAAGTCTATTTACCACATCACTCAAGCCTGGTTCTCGAGGCGGCTTTCCAAACTCACGAATATCAGCGCCTGCGTGAAAAGTTCGGCCCGCGCAACGCAGAATCATGGCATCCACTGCCGAATCTTTATCGGCGCTTTCGATACCAGCAATAATGCTTTTTCGCACGTCAATACCCAAGGCATTCACCGGTGGTGAATCAATCGTGATCACAGCAATGTTGCCGTGAACTTGGTAGTCAAATATCTCAGATGTCATGTTTTTCTGGTCGCTTGGTAAGCTGTGAATTATTCGTGCGGTCGGCGTTTTATACGTCTTTAAAAAGCCCAGGAAGAATCGATTTGCCGTAATCGACGGGAATGCTTACACCGTTAATAAATTTGGATTCATCCGATGCTAAAAACACCACTGCGTGAGCCACGTCATTGGGTTCGCCAATTTCACCCTTGGGCGCCAGCTTGGCGGCTTGCTCCGCGTTTTGCATGAATTGAGCTCGAATATTTTGCACCATCGGCGTATCAATGCTCGAAGGGTTTAGACAGTTGCAACGAACATCCAGTTGATTTTCACCGCTGTGCCCGGCAATGTTGATGGTTAAAGCCTGAACCGCACCTTTGGCGGCAGCGTAGGCGGCTACCCGCGATACACTCTGAATCGACGCAATTGACGCCATGTTAATAATAGAGCCGCCACCGGAAGCACTCATTGCCGGGACGGCGTATTTACAGCCAATGAAAGTGGCGCGAGCACTGACGTCCATTATAAAGTCATACTCTTCCATGGTTTGGCTTTCAATGGTGCCTGGCTTAACCACGCCCGCGTTATTTACCAGAACATCCAGCCCACCGTACCGAGTAACCACATCATCAATTAGATTTTTCCAGCCGTCTTCATCGCGCACATCTTGGTAGATAAACTCGGCATTGTCGCCGAGCTCGGCGGCTAATTTTTCTCCGGCTTCTTTGTCGATGTCGGTCATAATGAGCCTAGCGCCTTCTTCAATAAAAAGACGCGAATTCGCTTCGCCTAAGCCTTTTGACGCGCCTGTTATAATAGATATTTTTCCGTCGAGTCTTTTCATGGTGGCGTGCTCCTGTTAGTTTTGCTAATTGTCGAAGTCATTGTTTAGCACCGATTATAAATATTCTAAGATGGTTTGTGATTAAATCGTGCCTATCAAAACAGAGGAGAATGACGTGAACGACATAGAAAGGCTGGTTGCCAAAGACAAAATAAAGACGCAGCTGGCGCGCTACTGTAAAGGGATCGATACACGTGATTGGGCAATGGTTCGATCGTGTTTTGGCGAAGGCCACCAACATAAGCATGGGCCGTTCGAAGGCACGTTGGATGAATTTGTTGGGTTTGCGAGTAACAGTTTAAGCAAGATAGAAGTCAGCCAGCACTCATTATCAAATTTTATAATTACGATAGGCGATGACGGCTTAACAGCAAAGAGCGATGTAAATTTCACGGCTGTGCACTTAATCAGCGCAAGCATTACTGAAGATCTGACGTTTAATATTGTGGGAGAGGATACCGATTGGACAGTGTTGGGCAATTACGCTGACGAATGGGTCTGCAGAGATGGCGAATGGCTTATTGTGAAACGAGTCGCCGGTCAACATTGGCAGCGCGTAGAGCTATCAAAAAAACGACCGATTAAGAAAGGCGCCTAATTAAGGCGTTGTTAACTAGCCGCCCGAAGGGCGGTCACCACTATCACCCCAATCTTGCCTAGCTGCCCATTCACTCATGCTTTCAAGTTTTACCTCAGGTAAGCGCTCAAGCATGTAGTCGGTATTAACCGAAAATGGTTTGGTGGGCGAGGTGTTGTTATAGTGGTAAAAGTCACTGAAGTAGGCTAAAAATGCCTTGCGCTCTTCAGGCCCACCTTCATAGCCAACTGCCTCGGCTAATATTTCTGCAAAATGTTCTGGGGAGCAGGGTGCGTACTCAAGTTTATAACCCAAAACGTCTGAAAGAATTTCAGTCACCATTGGGCCGGTTAGTTTTTCTGGGCCGCCAATATTCATCCAAGCACCGATTAGGTCTGGTCTATCAAGTGCCGCAATCATTATTTTGGCGACATCGTCTAAGCTTATCCAGTTAGCTTCAACGTGCGGAGCGTGGGGGTAAATATAGCGACGTTCGTCGACTAAAAGCGGCCTTGCCCAATCGGTCAAAAGATTGTCCATGAAAAGTACACCACCAAACACCGTGGCCGGCACGCCTTGTGCCCAAATCTTGTTTATCGCCATGGTGTTATTTGCATAAGTGAACGGGTCGCCCGGGCAATCTGGTATCCAGCTTGAGGTATTCCAAATCAGCCGCGATACCTCGGCCGTTTTACACGCACGTGCAACACGCTCAGCTAAATCAACTCTTTGGTGATTCAGTTGCAGCGGTTGGTTATAGAATACGCTATCGGCTCCTTTTAACGCGTCGACCATGGTGGCTTCGTCTTCGATGTCCATGCAGCGCAGGTCTACGTCTTTAGCCATTCCACCCATCTGCGAATCTGGGTCTCGCGACAGAGCGCGTACTTCATACCCCGATTTTAGTAAACGCTTCACTTGCGCCAAGCCTTGGCGCCCCGACGCGCCAATAACCGCGACTGTTGACATAGCTAACCTCACTGTTTTTCTTTTTAGGATAGTGTGCGAGCGGGGCAGCGCCAATGCTTGTTTTTGATAGGAGCGCAGTTCGAATCTTGTGGTTGAATCGTCGGGCGCTTACTTCCGCTAGTTGTTTTGTTAGGTCGGAATCTCTGAGTTTCGTTGCAAATAATGATCGTAAACGTATATTTATGTGAGTTCAAAAATCATTGTCAGCTGCACGCACAATATTCAAAAATAGGAACAGTAAACATGGCACTAAAGACAATCCCTTACTCGATTGCGCAAACAGTTAGAGATAGAGCCGCCGAATTTGGTGAAGCGCCAGTATTCACATTTCAAGATAAAGAAACCAGCTTCGCAGACTTAGACAAGCACAGTAATCAAACGGCTAATGGTTTGCTTGCGCATGGTGTAAATAAAGGCGATCGAATTGCATTTTTGGGTAAGAATTCGCCAGTCTATTTTGAACTTATTGCCGCTGTGGCGAAGATTCAAGCTGTGATCACTCCGGTCAACTGGCGTTTGGCTGAGCCAGAACTGTTGTATGTGTTGAATGATTGCAAGGCCACGATGATTTTCGCCGATATCGAATTTTATGAGGTGCTTTCTCGCTTGGCTCCATCGCTTAAGGGTAACCCAGTACTGCTTTGTGTTAGCGAAGACAGTAAAGACGTCTCAAGTTATTTTGAGTGGCAGCAAGGTTTTGCTGATACTGATCCACAGTTGGATGAATCGGTTGATAAAGCCGTGGTGCAGCTTTACACGTCAGGGACTACTGGCAGGCCCAAAGGCGCTGTGTTGAGCGACCGAGCTTTACTCGCATTGCGTGGCCAAGAAGAAAATGATGTATTAGCCGATTGGCAAGAATATCAACCCGGTGAGACGGGTTTGCTGGCCATGCCTTGTTTTCATGTAGGAGGAACCTCTTTTGGGCTGGGCATTATGCACAGTGGAGCTCACGCTGTGGTGATTCCTGAATACGACCCCAAGGCCGTTTTGAGCCTGATCGAAAAGTATAAGGTTGGTAAAGTTTTTATGGTGCCGGCTGCTTTAAAGATCATGCTGGATCATCCCAAAATCGATCAAGCCGATCTCACGTCGCTTAAGCATATTTTTTATGGGGCATCACCGATTCCATTGCAATTGATGCGCGAGGCTATGGATCGATTCGGTTGTGGTTTTGTCCAGATGTATGGCATGACCGAAAGTGGTGGAACTATTGTGGCTTTACCACCTGAGGATCATGACCCCAATGGCAGCGAGAAAATGCGTTCGGTAGGCAAGCCTTTATGGGGCGTTGAGTTGAAAATAGTTGATGACCAAGGCCAAACGCTGCCCGCAGGTGCCATCGGGCAGATTGCCACTCGATCCGCCAAAAACATGCAGGCTTATTGGAATTTGCCTGAAGCGACGACAGAGACAATCGATAACGAAGGTTGGCTACTCAGCGGTGACGCAGGCTATCTTGATAAAGATGGCTATCTATATATTCATGATCGAGTAAAAGACATGATCATATCGGGCGGGGAAAATGTGTATCCTGCGGAGGTTGAAAATGCTGTCTATTCACACCCAGATGTGGCCGACGTTGCGGTCATTGGTGTGCCGGATAAAAAATGGGGTGAAGCAATCAAGGCCTTTGTGGTGCTTAAAAAAGAGGCCGATGTTGATGAGCAGTCGATCATCGATTTCACACGAACTCAAATAGCCTCGTATAAATGCCCGAAAACAATTGATTTTATCGAGGTGTTGCCCCGCAACCCATTGGGCAAGGTACTTAGGCGCGAACTGCGTGAGCCGTTTTGGCAAGGTAAATCTAAAGCCGTTAACTGATATTTTAAGACTATAGCCCTGATAAATTTGATCGTTCTATTTTGGGTTTATTAGAGTTATAGTGAATTTTTAATACGCAATTAATTTAATAAAAAAGGTGTAGCAATGGAACTTGGTCTTTCAGGTAAAAAAGTAATTATGAACGGTGGCTCAGGTGGTCTGGGTATCGAAACTTTAAAAACCTTTGCGGCAGAAGGTTGCGATATAGCGTTTTGTTCAAGCAGCGAAGAACGGGTAACTAGCGCAACGGCGGCCATCGATGCGGCGGGTTCAGGGTCGGTGCATGGTAGTGTTGTTAATATTGCCGAAGACTCAGAAGGCTATGCAGCTTGGTTAGAAAAGGCCGCTGCAGATCTCGGTGGTTGCGATATTTTTATTCATACAGCCAGCGCTTCAGGCCTGGGCGCTACCGCTGATTGGGATGTGTGCTTGAACGTCGATATTAAAAGCGCCGTCAAAGGTGTTGAAGTACTTACACCATCACTCGAAGCATCAGACTGCGGATCCATTCTTTTAATGGCGTCGACTGCCGGCGTGGAAAAGTTTTTTGTACCGCAAGCTTATAACGCACTGAAAGCCGCGATGCTGACTTACAGCTCGCAGCTTAGTCAAGCCTTGGCTCCTCAAGGGATTCGTGTCAATTGCGTATCTCCTGGGCCAATCGAATTTCCAGGTGGTAACTGGGCTAATATCAAAGAAGGCAATCGCGAATTCTACGACGCAACTGTAGCGCAAATGCCGTTAGGGCGATTTGGCACTCCGCAAGATGTTTGCAAATCTGTGGTGTTCTTAGCAAGCCCAGCTTCACCGTATACCACAGGCACTAACTTGGTGGTCGACGGTGGTTATACTAAGCGCGTTCAATTTTAGAGCGCTTTAGTGAAAAAGTAATTGGTCACAATTTTGCCAGCGACGGCTCGGCAATTTGTGACTCGGTAAATTGTATTTATTGAAAAGGTGTTAATGCAATGACGGCAGCGGAAGTGTTAAGTGGTGTTTATCAACGAATGGGTAAAGGCGATTGGGACGGCGTTTATGAGTTGCTAGCCGACGACTTTACTGTGGTAGAGCCCGAGTCGCTTCCGTACGGTGGTTTGTGGGAAGGTAAAGACGCTTTGCAGAGACTTTATCCGGCCGTAATGGCGCATTTTGATGACCCTGCACCTTTGATTAAAGAGGTTATCGGTGGCGAAGAATGGGCTGCTGTAATCGTTGATTTTACCGTAACCTCGAAGAAAACCGGCAATCGCTTTACACAAACGGTTAGTGAAGTGGGGCGCATTGTTGACGGTAAGCTAGCCGAGTTGCAAATTCATTATTTTGACACCGCTGCATTGGCGGCTGAGATAGGCTGATTAGATGGCTAGTATCGAAAAAGTATTGGTTCTTGGTGCGTCGGCCGATCAAGGCTTGCCGTTGGTTGCCGCGCTAAAAGATGCTGGTGCCACGCCAATTGCCGGCGCGCGACGTCTCGATGCCATGCAGGGCACGGCCTTCTCAGATTTACCGACTTTGCACGCCGACATTACTGATCAAGCGTCGCTTGAAAGTGCATTCTCGCAGGTTGATGCGGTCGCTATGCATTTGCCATTCACCCATGAATTTGCGGTGGCTGAATCGTTTGGCCGAAATATCGCGTCGGCGGCAAAAGCTGTTGGACTGAAGAAAATAGTTTTTAATACCAGCTGTGTGGTTGCTGATGAAGATTTGGGTGTTACTGCGCACGATGGTCGGCGCAGTATCGAAAAGTCGATTCGTGATTCCGGTGTCAATTATGTGATTCTAAGGCCAGCGGTCTTTATGGATAATATGATTCGGGTTTGGTGTAAGCCACCAATCGTCAACGCAAATTCATTTGTGTATCCGGCCAGCGACAGCCTCAAAGTGAGCTGGATTTGTCTAGAAGACGTGGCTAAATTAAGCGCCTGCGCGGTTTTGAATGATGATTTAGTTAAACAAACCTTCACCGTCGGCGGGCCGCAAGCCTTAACCGGTCATGAGGTGGCGCAAGCGATAAGTGAGGCGGCGGGTCGGAAAATCACGTTTAACAGCCTTGACCCAAAAGTGTTCGCGGCCAATATGAGCGAAATGGTGACTGGCTCCAGAGAAGTCGCACCCGGCACGCCTTACCACGGAATGGCAAAATTTTATGCCTGGTATAACGAGCAAGCTAACTCACCTGTGGCCGTTGATGTCGCGAGTTTTGCGAGCCAGTTAGACGTAGAACTCACCCCGTTTTCTGAATGGGCTAGTCAGCAAGATTGGAGCAAGGTTTAAGCTCACTCATTATAGGCTTGTTAAAGAAGTTGAGATAAAGCGCTAGCTTTTACAAGGGTTGAGCCAGTCTAAGCTCAGTTGTTCTAGCTGTTTTTTTGTGAGGATTTACCATGATCAAGGTTAAACACGCAGTGTTATCTGCGTGCTTAACCCAAAAAATGCTTAGCACAGTAGTTCTTTGTTTAAAAACAAACTACTGTTATGCCGCCATTTTTTAACTTAATCGGTATGCAAATCCCATCATCTTGGCGCGTGATTGTTAGGCTCAAAGTATAGCCCTCATTTAGCCCTGTTTCTATCGCTGCAGCCACTCGTACAAAGTAGTCGCCTTCGGGTAAGCTCTCTAAAGCCACTTCAGATATCGGTAAGCCATCCAGGAAGGTTTGTTCTACATTGCCATCCGATTCGGCAATTAAAGTTTGCTCTTGATTGAATAGAGTAATCACCACGGCGCCATCAGTAGGTTCTCTCGACTGCGCCACTAACCTAATATCATTGTCACCTCTCTCAACCCTGAAGCGCACCCAGTCTATGTCACCAGCTAGATGAATAGTATGTTCTTGCGTACGATTAGGATCGATCCGGTTTGCTGTTGCTATATCATCGTCAACCTCAAATGGGTCGATTTCAATAGACCGAGCTAACAGGCGCAGCTCAATGACGCTTTGCGCCTCTTCAGGTGTTACAAAAAAAGAGTAACTTGGATGGTTCGCCAGATAGTTACCACACGCACTAGAACCAAACGAGGCGCGACATTGTATAGTAAACTGATAACCACCACCTTCGGGAGCTGTGGCCACAGTGCGAATAGAGCTTTGACCGTCATCGTCTGGTCTTAAAAAATCGCTCACCGTGGTCGTGGCTATTTCAGTGCCCGCAGCATCAACCGTTGTAACATCAGCAAAAACCGATACTGTTTCTTGCGCTGGAATATCGGCTGTCGCTAATACATCTAGTTCAATTCCCGCCAAAAATGTTAGCTCGATAAGGTCGGTTATTAAGGGAGCGCTGGATAGTTCAACAGGGTTAGACGGTGGTTTGACACCCAAACATCGACTGGTCGACGAAAAGAAATCCACGCAATCAAAGCTGATTTCGTAACTTGCGCCTTCTTCTGCGTAAAATTCGACTTCGCCTTCTAGTTCACTGGTGGGCATGGTTGATATTTTGGTGAAAATTTGCCGTCCCTCAGCATTTATGGTTGTGAACAAAACATCAAACCGAGCATCTAAAGAAGACAGCAGTTCAGGCGGATTAAATCGAACGCGTGTTTTATTTAAGCGTACAAGCTCGCCTTCATATAGATTTAATAGCTCAGCGGCTTGTATTCGAACAATTTCAGGGTCTGGACGCAGAGAAAATCCACTAGTCTCAGATGCAACCCCGCCGGAATTAGTGAAGAATGTTTGAGAAACCGAATCATCGTCATTGGGTAGTAGACCGTTGCACAGAGTTCTCGATACACAACCGAAGGCCGCTTGAAAAGAGCTTGCAGTTGAATCTATTGGTGCACTGATATGAACGCTGGATTGACCTGCTAAGATGACTGCGTCGGTTGATACTCGATTCAAAAATTGGTCTTCATCACCAAAATGCGTCAAGTCTAAGCGGACGGGTATATTTTGTGTTGCTGTTTCGCCTCTTGGTAAGCTAATCAGGCCGTTAAATGATGTTCGTGCAATTTCGAATATTACTCTGCTAAGCGCATTTAATTGGCTTAGGTCCAGTTTAACCGGCATTTCAGAAAGCTCGCCATTGATACCAATAAAGCGATCAACAAAGCCACCACAATTATTTTCACAGCTAATGCCCACTTCATAGCTTACCGCTGGTTGTTCTTCTTCAAACTGCAATATCATTGCCGCTGAACTATTGCCGGTATCTATGATCGCATTAGTAGTAAATGAACCCGCACCAAAGGAGTTGATAATCGGGTTTCCTTCACCATCGAATAGGCTAACCGTAAGGCTTAGCTCCATGGGCAACTGCGAAGTAATGTCATTCGGCAAAAAGCCATCGATAGCTACCCGAGTAAGCTGAGGCGGCGCCGCTTGTAGTTCTATTTCGCCTAGTTGATCGAGCTGGCCTAGTGTGACGCTAGCACTTGCCAAGTCTAAGGTCGAACCATTTAAGCCGGCGTAAACGCGCTGTGAAAAATCCCCACAATTTCGCGTACACAGAGCGCTTAAGTTATAGCTTAAAGATGCATCCACAATGCTATTAATATCAAACGAAGCGGTACTCTGACCTTGAGGTACGTTAACCACTTTAACTTGATTGATGGATTGCTGAGTTTCGGGGTCTGTTGCTTGAAGCCTTAGCATAAACTCCATGTTATTAGTAGCAACGGTGTTCAATAGGGTCACCCTCGAGCTGACATTCACCTCGTCATACAGTTGCACAACAATATTGCTGGGCAGGCTGCCTACTCGATTGGGAGCTTCAAGCATGTTAAAGGTTGGCAGAGCGTCTCGATAGTAAAGATCGAGTAAGTCGCTGCCATCGGCAAAACACGGGTCAGCACAGCCATAAAATACGTCTATAAATTCTTCATTGCTTTGGCTGATAAAGCTTAGCGAGAAAGGTGTTGAATCTTGCGCTTGAGGAATATCAACCTCATTGACGAATGCTTCGATAAAGTTCTGATTCGAATCGTAACGAATTACCGATAAAAATCCAGCCAGAAGCTCATCGTTGGAGGCGTCTGCTGGCCGCAAAAAGGTGCCCAATAATTCATGAGTTTGCTCGGTCAAAACAAAGTCTATGCGAGCTGGAAAGTTTTCCTGAGTAAATCTGGCTGTATCGCTGAATCCAAATTTACCATCTATATTGTGGAACATGTTCTGTAAGAAATTACCGCAACCACTTCGGCACGTTACTAAGCCGGCATAGTCAACGTTTTCAACAATTGGGTAGTTAATTTGATAAGCTGCTTCAGACTCGTTTTGGTTGATGGTTATCGTTTCTGTACTGGCGAAAAGCGCATCAAACACTTCAACTTGACTGAACGCGACCACCGATACCTCTAACTCTATCGCTTGTGTGGCCACTCCTTGAGGTAGACGAATAGTGCCCATTAGGTCGGCTGAAGAAAGCAGCGTTAAATTAAGCGTTTCAGGTAATGTTGAGGCCGCGAAGCTTGGGTCAAACTGGCCTCGTAATGGCTGCAAGGCCTGCCCACTTGGCGTGCTGAATAATTGAGTTGCTACGCCATCGCAATTGTCGGTACAACCGTATTCGAGAGTATATAGATCGTTGGTCGCAGGCGCGGGCAGGTTCATAACATAAGTGCCTTGATTGCTTTGCTCGGAAATTGTAAAGCGACCAAAAAACGTTTCGCCATCAGTGCCGGCGCCAAAGCGTCGAAGAATAACATCTCCGTCAATGTCACCGCCAACCGCGACACCCGTCGCCAATGTTACTGTGCCGGAAAGGCTGTTTCCTTGCAGCGCGGCCAGGTGTATCGAGCTGGGTAATTGCGCACTTGGTATGCGCGAGCTATTCATAAATCCACTTGCATTGCCACCTTCATCGTTGGGTGTGAAAAAAGCCGGAGAAACAACTTGCATGCAACTACTTACGCATTCATAGCGCACTTCGACAAAGCCATTTTGCGGCGGCGTGAGGTCAAATGTTTTGGTTATGGTCGTTTGTTGTGCGTTAAACGCATAGGTCTCAGCTACCGCCCCAATAAACTGTTGTTGTGCGTCGTAATAGTTTACGAATACATCATAACGACTGGGGTTAGCATTATTAAACGATGCTGAGCTTAGGCTAATATCAACGGATTGAATTTCGATTAGCTCAAGGTCTACTGTTGCTGGTATTAGGTCTGCTGAAAATGCAGCAAGACTGAAATCAGTCGTAAAGCCAAGTGACGGATTAAAAAAGCCAGACTCTAACAGGTTGCCACAATTTGCATCACAACCGAACTCAATCACATACCGTAAATCGTCGTCACCTAGAAAATAGTCGATGTCGATCGCTGCTGAATTGTCTCCACTAGCAAATTCAATGGACTGAGTAAAACGTTCAATGATTTGACCAGCTGGATTTAGTACCGCTAGGCTTACACTGGCTTGCACGGCCGAAGCATTCAATGAGTTCGGCAACCGCAGGGAACCACCTAGTGACAGCGTATTTGGCAATGCTAAATTAAGAACACTTGGCATGTCATCAATGCTGATAAAGCCATCAGACAAGCTTGGGTTCAAGCCACCGTCAGCCTGAATCACAGCGTCACTGAGAAGGCCATCGCAATTACTCTCACAGCTAAAATTGATTACGTAAAATTGGCCTTCGTTAGCTGGAAGGTAATTAATACTGTAGTTTTGCGAAACATTATTGGCTGGGACTATGACCTGTGAGGGCTGGGAGTTAATAAGATTTTGATCAGCATCGTAGCTCTCAATATTTATCTGCAGCGTAACATCTGAATCGCGGGCTTCTGGAAGTGATACCGTTCCAGATAAGCCATTCAATTTAAGCAGTTCAATGTTCAGTGTTGATGGTAAAGCCGCGACATCAAAGGCCGCATCTTGCGGACGGTTCGTTAGCCCACTTGGGTGATAAAACGTATGCTCGACAAAGTTATCTGGGCAATTGCTTACACAGCTGGCTTGAATTACATACTCTCCGGTATCGTAGGGCGGCAGGCGAAAACTAAAATCACTTTGGGTATCGCCAGCGGCCATTAATTGAATTTGCGTAGTGTCGTAATCAATGCCTTGCAGAGATGGTTGTATGGAAAAAATTCTTAAGGAAACTTCCATGCCGTTTGGCCCAGCGGGCTCAGGAAGCGAGATTGACGCATTGAGGGTTTGAGCAATTGGGATGCCTAGTCCGAACCCTCCAAGTGCAGTCTTCAGAAGGGTGTCAATGTCACTATGCGCGAGAGCTTCTGAATAAACAATCTGTGCGGTTAGCTCGGTTCTAAGTATGTAGTATTCGGGCGGTGTGTCTTTACAATTAGTAATGCAGGTTACTTTGATGACGCCACTGGTGGCATTCTTTAGGTCATACGGCATATTAGCGAAGATTCGCCGAGAAGTGCTAAATGATTCAGTTCTTTGAACGTGAGAAACCTGGTTAAGGTTTTGGTCAAAGGTTGTAAAATCAAACTGAAACATGGTGGGCGTTTCCAAGCCCTCTACAACACTGGTTCTAATCAGATTAAAACTGTATTGTTTATTAGCCAGGCGCAATTGCACCGCTGATGTGGGCAATTGATCAACCGTTAAAAATTGATCGTTTTCAGTCAGTTTAAACAACTCTGCGGTGTTTGGATCAAAGTAATGAGTCCCTAGATAATTTCCAAGCTGGTCACAGGGGCTATTGGGTTGTGTGTCTAAGCACCCATAAGTAAACCGGAAAAAACCACTATTGTCGGCAGGTCGTTTTATCTCGAACCGGGCTGAACTCTCCCCAGCTTTTATAGTAACCACTGGGGTGTTGGTCTCTTGAGGAATTAGCCTAAATCCATTACAAGCTGAGAAATTTTCCATTCTGCAACGAAGTATTTCGACATACAGTTCGGTGTCTTCGAGAGCGGTTTGCCCTTCGGGCAATGAAATCGACCCAGTAATTGACGGTGAATCTTCAACTTCTAAGTTGTCTGAAAACGGTAAATCATTATGATCAATGCGCGGTGCTGTGGCTGGGTCGGGAATGTCAAGATAAACGTTGCCATCGGGGGTGTAAAAGTTATTCATATCTGTTAACAGTGTTTTACAACTTGTGACACCAGTGCTCCGGCAACCATAGCTGGCGATATAGTAACCACCTTCATCAACCTGGGGTATTACCAGCCGAAAATCTGCTGAACTATTCGCTTCCGACACGGTTCGAATAGCTGAATAAGTCCTTTCGCTTAATTGTTCTCCGTTTTCTTTATAGTCGGTAATATTAAACCATATATTCCGGCCAACAATTTCGCTGTCGGGTAAGTCCGGGAAAAAGAACGTGCCATCAAAAATTCGCCCGTTTCGTAGAAGTAAGGAAACCGAGCTGCCTATATTCGAAACTGGTATTCTGCCGCCAGGTTCATATTCACCGATAAAAAGATTTCCAGCCTTGTTGTCATTATCAAAATACACTCGGTCAAAGATTGCGCCGCAATTAGACGTGCAACCCGCGGATATTTCAAAATAGTCGGCAACCAAATCTCCTTGCCTGACTTGAATGCTCGTGTTGAATGTAACGCTGTTGTTGTCTGGTAATAGTCTTGGGTTGGAGCCAGTTCTTCCATTTGTACCTATTGGGTGGCCGTCACTAGTGAAACTAGATATGAAGAATTTTAGCCCCCGGCTTTCAGGAAAGGTTTCGGAAGCGGGTGCGATCAATGTCACTGAAATAGTCCGCGTATCTTCGCTTGCCTGAGCTAACACGTTTTGGCTTATGGCATTACAGTAAAGAACAAACAGCAAAAGAAGCAGTGGGGAAGTCGATATTTTCATAAATTTTCCATTGGCGTTTTGTTATTGGCGGGTTCCAACTATTTTGCCTAGTGTTTTTCAATCGGTTTGTGAAAACAGTACTTTTGATCAGTAAGTGGGGTGATGCGGTTCGTGAACGCACCTAATAACTACTTAATTTTTTTAATGCTACAATAATAATTTGTTGCTCGACAAAGCACATACCCTATATGCGGTATGTTGTTGAAATAGAGTTTCATTGATTTAGTACAATTTATAAAATAGCCATGAAACAAGTAGACAGCGAGTTGATCGGATTGATATATGACGCAGCTTTGGAGCCTCGAAAGTGGTCTGAGCTGCTTTTTTCACTAGGGAATATGGCAGAGGAGGCTAAGCCAAGCGAGGATGGCAAGGATGGTTCTATATTGATTAACAGCGAAAATGCATCGGCGTTGCAGGAACACATCCACAGAGCATTTAAATTGTCAGAACAGATCAACAACAGTCAACAGGCTCAGGGTGTAACGCAGAATATAGCGGACCTCTTGCCCATCCCTGCATTAGTAGTCGATGATTGCTTAAGGGTAAAAAGCGTTAATGCTTCATTTGAACTAATTTCTGAAAAGGAGCATCGATTACTTAGAATCTCCGAAGGCAAACTGATAAGCAATTCGGAGACTTTGCTATTTAAGTTGGGCAAACAAATCAACACCCTTAAGCAGACCACATTCGATGATTTTTATACTTTGAGAGTTCAGAGTTCTGAGCCAAGAAAACCGATGTCCTTATTAATAAAAAAGATGGATTCAGTTAGCCATCCAAGTGAATTATTTTTGATATTGGTAGCATCTACACCAAGCAAGCGGCATTTATCAGAAACGATGCTGACACAGTTTTATGACTTAACCGCCGCGGAGCAAAAATTAGCCATCGGCATAGCCGGGGGGGAGTCTTTAACTGAAATTGCGAAACAGAATAAGGTCAGTATTCATACTGTTCGCACACAGCTAAAAATGGTGTTTTCAAAGGTCGGTGTTAAGAGACAATCTGATTTAGTACGTACCCTGTTCACGAATTCTTTGCTGAGCCTTAACCAGACCAAAAACGTTCAAAACAATGTTACAAAAGCTGAAGGCGAAGAGCTAAGTGTAACTAAAATATTTAGGTTAAAAGACGGTCGTGAATTGTCTTACGCTGAATATGGAGACCCTGACGGAGAACCGGTGATTACGTTTCACCCAACCACAGGTTCTAGGCTGCAATGCCATCCGAATGACGCACTGACGAGGTCACACTCCGTACGAATCATTTTAGTAGATCGCCCTGGGTTTGGGTTCAGTACACCGCAGGATAATAGAACATTTTTAAGTTTCGCAGATGACATTGCTGAACTTGCTGTCTTTTTAAAACTGCAGTGCTTCTCCCTATTGGGCTATTGCGGGGGCGGCCCCTATGCTTTCGCCTGCGCACATAAGTTTGGGAGCAGGGTAAAGCAACTCACTATAGTAAGTGGTGTCACGCCTTATGACAGTATCGATCTATTGCTTGGCGCTTCGACGATTAACCGCTTGTTGGTGAAAATAGCTACTATCCTACCCGATTCAGTTTTTCACTTGGCGTCAATTTTAGCAAAAAGAATCATCAATGAACCTGAATTATACTTAGATGAATTACAGGGCGATCTTTGCTCCAGTGATAGGGATGCATTAAACGAACCGGAGTTTTTGAATAATTTCATGGTTGCCTTAGCGGACAGCCTTCGTCAAGGCCCCGGTGAGTTAGCTCGAGAACAATTGCTCTTTTCCAATCACTGGGGCTTTGACCATACTTCGATTAAAGTACCGACAGATTTATGGTACGGCGACATGGATAGGCATGTGCCAACTACGCTATCAGACCAGCTCGCATCGGATTTGCCTGCTGCGCAATTTCATAAAATAGAAAACTACGGTCATTTCATGATTTATCACAAATGGGATGAGATTTTAGAAACGCATATTGCTGGCTTAAACCACAACCAAGAGAGAGCATTACCGCAACAAAATTAGTGTCGGTACGTGTCTTATTCTACAGAGCAGCGTCGAATGCCCTTAAGCGGCATGTTAATTACATCGGCTATGAGTGGGTGTGCAAATACCTGACACCTTTTATTATGCCACTGCCGCGAATTAGCCTTGGGGCAGCGCCAGACCACCACTTGTGCCAGGCAAACAACACATAAAACAGTAGCGCCTAACACAGGCTAAGCGGCGCAAAGAAATTACTGACTTTTTGCTTTATACCGATATCACAATCTCTCAAATAAAGTCGTTATCGCGTTTCATACTGATTGACCCCTGGCAGCGCGGAAATCGTCGAAACATCGTTCAATTGTTCTTTGGCCTCTTCGTTGAGATGCAGATAGCTGTCCATAAACAACAAAGACATATCGGCAACTCTATTCAGGGCATCTTGCTGGGGCTCTGCATCAAGATTCAAACGGCCAATTAGATTTCCAAAATAGTGGTCTACCTCATCCAGCACAAACAGGTAGTTGTCGCCTGGCTCGGCAATGTTGTATGACGCAAAGTGCTCTCGGTAATCCGTCCAACCAGTGTCGAATTTATCTTGGGTACCGGTTACGACGAACTGTGGCGTCGATAGGGTCTCCCAAGTCGCCTCGCTGAAATGATCGGGATACAGGCCGGGAGGCGAAATAGCAACAATGGCTACGACTCTCGGATCACTTAGGACATCAGGAATTGGGTAAATAGACCAGGCGTGCGGCTCTAGAGTTGCCCCGCCTGTCCACTGAGCCGATAGGGCACCAAATGAATGACCTGCCGCGATGACTTTGTCGGTTCTAATACTTCCTTCAAAACCCTGCAAAAGCTCCAGAAGCTGATCGGTTTGATTCAGTATAGACAGCATATCCAAGGGTCGCGCTGCTGCTACCCAATCACCACCATATTTCGCAGAAATCTCACCCACGTATTCGTAGGTTCCCGAATCTAGATGCAAGGGTGCTGCGACCACATAACCTCGCTCGACCCATTGGTCGGTCAACGCGTGGTAGTCCTTATTGTTCAGGTAGTGACCATGAGAAAAGAGGATAAATGGTTGGGTGCCTGTCGCGTCCACTGGGTATGAGACTCGAACCGAGATCGGCCCTGAATGCTCGGTTTCGAAGGAGAGGTCTTCATAGGTGACTTCAAAAAGGTCATCAGTTGCTGAACCCTGATTCAGAGATTCCATCACTCGGTTCGGTAATATGGCGTCGTCAAAATCCATTCTCATTTCGCCCACCCGCACAATGACGAGCTCCTGTGACGGAACAATATAGACACGCTGGCCACCAAAGCCGTCGAAGAAAACCACGTCATCCGCGATATAAGGCTCTGAGTGAAGTACGCCAAAATCGCTAGATGGATTGTATTTCCTCAAGGGCTGATGCTCGTTACCAAGCCATACCTGATAGCCATAATTTGGGTTCAGCGCAGAAGGCGTGAGCATTTTATCAATCCAATGCGCAGGCACGATCTGCTCGCCGTTTAGGCGGCCCTTATTCAAAATCAGTAAGCCAATTCTCAATAAGTCTTCCGGCAAGGCCATGAGGCAACAGTAACCATGCGGAGTACCGCCTTCGCGATCCATCCAGAGATAACCGGGGTTTTCAGCCATTTTTGACCAGACTTTTTCTTCAAGGTACTGCTCGTAAGGCACGCCAGTGGCGACCTCCAACACATCCAACATAAGTTGAGGGTTGTTGTTGATGTACTCAAACTCAGTGCCTGGGGCGACTTTTTGCGGCAGAGATTGCGCAACGCCGGAAATATCTGTGTCGTTCAGCAGCCGCAGAAAGTGGCTAAACAGGAAAAAACTTTCACTCGTTTCGCCCAATCCGGAACTCATGTTGAGTAAGTGTTTGAGCGTTATTTCGCCGTATGGCTGATCGATCCATTGACCCAGATAGTCGGAAACCGGCGCATCAAGTGAGTCGATATGGCCTTCTTCGAGCGCGATACCAACCGCCATGCCCAATAAGGATTTATGAATCGAGTGAGTCTGGGTATAACTTGTGGAATTGTAGGGCTGCCAGTAGTTCTCGGACACCAGTTGGCCTTTATGCCATATGAGAAACGCGCTGGAATTTGTGCTTTCCGCATAATCGATGGCGTCACTGAATTTATCTGGCTGATCTGCGTTTGCCCGACGCAACGGAGTTGCTGCGTCGGACGCTTGCATTTCAAACTTGGGTTCGTACCAACTTATGTCACGAACTTGTTCAGATGATTGTCCGGTAAAGGTTCGTTTCAGGTAAGTAAAATTAAGAAGCACAAATATTGCGCAAATACCGAGAATCAAAAGTACGATTCCAGTGACTATTTTTAGAACCTTCTTCATCGTCAAACTCTCCCAAGACGAATACATCTAAAACTGAGTAAAAACTAACCCGCATTTTAATTTTTGCCAAATTTTGGGCAAAAAAACCGGCCCATGTGGGCCGGTCTCCGATATCAACCGGGGGTGGATATTCGGATGATTTACGGGTAAAACGTTAGCTTGCAACGTTTAGAACGAGTAATTGATGGTCACACCCATTCGTCGTTCTGGACCAAAGGTTGGTATGTAGCTGACACCAAAAGGTAGGGCCACATAAAACGCGTTAGACACATAGTCTTCGTCTGAGGCATTACGTGCCCAAAACTCAGCTGACCAGTTTTCGCCGCTAACACCAGCACGTAGGTTAACCAGCGTTCTGCTTGGAACTTCCGCAAGATTCAATTCAGAAACAAATTGCTCTGACTGACCTACAACATCAGCGCGTAGGAAGAAGTCTAAGCCTGAACCGAAGCTTCCATCATATTGAGCACCAATGTTCCACTGCACATCTGAACTTCTTGGCAAGGTGTTACCACCAACACTTCCGTCGGCAGCACAAACAACGTCGTCACAGATTGCTGAACGAACAATACGCTGAGAGACCACATCGCTGTCGTAGGTCGCATCGGTAAGCGCCAGCCCGGCGTTGAGTGTCACCGATTCAGTCGCTAGGAAAGTAAGGTCCATTTCAACACCCTTAGATTCGGCAGAACCCAAGTTTTGAGTAATGTTACCAGTTGTCAAAGTAGCTCGTGGATCTGAGGTTGCGGTGGTTACCTGAAGATCAGACCAATCTACTAAAAACGCCGTTGCATTGAAGACCAATCGACCATCTAACAGGGTGTTTTTTGTTCCAAGCTCGTAAGTAATATTCTCATCCGGACCGAAAAACTGCTCGCCCGCTGGAAGTGGCGCAGGAGGTGCAAAGAAGCCATTCGGTCTAATAACTGGCGCATTGATACCACCTGACTTCACACCCTTAGCGGCTGAAAGAAAGAGTAAACTGTCGTCTGATAGCTTGTAATCAAGATTCACGCGAGGAGTAAAGAACGTGTCTTCATAGGTGTCCGTTGAGTCACCTTCCGCTATCTCAGTGTCGGTATAACGAGCTTCTACGGCAATCGTAAATGCATCATTTAGTGGAGCAGACACTCGACCAAAGATTGCTGTCGTTTTCGTTTCTAGAAGAGTAGGAAAGAAACTGTCTACGAAATCCTCAGCGAGGATTGGGGCGACGCCACCGAAAGGAACGGAGGTACCAGCAAATACATCTTCGTCTTCACCATCAAGATTGAAAACACCCAACATCGCGTATAAACCACTGTCCGCGGTATATTCAGCTTTCAACTCATGGGTCGTATAGTCAAATTCCCCGCTTGGGAGGAAACTAATCGTAGTATTACCAGAAGTCGCATCAAGTGGGTTTCTGTCAGTAGAGCCCACGGAAAAAACATTACCTTGGACGTTACCGTATTGATAACTTAAGGCAGTGTTATCGTTGAGGTCTACGGTAACAGCCGCTCTTAAAATTTCAGTCTCTGACTCAGAATATGCACGAGGATCATGTGCAAGAGGAGCAGCTACCGTTTGACCATTCCCAACCGGAGTAGCACCGAAGGAATCTGGCTCAATTGGTGTGCTTGGCAATTCGCCACAGAAGGCACCTTGATTCCCTCCTTCAGGGAAAAAGAAGAACGTGTTAGATGCCGTGCTTCCGCAATTTAAGTCACCAAAAGATCGTTCAAGTCTCGTCTGCGCACCAACTTCTGAAAATTTGTCGTACTTAGAGTAACCGAGCTCTAGACTTACAGACTCAGCTGGCTTAGCAAGTATCGTGACACCGAATGTATCGTTGTCCCATCCGTTGAAGTCTTCATCAGTACCTTTACTCGGTGCTTGACTCGCAGATGGATGGTTATTACGGATATCGCCATCGTACTCTGACGCCGTAGCGCTTAGTTTAATAGCAAGCGCATCCTTAATCACGGGGATTTCGACAGTACCAGAAATATCTGCCCGCCCACCATCACCAAGAGTCAGACCCACATCTGCTGAAAACTCTTCCAAACTAGGGTTGCCAGTCACATAGTTGATGGCTCCAAGGAATGAGTTCGCACCATAAAGCGCACTCTGCGGCCCTTTGACAACCTCAATACGTTCGATGCCTTCCACACCAACGTTAACGGCCCATTGGCGAGGAATGTAGACGCCATCAAGGAATGTAGAAACGTTTTGCTCTAGCCCGTCTAGGTTAAATTGCGCGCCACCTCGAATGGTCGGCGTTCCGAACCCTCCATTTGAATAGTCTTCAAAGGTGAGGCCCGGCGTATATAAAGCGATGTCATTTGCATCTTCAATACTTCTCGCCGCAATGTCGTCTGCAGTAAATGCAGAGATAGAAAGGGAAACGTCTTGAAGTGACTCTTCGACTTTCCGCGCAGTAACAGTAATTTCTTCAAGAACCAATGTTTCTACATCAACCGATTGCGCCGACACAGTTGACGACATAGGCATGCCTATCGCCACCGCAACGGCCAGAGGTACTGCCTTTAAATTAAAATTAACTCTCATATTATCTCCCAAAATTATCTATTTTTATTTTCATTTCAGCCTAGCGGTGCTTAACAATCAGTTCAGTTTTCTACTTTTTCTACTAATAGAAGTGTTGCTAAAACGACCAGTTTATTCGCAATTTCCGCTACATATGACTCAACGTCATAATGACATTACTATATAGCATTATGCTTTACAACACACGACACGACAAAAAGGGAGTCTCTTCGCAAAAATTTGGCATTTTTTCAAGCCACAAGTTCTCTCCCCAACTGCTCTAACAAGAAAGTAAGAGTCGTGCTGCATCGTATTTAATTCTCCGTAAGCGGCATGTTAATCACGTCGGCTATGTGTTGGTGTACAACCTGTAGCGCGGGTTCATTGGCGCCTAACACCACGTGGTGGTCTTTGGGTGCGGTTAACAAGTTGGCGTAACCGTGTGATGCAACTCTATAGTCTTCGGTTTGCACTACGGTTGCTGTCGCGTCGTAGGCGGCCACACAACTCTGTCGATGATCATCCGAGTTGACCCCAAATGGAGCGTACACCGCAAAGTGGCAACGAGTTTTACCTACGCCATCAGGGAACAATCGAAACACTTGAGTGAAAAACATGTCGGCGGCAACAGCGCCGAAAAAGATGACGGTGTTTGGAAATAGAAAATGCACCCCACCATAGTCGTAGTCTGGCCATTCGCTTTCATCTTTATCAAGCAGATCGCCGAGGCTTAATTTAGGAAAGCTAACCCGATGATGCCTGCCAAACGGCTCAAATACATTCTTATCGTTGTAGTTGGTTTTGGCGATGGTTGATTTGTGCAAGGTTCCAAAATGATAACTTTCGCCATAGGTGTCCAGTGCGAATTTCCAATTTGAATCCGCCGTTAAAATGCCTTTTTTGACTGGTTCAGAGCGCCATAGTTCGATTTGCGCTAACTCATTTCCAAACTCGCCTAAGAAGTCTTCAGCGTCAATCGGTGCGCCATCTGGATTAGCTCTTACTAGAACCAGGCCCACGTGTTCGGCGCATGGCACTTCAATTAAATCGCGTTTGCCTATATCGCAGCCTTCAAAGCCTGCCTTGCCGGGCTGGCCAACCAATTTGCCGGCACTATTAAATGTCCATGCGTGAAAGGGGCAAGTTAAGCGTTTGGATTTTCCTGACCAAGGTTCGTGGTCTTCTATAACTTTAGCGCCGCGATGCGTGCACATATTTAGAAACGCTCGTGCCGTACCTTCTTTGTCTCGGCTGACAATAATCGAGGGGCCAGCAGCGTCAAACAGTATTGCATCGCCGGGTTCAGCAATGTCATTAGTCAGGCAGGCTACTAAAGGTTGGTCCAGAAAAATGGCTTCTTGTTCGGCTTGAAAGCGTGCCTCATCCATATAGATGGATTTGTGAAGAGGTAAGGCAGAATCGGCCATGTGATTGCCCGACTTGAGCATTTCAACTTGTTGGCGGATAGATTTTTTTGAGCTCTCGGCGCGAACATCGCTCCAACTTTGGTGAGAGCCAAGAAGCTTGTCGTAATTATTCATAGAGCTGGAAGTCTAAATTAGTTTATACATCGACCATACACTATATTTTGCGATGGCTGGAATAGCGTTTTTAATAGGGGTAAGCCCTGGTTAGGCTTACCTTTTTTTATGATGCATAAAGTAGCGCTAGACTGAGCGCTATGAAGTCAGTCGCTGGCGCCTAGGAAGCCCAATTGACCAGCCTTGAAAATAGTTTGTGCGCGGTTAACAGAATAGAGTTTTTCGCCTGCGCGATGAATATGGTAGCGAATGGTGGCGTGAGATAAGGAAACAATATCGGCGATCTCTTTATCCGTTTTGCCGATTGCCGCCCACTGTAGGCACTCTACTTCTCGTTTTGATAGTACTAAGTCACCAGGAATGCGACGGGTCTTTCGCACCGCAGGTACATAGCCTGAAATGAATCGGCGGATCAGCATCGCGAACATATCGCCATAGTATTCATATTCTTGCGAAAGATCAGATTTTGATACATCCAGAGGGTGTAGGCTGTTTGCCGAAATCTGCGCGAAAGGTAAATGTACTGGAATCACGATGGCGGCTGGGTAACGCGCGTATTCATCAAAATACGTTTTGGTTTCAATGCCTTCGATGTACGGGTTTTGGCCATGCCCGATTAGCCCGTCGCGGTTACACCAGAATGGTTCACTTTCATATCGACATGCTCTGACAACCGGCGAATGAAGGGCCAAGCAGTGTTCCTCCCACCAGCGCTCGCCGTCGTTTAGCCAGCCAAAAATATCCGCACTAAGCACCGTTCCTTCGGCGTCGATCATCGGGTCGCGCGACGAAATATCATCGCATAGGGCGATTCTAAAACCACATTCATCGGCAATATTTTTGAGGTTGACAGCCGCGTCATGGACATCGTCCATCGACTCAACGCTAACGTCAGCTAACAACTTCGACAGGTCGAAGTTGTTCAAGGCATTGTCATTAACAGTCATATTGTGCATCTAAACTCGTATTTACAGGTACTCTCTCAAGCACCATAGTATTACGTATTTTAGCTTGGGTGAAGAGTTTTTCGGCTAGAGGCCCAATATGCGTTTGGCGATGATGTTTTTTTGGACTTCGTTGCTGCCGCCATAAATTGTAGAAGCACGACCATTTAGGAAGGAAGCAAGCGAAACTTGCGCCCCGGCATTGCCAATTGGGTCTTGAGCATCATCGCAATACAGAGGCCGGTGATAGGGCAGCTGAAGGCCGTCATAGGCATAAAGCTCATTGCGCAGTGTTTGAAAGTCTTGCGATAGATTTGAATACACTAGTTTGGTGAGCGAGGTCGCCGCACCTGGGGGGCGCCCGTTAGCAATATCCGCTTGAATTCTGAGTTCCGTGAACTCAAGTGCCAACGCCCTAAGCTTTAATTTAGCCACTCGTCGCTTAAAATCAGCGTCGTTGCTCATGGTTGAGCCTTGTGAGTCTGGGATGCTTTCGGCGGCGGCTTGCAGAGAATCGATGCCGACTAATAATCTCGGTGCAAAGCAGCTACCGCCCCGCTCATTCTGAAGTAAAAATTTTGCGATATCCCAACCTTGACCCTCTTCGCCCACGCGATATTCAAGTGGGGTTTCGGCATTGTCGAAGAACACTTGATTAACTTCATGGTCACCAGACATTGAGATGATTGGCGTGACTTCGATACCGGGTTGGTCCATCGGTACCAATAAAAAAGTAATGCCGGCCTGCTTTTTCTCGGATACTTCGGTTCTTACCAAGCAGAATATCCAATTCGCGTGTTGTGCGTGTGTGGTCCAAATTTTTGAACCATTAAGAATGTATTTGCCGTCTACTAATTCGGCTTTCATTGACAACGATGCTAAATCGGAGCCGCTTGAGGGTTCTGAATAACCTTGCGCCCAGAAGTCTTCGCCAGAACGAATGCGAGGTAGAAATTTTGCTTGTTGATCGGGCGTACCGTATTTGCATAGAACCGGCCCAATAAGCCCTAAGCTGATTGGTGCGGGCCTTGGTGCGTTTGAAAGTGCCAGCTCTTTTTCGTAGATGTACGTCTGCATCGGCGTCCAATCGGTGCCGCCGAATTCAACCGGCCAACGATGCGATATCCAGCCTTTCTCATGAAGAATTTTATGCCATTCAAGACCAATGTCCGGTTCCACAAAAACGCCCGGCGTGCGGCTTACCCCAGTTCTAAGTCTGTCGGTTAACTTCTCTTTTAAAAAAGAACGTACCTCCTCACGGAACGCGAGGTCGGCTTCTGAATAGTTCATATCCATTTTAGGATTCCTGGCGCGCGGCCCAAATTGTGCCGCGATGCAGCTGTGTGGAGAAAATAAGCGTGTCTGCGCATTGTTGTCCGCATTGTCGATCAGTTGGCATACTCATACGGCTTTCAGGTAGCTTTGGATACTGTGCGATGAATCGCCAAAAAGTCGCGTGAGTATCATTATTCGCTTCATTGCATGGCCAACAGCAACTTCATCTGTGATGCCCATGGCACCGTGATATTGCACTGCGTTTCGCGCAATAAAGTTAGCGCCATCGCCAATGAATGATTTTGCTCCCATCGCATTGGCGTGCCATTGCGAGGTGGAGTTTTTTTCTAGAAGAAGAGTGCGATACAGCATCGAACGCATTTGCTCCAGCTCACTGAAACAATCAACTAAGCCGTGCTGAATGGCCTGAAACGAGCCAATCGACACATCAAATTGTCGCCGTTCTTTAACATAAGCAATGGTGTCATTAAGCAACAGTTGACTGAGGCCGAGCATTTCAGCACAAGCTAATATGCTTATTTCAGCAACCACTTGTTGAAACTCTTCAGAGTTGATCGACAGTTTCGCCGTGGCAGGAACCTCTACGTCGTTTAAGCTTATTTCCGTTGCGAAGCTGCCGTCAGCCAATCGATAGCATTGGGACGTCACTCCTTCAGCATTATTAGGCACACAATAGATTCCAAACGAGCTGTCTTGATTTGCCGTCACAAGCAATGTGTCAGCAAAAGCACCGCCCATCACTAAACGTTTGCGGCCGTTTAGAATAAACCCATCTCTGTTTTTATCTTTGCTGGCCTGCGTGGCAATCGCTTGTGTGTCATAGCGTGCATTGGGTTCAGCAAATGCAAGTGCAGCAATCGACGAGCCGTCTAACAGCGTATCCAGTAGGTCAGTTTTATTGGCTACGCCTAATAGGCGAATTGGTAAAGCACCATTTTCTAACCACGGGTCGAGCGCATTGTTGAATCCAAAAGTTTCGGCGATAGTACTCAGGTCGATTAACGATCCGTCCAAGCCGCCTTGCTCTTCATTGGCTGCTACAGCCAATAGCCCTAACTCCGCGAGTTCAGCCCAACGCCCCATGTCATAGGCACAAGTGTTTGCGCGAATTTTTTCGCGACCGGCTATATCAACATCGCGCGTAAAGCGTTCTACAGTTGACTGAAATAGTTTCTGAGTTTCAGATAAATCAAAATTCACGAATGAAAAACACCGTTCTTATACTTGGTGGTTTGCCCTAAGCAGTATCAAAAGACTCATGCTGCTTGGTAAAAACACCCATCAATAATCGAGAGAGTCTTACGATAAATGTAAGACCAATTCTCGATTCCTATCCATACATTCTGCCACAGGAAAAAATTGATGCGATACTCGAAAGTGTTAGGCACGTTACTGCGATCTGCGGTTAGTCGAAGAATTGATTCAGCGGATTTTCAGCGAAGCTATTGCTTAAAAATAATATTTATGGTCATTTTTGATTGGAGCCTTGTTCGATGCTTGAAGGTATAGTTTGTGATTGAACAATAATTGCAAAGGTTAATCGTATGCCACAGTTAAAAGGTAAAAACGCGGTAGTGCTCGGCGCTGCATCCGAGGGGAATATGGCTCAGGTAATAGCCCAACGGTTTGCTGATGAAGGAGCCAGAGTGCTGGTTAGTGGAAGAAACGAAGACCAGTTGATTGAGTTTTCTAAAAAAATCGGCGGCCTTTATGGTATTTGTGATGTCACTGATCATGGCCAGGTAGCGAGTTTAGCAGAGCAAGCGCAAACCCAAATGGGGTCCGTCGACATAGCTGTTAATGCAACTGGCTGGGGTTTGGCTAAACCGATATTAGATGTCGAGGACGATGAGTTAGATCGCATGGTGACATTGCAGTTTAAAGGGGCGCATTATTTTCTAGCCGAGTTTGTTCGTACGATGATGGCGAACCCAACTTCGGGAGGTTCGTTAATTAATATTTCATCGGCCACAACCCAAGCGCTGATTAATAATTACGCTACGTACATCGCAACCAAAACTGGCTCGGAAGCATTGGTTCGCTGTGTTGCCAATGACTACGGTCAGCATGGTATTCGTGCAAATTCAATTTCGCCAGCCTTGACCAAAACACCGATGACCGAGGCTAGCTTTGGAGTGCCGGGTTTGGCTGATGTGTTTGTTTCTAAAACCCCGTTAGGGCGACTTAATACATCGGAAGATATAGCCGCGGCCGCGGTTTGGTTGGCGGGTGATGATGCGTTTGTGTCTGGTCAAAACATTCAAGTAAACGGCGGGCTCACTTTGCGAGGTAACCCGCAGGCCACCGATATTCAAAAAGCGATTGCAGAAGCGTCCAGCTAATAGAACTCTAGCCAAGCTTAGTAACAACTTCAGCTTAATAGCGTCATAGTCGGACGCTGATCGTGGTCTATTTGACAAATTTCATCATTAAGATAGACGCGAGATGGCGCTGTTGAATTTCTGTCATTGATCGCTGTCAATAAAAGTGTCGATGCTGAATCTGTGAAATCTCGGTGGCGCCAAATTCAGGGCGCGTTTTATTCAGTCTTTTTGATAGTGGTAAAAGAGCGTCTATTGCATGATATTTGTAAGCGACTATCAAATAAAATTAAACCAAGCTGCCACTGTGAATCAGCTATTTAAGTCAGCGAGCTGCTGATTAACATAAGGCAAAAACCAAACCTGATAAACGGCTCCTTCATTCTTTGCTGGAGGCTGTATTATGTTTGCAAAGACGAATCTTGTTTCTAGTAAAACAACAAGTATCTAAATGACATTGTCCGAGTGTTGGAGTTACCAGTATTGGAGTTACCTATGACAAATCTAACGGAACAACAATTAGTGAACGCATATCGTCGAATGAAGACCATTCGAGAGTTTGAAGAACGTTTACACATTGAAATCGCCACCGGGCAAATTGCTGGGTTTACGCATCTTTACGCAGGTCAAGAAGCCATTGCAGTGGGTGTGTGTGAGCACCTAAGTGATGCTGATTCGATTGTTAGTACACATCGAGGGCACGGGCATTGCATAGCCAAAGGCGCTGACGTGTTGATGATGATGAAGGAAATTTGGGGCTCGACAGAAGGCACCTGCAACGGCAAGGGCGGCAGTATGCACATCGCTGAAGTTGGTCGCGGTATCTTAGGGGCTAATGGCATTGTTGGCGGCGGCCCTCCAATTGGTGTAGGTTCCGCGCTCGCTAGCAAGCTTAAAAAGAACAACACGGTGGCATTGTCATTTGGCGGCGATGGTTCAAGTAACCAAGGCACCACCTTTGAAGCAATGAACATGGCCGTTTGTCTTAAGGTGCCAAAAATATTCATTATGGAAAATAACGGCTACTCAGAAAATACCGGTGCCAGCTACTCGTCTGGTGGCATTGATATTGCGGCCAGAGCCGCGAGCTTTGGTATGCCGGTTTTTGAAGCAGATGGTTCCGATTTCTTTTCCGTTTATGAGGCCGCTGAAAAAGCCATCGCGCATTCAAGAGAGGGCAATGGGCCGTCAGTTGTGTATGCGACGATGATGCGATACTTCGGGCATTTCGAAGGCGATGCGCAGCTTTATAGAGCCAAAGACGAAGTTCAAAATTTGCGTGACAACTCAGATTGCTTGGATAAATTTAGAGCCAGAGTGGCTGACGATAAGCTTATGGATCTGGCTGTGTTAGACACCGTCGATGAAGAAGTAATGGCGTTGATCGAGCAATCAGTTCAAGAAGCTAAGTTAGCGCCGAGAGGCACTGCAGCTGACGTGACCACTGACGTTTACATTAATTATTAAAGAGAGAGTAGTTATGCCTATCAAAACAGCTCGCGATGCATTAAACGAAGCCATGTTTCATGAATTTGCGCGAGACCCAAATGTGTTCGCGATTGGTGAAGATATTGCCGGTGGCCGAGGCGGCAGCAGCGGCGACATTGGTTGCGTTGGTGGAATCTTTGGTGTGACCAAAGGCTTGGTTGCTGAATTCGGCGAAGAACGCGTGATTGATACTCCCATATCAGAGTCCGCGATTGTCGGTGCCGCGGCGGGTGCTGCGTTATCGGGCATGCGCCCAGTCGCTGAAATAATGTTCGCTGATTTTTTTGGCGTTTGCCTTGATCAAGTAATGAATCAGATTGCTAAGTTCCGTTATATGTTTGGCGGAAAAAGTAAATGCCCACTGGTTATTCGTTGCAACATGGGGGCTGGCTACAGTGCCGCCGCTCAACACTCGCAAACCATGTATCAAATGATGACAGCGATACCGGGCTTGAAAGTGGTAGTGCCATCGAACGCCTATGACGCTAAAGGCTTGTTGATTTCAGCAATCCAAGACGATGACCCGGTATTATTCTTTGAGCATAAATTGCTGTATCAAAGCGAGTGCGAAGTACCTGATGAGGCCTACGCAATTCCATTTGGAGAAGCGGCGATGCCAAGAGAAGGTGAGCATTGTACCGTAGTCGCGTTTGGGCAAATGGTAAACGTGGCCGCAAAAGCCATTGATTCTTTACAAGAACAAGGCATTACCTGCGATTTAATTGACCCGCGAACCACATCGCCACTTGATGAAGAAACCATTCTCGAAAGTGTTGAAGCGACAGGCCGCTTGGTTGTTGTAGATGAATCACCGCCACGTTGTGGCCTTACTGGCGATATTGCTGGTTTGGTTGCGGATAAAGGCTTCAGTAGCTTACAAGCTCCGATTAAGCAGGTGACTGCGCCGCACAGCCCAGTGCCTTTTGCTGCTGAGTTAGAAGCGGCTTACATTCCAAAGGCTGAGGATGTTGCAGCCGCGATTCGAGAGACTTTAGCATGAGTATTGGAATTTACGCGGTGGCGATTCCCAAATGGGGAATCGAGATGGAAAATGGCACCATCACTTGCTGGCACAGCAAGCTTGGTGATTCGGTAACCTTGGGCGAAGAGTTGGTTGATATTGAGTCCGACAAAATCATGAACACACTAGAAGCTACGGCCACTGGTGTATTGAGGCGTGTGTTTTTAGAAGCCGATGCGACTCTCGGTGTGGGGGAGCTGATTGGCATTATCGCGGAAGAAGGCGTGAGTGATGAAGCGATTGATGCGTTTGTAGAGAGCTTTAATGCGGCTCTGCAAAAAGACGCTGCTGCTGATAATGATGCAAAGCCTGAGATGGCTACTAGCAGTCAATCCGCTGCGGCGCCTACAAGCAGTGCGGCAGTAACAACAGCTGCGGCTGCACCGGCAGCAGTGCCCGCTTCAGGTAAAGTAAGAGTAAGCCCGCCTGTGCGGCGACGTGCCGAGAAGCTTGGTATTGATCTCGCCACGGTGGTTGGTACCGGCGCCGGTGGTCGAATCACATCGGATGATGTTGAACGCGCGGCTAGTGAACAAGCTGATTCGCAAGGCTCCGATACAGCGGCTGGTGGTGGCGAACAAAGCGCCGCGGCTGGCGAGCAAAGCGCTGCGGCCAGTGAACAAAAAGTCACGACCAGAAAGCTAAGCAGCACCGAGCAAACCATTGGGCGAAGACTGGTTGAGTCTAAACAATCGGTTCCGCATTTCTATTTGAGCATTGATATTGCGCTGGACGGTTTAATAGCTAAGCGCAAAACCTTAAACGCAGAGCAAGCTCAGCGAGTGTCTATCAACGATCTAATTGTTTGGTGTACTGCTCGTGCTTTAGTCAGCGTTCCCGAGATAAATGCCCAACTGGTTGATGATGAAGTACGTCAATTCGAACACGTGGACATCTCCGTGGCGGTAGCCACTGATCGTGGTTTATTAACGCCCATTATTCGTGCCGCTGAACAGTTGTCTCCTGTTGAAGTATCCACTGGAATTGCACAACTGATCGACAAAGCTAAAAATGGCGGTTTAGAGCGTAACGACATTGTTGGTGGTTCATTTACTGTTTCAAACCTTGGAATGTTTGGTGTAAAGAGTTTCGACGCGATCATTAACCCTCCGCAAGTTGCCATATTGGCCTTGGGTAAGGCGCAAAAGCAATTAGTGGTTGGCGCTGATGACGAGACTTCTGTTGCCACCATAGTAACGGCAAACCTGTCGAGCGATCATCGAGTTGTGGATGGTGCACTTGGCGGTAAATTTCTAACGGCGCTGAAGCGTGAAATAGAAGCATTAAGTTAGCCACCACTTCCTTGACGCCGCCAGCAGAACCTGGCGGCTTTTGATTGCAATTGCGCGGAACTGGATGGCTTAGTTTGCCTCTATCACCTATTATTTAACCGACATTAACCTAAGCAGTGTTAATTGGAATCACGCCAATTAAATAGCATTATGAAAACTCGATTAACCGAATTGTTGGGAATTGATACGCCCATTATTTGTGGCGGAATGATGCGCGTTGGCAAGGCCGATTTAGCCGCTGCCGTTTCTAATGCAGGCGCTTTAGGAACCATTACGGCACTTACTCAAACCACGCCAGAATCACTGGCCAGTGAAATTGATAAGTGTTTTTCGTTGACCGATAAGCCATTTGCGGTGAATTTGACCGTAGGTGTTGTTGCGACCGAAATCAACTACGATGACTATGTAGATGTTATCTGTAATAGCGGTGTGAAAATTGTTGAGACCGCGGGTCGCAGTCCTGAGCCATTTATGCAACGCTTTAATGCTCATGGCATCAAGGTGATTCATAAATGTGTGGCCGTGCGACATGCGCTCAAAGCTGAGCGATTGGGTGTGGCGGTAGCCAGCATTGATGGTTTTGAATGCGCGGGTCATCCGGGTGAGCAAGACATACCTGGCTTGGTGTTAATTCCTGCGGCCGCTGACAAATTGACGATTCCGATTGTTGCTTCTGGCGGTTTTGCCGATGGGCGCGGTTTAGCCGCTGCTCTAGCCTTGGGTGCTGAAGGCATTAATATGGGGACACGCTTTGTCGCTACAAAAGAAGCGCAGGTTCATGACGATATCAAGCAGACTATTGTCGATATGGACGAAACTCAAACGCGATTGATCTTCCGCAGTTTTAAAAACACCGCTCGTGTTTACGCCAATGGCGTCGCCGAAAACGTGCTGAAAGTTGAACGGGCTGGTGGCGATTTTAGTCAAGTTCACGGTTTTGTAAATGGCGCAGGGCAAGATCGCGCATGGGCTACCGGCGATATTGAAGCGGGTATGGTTACTATGGGTATGTGTGGCGGTCTGATAAATGAAGTGCCCAGTTGCCAAGATTTGGTTGGTGGCATTGTCAAAGACGCCACCAGTATTATCAATAATCGCCTGGCTTCGACAGTCAATAGTTGAGCGCTTGTAAACTCCATGCTTGAATTTAAGTCTGCGATATTTATTCCAGGCGCGAACGAAAAAATGTTGTCTAAGGCCGGCGGTCTAGACGCTGATCTTATCTTGTTTGATTTAGAAGACTCCGTTCGAGAAAATCAAAAAGAAGTTGCCAGAAATTTAGTCGCTAATATCCTTTCTGAAAGCAGGCCTGCTGGGAAATCATTGGGCGTTCGAGTTAACGCTCTGGACAGTCAATTCTTAAGCGAAGACTTGCGAACTGTGTTGCCAGCCAAGCCTGATTTAGTGTTGTTGCCAAAAGTAGTGTCGGGTGACGACCTAACGCAAGTTGATGGGCTGATGAGCAAGATAGAAGCCGATGCTGGCATCGATGTCGGTTCAACCAAGCTGATTATTCTAACCGCCGAAACACCGGGCTCTTTATTACGATTTGAAAGTTTAGTGAATGTGTCAAATCGCCTTGTCGGAATGACCTGGGGGCCAGAGGATTTAGCCGGCGAATTGGGTGCATCTCGTAGTCGCAATCAGTCTGGAACTTGGCTGCCACCGTTTCAGTTAGCGCAAACCTTATGTTTGGCAAAAGCCCGTGACCTTGGTGTGCAGGCGCTGGATACGGTGATGGCTGATTTTAAAGATTTAGACGGTTTAAAAAATGAATGTATGGCCGCCAAAGAAATTGGATTCACCGGCAAGCTCGCGATTCATCCTAGTCAGTTAAAGGTGATCAACGAGGTATTTAAGCCAACTGAAGAAGAAATTGAATTTGCACAACGGGTTATAGAGTTGTTTAAATCCAATACTCATGCAGGCGCCCTGCAACTGGATGGCGCCATGCTGGACATACCTCATTTGCGCGCGGCTGAGCGGCTTATGCGCCGCATCTCAACCTTGCTCTAAGCAGGTGAGTTGAGTGTTTTAGAAGAGTAGGGTCTCGCGCTTAAAACTACTTAAACTTAAACAACTACTTAAACTACGATAAATCTATTGCCCGTATCGTTAAGTAATTCTGGGCCATCTTTGCCAATCAAAACCAAGTCTTCAAGGTGCGCTGTACCACCTTGGCCAAGGTCCAGAACTGGCATGTCAACACTTAACACCATTCCTTCACTTAGTACTGTGTTTTCTCTTAAAAATGGCGGGCTGAAGTCCGCTATAGCTGGGTCATCTGAATGGTGAAGCCCCACACTATGAGGATTAATGGCGAATCCCGCATCCACTTTAGACTCTGCGAATAGTTTTCCAGCTAAGGCATAAAGGTCTGGGTAAGTTAAACCGGGTTTTAATTCAGGGAGAATTCTGTCCCAAACGTTCGACAAGGTATCTATGACACTTTTCATTTTTCCGTTTGGCTCTTCAATACACACTGTACGTCCATAGTCTCCATGATAGCCCTGAAACTCGCTCACGCAATCGACCAAGAATGAGCGGCCATTTTCTATTTTCCCATCAGCAAGAGTCGGGGTGTGGGTGTCCAACATCATGTACTTCGCATTGCACATATATTGACCGCACTGTTTCGCAAATTCAGCTCGAAGTTCGCGAAAAGTCGCTCCTTCTCTGACAGTTTTCGCAGCGCGAAGGGCGGCACGACTATTCGCTTGTGCCACATAACGCATCATCTTAATTTCGGCCGGGCTTTTTTCAAGTCTAATGCGTCTTAGTAGTCGTTCACCATCCACGATTTGTACATCCAGGCCGCTGCTAGCAATCACTCTGCGTAAGCTTTCATTATCAATGGCGACCGTTTTGTTCGGTAAGTCAGCGGACAGTAATTGTGACAAAATAGCGGCATCTATCGAGGCGTTAATCTCCGAGACAAGTGTTTCAACTTGTTTGCGGCGCGACGACTCCAGCCATGATTGCGGGTGATCGGTGTGTTGCCTAAGTACAAATCCTTCAGTTGCTTTTGCCGCGACTATGTCTTGAGGGTTGTCGAGTCGCATAAACTCTTCGAGATCGGCCGGCGCAGCATAGAACTTTTGATCGATTTGCTTGGTCACGGAAGCGGGTGGCGCATCAAAGTAATAGGAAATTTGGTTGCCGATGTAAACTGGCTTTTTATTACCAGATGCTGATAAAGCAGCAAAAGTTAAGCCATCAACCCCGATTTTCGAAGCGATAGACTGTTGATTTGTTAAATAGTAAACGTTGACCGGGTCTGCGCAGAGTAATAGATCTACGCCGGTTTTTTCCATTTCTTGAATGGCACGTGGGTGGTTAAGCAGAAGCTCGTTGGGTTCGGTCGGCACCTGAAGTTCGCTTTTAGTTAATACCGACTCCTTTGTGAGGTTTGTGGCGCACGAAGCCGTGCTTGTGATGGCGCCGACTGCGGCAATACCTTTTAATGCTGAACGTCGTGAAATTGTCATTTTAAAAGTCTCTTTTTTATTGTAGGAATGTCACTGCGAACTCAATACACTCGTTCGATTAACATCAGGTGTTTTTCGCTTAGGCGCAGTGACTCAGTCTGCTTAAGCAAAGCTAGACGCCGCCGATTTTTGGTTTCAGATGCCCCAAGAATAATTCGACCACGGCATCTTCGTGCCGCTTGATTTCCAAATCTGAGGTCATGTCTTTACCAAAGACTCGACCGATTTCTGGTGCTAAAAAGAAGACGTAGCGACTGGCCGCGATGAGTAAATAAAATAGGTTCATGTCGGGAATATTCGGAGAGTAAATCCCTTCAGACTTAGCTTGCTTTACTAGTGCCAATGACTCACGTGTGTATGGGATTGTGATGTTTTCGGCTAACCACTCTAAGCGAGAGCTATTATATAAGGTCTCCATCATCGTAATTTTGAAAAACTCTGGATGTTTGGCAACATACCTAATGTAGGTACGCATGCTGAATTCAATCTTATCTAAGGTCGACATCGAATCCCACCGAGTGTCGCTTAGATTGAACGCGCCTTCCATTTGGGCGTATAAAAATGCTACTGATTCGCGCCAGAGTTCTTCTTTGTTATTGAAGTGGTACTTGATTGACCCGTGGTTCACCCCGGCTTGATTAGTGATTTGTCTGAGCGAGGTGTTTTCATACCCAGCATCGGCAAACATCTCAATGGCCGCTTTTAGTATTTTAGATCGTGTATCAAGTTTCAGTTTGGTGACTTGAATGGTGGTGCTTTTTGGGTGTTTGTTAATCCTAGCCGGCTTCATTGAACAACCCACACTTATGTGTTTTATTAAAACGTTCTATTTTGAAATATTTCATATCACAATTAGTTTAGCTTCAGTCAAAAGTGGCGGTTACTTACCGAGTTATTCATAGCAGCTATCATGTCAAGGCAACGACTGTGTCAAATCAAGGCAGCGACTGTGTCAAATCAAGGCAGCGACTGTGTCAAATCAAGGCAAGGTCGTGCAAACAGCTGTACCAATACTCATTGGTCAACAATTACCATAACTAATAACTCCAAACGGTGCAATATTTATCCGGTTGGATTAATATTGCGCCTAAGTATACGTATTATATTGATAAATTTCCTTTGTAAAATGTCACCATAAGCTAACAAACTATTCATTTTATGAGTGTTTTGCGCTACAACTTACTAGGCTTAATATTTTTGATAGTGGTTGGAGTGAGCGAATATTGTGGTTACTAATATTTATGATAGGCGATGAAGACTGATTGATTGTTAGTATTTCTAGGCAGGACTTCGTGCAATGTATGCTGTTGCGAATAGTTAATAAGAAAAATACATAAATATAAAAGTTTTTTGTAAGAACTTAGATTAATACAGAGGAGAATAGGAATGGTTAAAAAAGTGAATGAAAAAGATCGTATCAAAAAAAGAGTTTTAGCTAGTTGTGTTGCATTGATGGTCGGCACAGGTGGTGTGCAATCTGTGTACGCGCAGCAAGTGCTCGAAGAAATTATTGTAACCGCCAGGAAAACCCAAGAAAGTCTGCAAGAGGTGCCAATCGCTGTAACCGTGCATACCGGAGAATCTTTGCAAGCGGCTGGTATTACTGAATTTGTACAGGTGGCATCGCAAACGCCAAACTTTGACGTCAGGGCAAATGGTGTACGGGGCGAATTTGCCGCTGATCTTACCATTCGAGGTCAAACCTCAACCACCTCAGATTTAACAATCGACCAAGCGGTTGGTATTAATATTAATGGCGCACCGGTAACTCGGGGAACCAATTTGTTTGGTAATTTATTTGATATTGAGCAAATCGAAGTTTTGAAAGGACCTCAAGGCACACTGTTTGGTAAAAACACAACCGGTGGTTTGGTTA
>CAZEXS010000006.1:0-81285 GCA_964516915.1 uncultured Gammaproteobacteria bacterium
CGAGCGAAAAATAGCCCCATTCTATGCAGCGCTTCCGTTGAAGAAAAAATTACACGCGGCGCTCGGATTGGGCGGCGCCGGGGTGTTGCTTGGTGTGACGCTAAGTTTGGTTTTTGGAGGTTGACTGGGGAATGTTAGTTGACCTAAAAAAAATGAAACACTTACGGATGAGTAAAAACTGGACTCAACAGCACCTAGCGGATGTATGTGGTGTGAGCATGCGGACCATTCAGCGAGTAGAGAAAGATGGTGTGGCTTCTAATGAAACCGTTGCGTCGTACGCGGCGGTATTTGAAACCGATGTCTCTGAGTTTTTGATGACTGTTGACGAATATCGCGGCGGCGAAGCAGTCAATGCCTCCAATCGAGGGGCGAGCAACGCTTTTAGTAACTTGGGCGGCTTTATGTTTGTCGGTGTGTTTGTGGCCGGAGTGGTCGCTGGTGCCGCACTGGTTACTTGGCTTGTTTAGTAATCGTTTTTTGCTAATTTATATCTAGATTTGACCTTTTTATTCTCTGCTAAAGCCTGATTAATGTGGCCAAGGTTTTAGCGTCGATGATTTCTCCACCTCTAGCCATTTCTCTAGCCTCGGCAAGTGGCAGCCAATGCGCTTCAAGTTGCTCAGCGTCGTCTAGTTTTTGTGTGCCCAGGCTTAAATTTCGCGCTTCGAATAGATAAAGAATTTCGTTGCTAAATCCCGGGCTGGGCACAATTTTGCCTAGGTCGCGCCAATCACTCGCGCGTACAGCGGCTTCTTCTTCAAGTTCACGTTTGGCGGTTTCGAGTGGCGGTTCATTGTGTTCTAGGCAACCAGCCGGCAACTCCCAGATGGACTCATTAACCGCATGCCGCCATTGCTTTAGCATGCATATTTCTTCGTCATCATTGATGGCGGCAATGACCGAACCGCCAGGATGCTTAACAATGTCAAAATACGTATGCCCGCCTTCGCGAAGCCCCACTTTTTCTCGATGCAGTTCGATCAAGTTCCCTTGGTGGATAATCTCGTTAGGCATTCGTGGATTTCCTCTCTAGATTCAATCTTTAAATTTAATCAAACTTGGTTGATAGTCGCTCGGTGCTTCGAAGCCCATTAGGTTGAATGCGGTGGCTGCAATGTGGGTTAGGCCCGCATCACTGGGTGGCTCTAGCGTGTATTCTTGCTGGTAATTAGGGTCAATAATGGCAAAAGGTACTGGGCTGAGGGTGTGGCTAGTTTTTGGTGAGCGCACGCCGTTTTTTTCAGTGTACATAATATCAGCGTTACCATGGTCAGCGGTGTATATCAAAATACCATCGTGTTTTTCAATCGCGTCAATTAGCTTTGCAACGCACTCGTCCACCACTTCCATGGCCTGGATGGCGGCAGGCAAATCGCCAGTATGGCCGACCATATCGCCGTTTGCGATATTCAGTCGCCCAAAGCGAAAGTCTCCGCTTTCGATCAGCTTTATGGTTGCTTCTGTGATTTCGCGCGCTTTCATTGCCGGCGCTTCATTGAATTCAATGTTATCTGATGGAATCTCAATATAGGTTTCCAAGCTTTCATCAATATAGCCTGAGCTATTGCCGTTCCAAAAATAGGTCACATGGCCGTATTTTTGGGTCTCGGAAATCGCGAATGAAGTAAGCCCTTCATGACACAAAAACTCGCCCATGGTGCGGTCAATTTGTGGAGGGTTGACTAAGTAATTGTTTGGAACAAAGTCATCACCGTCATATTGCAGCATGCCGGCATAGAACAGTTTCGGATGCGGCCCGTTTGCGGTTCGATCGAACTTTTCGAAATCATCGCGCTCATACGCTAGAGAAATCTCGATTGCCCTATCACCCCGAAAATTAAATAGAATTACGGCATCGCCATCATTCATGTTGCCAACTGGTGAACCGTCTTTTTCGATCACAAAAGCGGGTAAATATTGATCGTCTTTGCCGGTTTTTGTGTACATTGCTTGCACGGCTGCAGTGGCATTTTCATACCCGTCGCCCACACCGTGTGTGTGGCAGTTGTAGCCTCGCTCAACCATGCCCCAGTCGGCTTCATAACGATCCATGGTGATTTCCATTCGTCCGCCACCGCTGGCAATGCGAAAGTCAGCCTCGTAGGCGCGGTTGATTTTATCGATCAGTGCTTCAGTCTGCTCGATAAATATCAATGCGGAACGCGCAGCGACGTCGCGACCATCCAGCAAAACGTGAATGCAACAGTCAGTCACGCCTTGTTCGGCGGCCTTAACCATTAAGGCATAAAGGTGCTTAGTGTGTGCGTGTATGTTACCGTCAGAATGCAAGCCAAGCAGGTGCAGTGTATTTGATCGACCGTGTTCGATGGCTTTTTTCCAAACCTCGGTTTCAAAAACTTCGCCGCTGGCCAAGGCTTGGTTCACCAGTTTAGCGCCTTGCGCAAAAATTCGGCCTGCACCCAAGGCATTGTGGCCGACTTCACTGTTGCCCATATCGTCATCGCTGGGCAAGCCAACCGCTGTGCCATGAGCAGCCAACTCTGTGTACAAGGTTTGGCTGGTCAGTTTGTCTAAGGTGGGCGTATTCGCTTCGGTAACCGCATTGCTGGGCCCAGCGGGTGCGATGCCCACGCCGTCGGCGACTAATATGACAACAGGGCCTTTACGGCCAGAAAAAGAAGGGTGTTTTTGTAGCTGCAAACTCATGGGTATTTGTAAATCTGATATTTTGAACTATGGCGTTAGTGTGTTGTGTTAATGCGTTTGGTTAGTGCCTGGTGTATATGTCTGGCTTTTAAACCTTACGATGTATTGTACTAGCTATTGCTAATAATTGGCTCTTTCAGTTTATGTTTAAGCTTATTCGTAAGTTGAGTATTAAGTTGAGTTTTAAGTTGAGAAAGCGCTTGAGCTCGATGACTAAGCTGTTTTTTAAGCTCAGGCGCCAACTCTGCTGAATGGCAATTGTGTTCGGGGACAAAGAAAATAGGGTCGTACCCAAACCCGTTTTCACCTTTGGATGTCTTGGCAATTTCACCATTCCAGGTGCCTTGGCAAATAATCGGGGTTGGATCGAGCTCGTGCTGCATGTAGACAATCACACATTGAAAACGCGCGTTGCGATTAGTCTCGCCTGTGAGCGCCTTAAGTAATTTAGCATTGTTTGCCAAATCACCTTGGCCTTCACCTGCAGAGCCATTAGCGTACCGCTTGGAATAAATTCCTGGCACACCATTTAGAGCATCGACCTCTATGCCTGAGTCATCAGCAATGGCTGGTAGACCAGTATGTTTGCAGGCGTGTCGCGCTTTAATTAGAGCATTCTCAACGAAGCTAAGACCGTCTTCAATTGCCTCGCTAAGGTCATACTGACTTTGCGGCACAACGTTCAGACCAAACGCATTCAGTTGTTCTTGCATCTCAAGCACTTTGCCTGGATTGCCAGTGGCTAATACGACCTTATTACTCATTACATGAAAACCGAATTACAGAGCTGGTATTTGGGGTTTTTCAGGCATCCAAAGCGGCATTTTGCGCCTGAATTAACTCGGCAATGCCGTGTTCAGCCAGCTCAAGCATGGCTTGCATTTCTTTAGCACTGAAGGGCGCGCCCTCCGCCGTGCCTTGTACTTCAATAAAGTCCCCGTTGTCGTCCATGATAATGTTCATGTCCGTCTCGGCATTGCTGTCTTCTGGGTAATCTAGGTCAAGTACTGGTGTGCCCTGATAGATACCGACTGAAATGGATGCTATTTGTCGAGCCAATGGGTTTGTCTTAATCAACTTTTCAGCCAACATATAATTAATCGCGTCAACCAATGCAACATAAGCACCAGTGATAGAAGCGGTGCGAGTTCCGCCATCGGCTTGAATCACATCGCAATCAATGGTGACTGAGTGTTCGCCTAATAATTCTAAGTTCACGGCGGCGCGTAATGAGCGGCCAATAAGACGTTGAATCTCTTGGGTGCGCCCAGACTGTTTGCCACGCGCCGCTTCACGGCCCATTCTTGAATTAGTGGAGCGAGGCAGCATGCCGTATTCGGCCGTTACCCAGCCTTGGCCCTTACCTTTTAAGAAGCGCGGTACCTTGGTTTCTACCGTGGCGTTGCACAAGACCTTGGTGTTTCCACAGCTGATTAACACCGAGCCTTCGGCATGAGCGGTATAGTTTCGTTCGATTTTGATGTCACGCAATTGGTCGGCTGCGCGGCCGCTAGGGCGAGAAATAGGTTGGTCGTTACTCATGCATGGTCCTTAAAGAATGGTGGCCTATTGAATAAATGAATAGGGTGTAGGGGGATTTGGAAGAGAGCCTAAGGCTTAAAGTTGATCATCCAAATCAGAAATAAAGCTCTCAATATCGTTAATGGCTTCATCTAAGTTTTTAATGTCAAAACGCTCTTTCGCTTTGACTTCGCGCTCAGCTTCTTCTTGTATTTCTCGTTCTCGCGACTCTTTTATTGACTGGTTTAACAGTTGTATTGTGTCGGGTTCGTCAAAGTCGTCTATGCTTTTTTTGCTGTGTTGTTTAACGCCCCAGTACAGCACCACAGCCGATAAGTTGTCACTGGGAACTTTATTGCGCTGTTCTAATGTTTGAAGTAAGCCGTCTAAGCCTAATTCTGGGTGTTCCGGGTCTACGTAATCAGTTAAATCGTTAGGGTCAAAACAGGCCCATGCTCCATCAGTGGCTAAGAAAAACACATCGCCATCGCGCATTTTTCGTGGTTCACTGACCTCGGGGCGCGGCGCTTCTAAACCGCCAACACAGCGATTAATCGGCGCATTGCCTTTGCGGCCTAGTTTCTCAGAGACATGATCCGTAGTTATAAAACGAGCTTGTCGTTTGCGAATTAAGTAAAACCGGCTGTCTCCGGAGTGCGCCCAATGCGCAACACCTTTGTAGATTAAACAAACCACGCAGGTTGTTTTAGGTGATTCGACAGGTAGGCCAACACTCACTGCACGACGGTGGATCGCGTGGTGCGAAAAGTTAATTGATAGCGTTAGAAAACTCTGTGCCTTTTCCAGTTGAGCGGGCGTGGCCTTCTTGAAAGAGTCGCCCATTGATTCTACAAAACACTGAGATGCAACTTCTCCACCTTCATGGCCGCCTAAACCATCAGCCACTACCAGCATAACGGCGTCTTCGCGCTCGAATATCCCCGTGCTGTCTTCGTTATAATCACGCCCACCTTGGTGACTTTGCTGGCCAACTGAATAATCCATAATTTTGTAACTCAACACGCGGTTAGCGTGTGGTCATGATCTCCACGAATTCGTCGACAGACTGCGGTCGTTTTCTAGGGTCCAAGTTGCTGGCAAGGTCAATGGCCTCAATCAGTTTGGCACGATAATGACTAGCGTGAGTCTCTCTCAATGGCCGTAAGGTGTCTTTTTTAAGCCGTTTAACAGCACTTGGGGGTGATTTGTGGGTGATGCAGGCACGCATGGTCATGGCGATTGCATACAAATCAGAACACAAATCCAAGCCCTTCTTTTCATGTTGTTCTGGCGCCGAATATCCATGTGTGAGTGTGTGTACTTTGTGTTTTTCAGTGGCCGGAAATTTGTAGGCTGCGCCCAAATCCAGAATAAGTGGCACGCCACTGGCGCGTAATAAAATATTGCTCGGCTTAATATCTAAATGCAGAAAGCTGTTCTTGTGCACTTCCTTCAAACCCGCCAGGGTCATACTGAAAACGCTTAAAATGAATTCTTCGTCTGGAACGTAGTCGGTGTTTTTAATAAACCAACGTAGGTCTTTGCCATTCTCATACCGCATCACCAAATACGCCGTGTTATTGGCGCGGAAAAAATTAGATACATTAACGATGTTTGGGTGATCTATTTGCGATAACGTCAAGCCTTCGTCAAAAAAGCGTTTCAAGCCAATATGATATTTATGTTCTTGGTCTTTTGGGTAAACATGAAGAGATCCGTCGCGAGCACGTCGCATGCAATTTGTGGCGTAGAACTCTTTCATTGCAACGATGTTGTTGGTCTTAGTGTCTAAGGCACTGTAAACCACACTGAAGCCCCCAACCCCTATGACTCGACCGATTTTGTAATGCTCGACCATGGTCTCCGGTTTGAGAGGCATGGCTGGTATGTTCTGAGTTTTGGGTTTTAATAAGCTCATTCGGTTATTATAGACGCTCACGCCAAATCATCAATCATTGCGAGCACTTATCCAGGTTATGACACAAACTATGACAAAGATTATGACACAGAGTATGACCGCTTATGCACAAGCGACGGTAAATACCGAGCTTGGAGAACTGAGTTGCGAGCTACGCAGCGTTAATCATCGATATTTGGAGGTCGCGCCCAGAATGCCAGAAGAATTGCGAATGCATGAAGGCATGTTGCGTGAAACCATCTCGCAAAAACTGTCGCGCGGGCGTATCGATGTGTTTATTCGTCTAAAAGAAAACCAAGCCAGCAGCCTAGAGCCAAATGCCGAGGCCGCCGGTAACTTAAAATCCTTATTGGAGCAAATGCGTGTCGCGATACCCGAGATGGCGGAAATTCGAGCCATCGACGTTCTGCATTGGCCGGGCGTTCTACAAGCTAAAAAGGCCGACCCAGAAGTAATGAAAAGCAGTTTACTGGACGTCCTTGATCAAGCTTTAATTGGTATGCAACAGGCCAGAGCCACCGAAGGCAAAAAAATGGCTGAGCTAATCAACCAACGTTTAGAAGGCATGAAAGCCGTTGTTGAAGAAGTAACCGAGTTCGTACCAGAAATTGCCGAAGGCTATAGAGCGCGGTTAGATGAAAAAATGGCCAATATAAAAGACCAGCTTGACCCCAGCCGTCTAGAGCAAGAAATGGTGATTTTCCTGCAAAAAACCGATGTGGCCGAAGAGTTAGATCGATTAAGTGTGCATATTGAAGAAGTCGCCGCCGTATTAGCAAAGCCAGAACCAGCCGGTCGCCGCTTAGACTTTCTGATGCAAGAACTAAATCGAGAAGCCAATACCCTAGGGTCGAAATCGCACGATCAAAGGCTAACCAAAGCTAGCGTGGATTTGAAAGTGCTGATTGAGCAAATGCGTGAGCAGGTTCAGAATATTGAATAGCACCACAGTCTATCTGTATTTTCTGCATTTTGAGTCTGAGCAACTGATATGTTGCTCTTCGCGCAACTCAAATTGGACTCCGAATATGTCCAAAATAAAGGCCGCTTGTATTAGATGGGAGCGAGCTCGTTTCTAAAAGGCGCGCTGGACTAAGCCGGGCTGGAATGTGACGTATGTTCACCAGTTTGAACTTAAGTTTGGAACCCAGGGCTGTATATAAGAACCCCTTCAGGGCGCTGTTCTCCAAAACTCTTCCATTGCACGTACTTGTCTTCTAGATCTTCATACTGAACTGCACCATTGGAAATAAACCCAAATCTAGAATAATAATCGGGGTTGCCAATAAGCGCACACCCATTGGCGCCCATGTTTTTTAGGATGCGTAGCCCTTCGTTGATCAATGCTGAGCCGATGCCGCTGCGTTGCCGGTTTGGCCTTACCGAAACCGGCCCAAGCCCATACCAAGCGCTGGTATGGTTGCCAATTGTGACGGGAGAAAAGGCGATGTGGCCAATCAAGTTATCGTTGCTTACTGCAAGCAATGATAGAGTTAAATCACCATCCGCACGAAGGCGGTCGATTATGTGCGGCTCAGAGCCATCGCTATAAGGCAGCCCACTGAAGGCCTCGGTCGTTAATTGGTGGATCGCCTTACAATCTTTAGCTTGTTCTCTACGAATTTTCAAGGTGTCTTTTGCGCTGCCAGTTTTAGTTATATTTGTTCGGTAAAAATAGTAACTTTCACTGCGCGCTATGCCAATAGCCAAACTTAGACATACAGAGTTTTTACCGCGGCAATGGCTTGGTTGTAGTGTTCGTAAGCATCTTGATAAACAGACTGTAAAGTGTCGCTTGGCTCACAGCCTAATGATTCATCGAAGCTGATGTGTTGACTTACGTAGTCATTGTCCAGCTTTCCATCGTTTTCAATCGCGGCTAAGGCCTGCAGTGCGGCGCCAAATGCGGCACCTTCATCTTGGTCTAATACTTTGACTTCAACGCCCATGATGTCGGCGGCTATCTGTCGCCAAACGGCGCTTTTAGAGCCGCCGCCGGTTAATATTAGTTCTTGAGTTTGCAGGCCAAGCCTGGCTAGCTCGTCGATGCCGAATTTTAGTGAAAATGTTGCTCCTTCGACGCCAGACCTAAGAAGGTTCTCTCTAGTTGTATTTTGGCCGTCTAAGCCAAGCACGCAGCCTTTTGCGTTAGGCAGATTGGGGGTGCGTTCTCCGTTGAAGAAGGGCAGTGTGATGATGCCGCTCGACCCGGCTGAGGCTGCAGAGATAGTGTTGTCAAAATCAGCAATACTGACGTTCAGCATTGATCTGAATAGCTCAGTTGTTACTGTGCAGTTCATGGTGCAGAGTAGCGGTAACCAGCCGCCGTTGGACGAGCAAAAAGCAGCGATGTTGCCATTGTCGTCGATGATAGGTTTGTCTGAGAACGCGTATACGGTGCCCGAGGTTCCCATGCTGACGGTGGCTCTACCGGTGGATAAGTTCCCAGTGCCGATCGCGCCCATCATATTGTCACCGCCGCCAATGGCTATTGGCGTTCCTATTGGCAACCCTGTTTCTTGCGCTGCTGAAGCTTGAACAGCTCCGATCACTTCATTGTCGATTCTTAGGGTTGGTAAACAGTCACGCAGGTCGCGTGTCGAGTCTATTGCATGCAGCGTTGCTTCTGACCATTCTCGATTGGTGATGTCTAGAAAACCCGTGCCAGATGCGTCGCCCATCTCCATGCACTTCTCACCGCTGAGCCAATAATTTAAGTAGTCGTGCGGCAGTAAAATTGTCTCTAATTGATCGTATAGCTCAGGGCTTTTCTCTTTAAACGCAAGCACCTTGGATGCGGTGTAGCCAGCAAGAATTTTATTGCCGGTCAGTTCTATGCATTTTTCCACACCCCCCATTGCCTGCATGATCGCATGGCATTCTTGTTCGGTAGAGGTATCACACCAAAGTTTGACGGGGGCGAGCACTTCGCCGGATCGATCAATTGGCACGAACCCATGTTGCTGACCTGATACGCTGATTGCGGTTACCGTCTGTTTGACCGACTCAGGAACTTTTAGTAGCGCGTCACACAGGGCTTTGATCCACCACTCTGCGCGCTGTTCGGCGGTGCCGGAGTCATCTTGATAAAGGCTGAGCGGCGCCGACTCGCAGGCAACCGTTGTTCGGCGTTCGTAATCGTAAAAAAGGGCTTTTATATTTTGGGTGCCGAGATCGATTCCTAGTACTGTTTTCATCATGAAATATTTTTTATTAGTATTCAAAGAGCATGGGTTGCAGTCATTGCAGGCTCTATTTCCTTATTGAGAAGTATATACGAGTTATATATGTAGTCCACCACTCTGGACATACGCCAAGTAAGTCGCAAGCAAGCCTTCTGCGGGGTAAAATATGAGCGGCACTATCCGCAATATCCTTATTGAAGTACCTTATTGCTATAAACTAGAATAAGCGCCTTTGTTAAAATAACTTGGCAGCTTAAACAGCCTTAACTAATGGCGCAATCGCCCTCCATTTCCTTACAAGACCGTTCTCGTTTTGTTCGCTTGATTACTGAATTTTCGGTTAATAAGCCTCATTCTGCTGACTATAACTTAGCCGAACGTTTGGGTAGTTTTGTTGGGGTGTCTGGGTCTATGAATTTGGCTCGCGGATTACGCAAATCCGCATCAGAGTTAGACGGCAGCGGGCGTGTTAGTGAGGTGAGCGCGAATGTGGAGGGCATTAAAGATGATTTCCTAAGCTCTCGTAAGCGCATGATTCGTAATATTGTCAGGGGTTTTTCTGATGATACGGATCAAGCGCAGGCCAGCGTGCCGAGTGAAGCGACCGGGGTGCGAGCCGAAGCATTAAAAACGTTTGACCCTTATAGGCGCTTTTATACCTCACACCAGATTGAAATGGCTGTAAGTATTAAAGATCTGCGTGGCCGAGTGCGAACCGCTATGTCGCGATTGTCACCAGAGTTGCAGAGTTTGGCTCAACTCGACACAACATTAGACGAGAGCCTTGAGGCGCACACCCGAAAGCAATTTAGTATTGCACCGAAGGTACTAGAGCAACGTTTTAAAGAGTTGATTGCCAGCGCAGTTGATCTTGGCCGCAATGATAGTGACGATGAAATTGATTTGAATGATGATTGGTTAAATGATTTTTACGCCAATATGCGCGAGTTATTGTTGGCCGAACTCGATTTACGCATGCAGCCGGTTGTCGGTTTATTGGAAGCCCTAATTGAAAATTCCGATGTGCTGTCAGCTGAGTTGAACGAAATTACCGATATTAAATAAGGCGTCGAAGCAGTCGCTACTTATATAAAGCAAGAAATTAAGGCAAGAAAACCATGACTAAACTATTTTTTGGCGGCGCATTCGCGATTGGCGCAATCGCAATTATCTGGATAGGTCGAATTTTCCTTGGTGTCGATACCCTTGGCTTAATCGTAACCTTGCTGATCGCAGCGGCTTTTCTAGTGGGTGCCAGTGAGCTGCTCTTGTTTCGTCGCGCAACGGCTACCTTGAGAGCGGCTCTCGATACTTTGGTTGAACCTGTCAATGATCTAGAAAGTTGGTTGAGCGGTATTTCGACTGACCTGCAAAACTCAGTTCGCATGCGAGTCGAAAATGGGCGCGCCGGACTACCTGGCCCCGTTATCACACCGTACTTGGTTGGTTTGCTGGTGATGCTTGGTTTGTTGGGCACCTTTGTTGGTATGGTCGACACGCTTAAGGGAGCAGTGAGCGCCTTGGAAGGCAGCTCTGAATTAGAAGCAATTCGTGCCGGTTTAGCGGCGCCAATCGAAGGTCTGGGCTTGGCTTTTGGAACCTCGGTGGCGGGTGTCGCGGCATCGGCCATGTTAGGGCTGATGTCAACAATCAGTAAGCGAGAGCGTATTCAAAGCAGTCAGCAGTTAGACGGTAAAATTACTCGGCATCTTAAGCAATTTTCGTTGAGCCACCAGCAAGCGCAAGCGTTCAAATCGATTCAAGAGCAGGCTCAAGCTTTGCCCGAAGTGGCTACCCAACTCGCTGACCTAGCTACCAATTTAGAGAAAATGAATGAGCGTGTCAGCATTCAATTATTGGATAATCAAACTCAGTTTCAGTCGAATGTTAGCCAGAGCTTTGTTGAACTCAGCGAGTCTGTTGGCCGTTCCTTAGACACCACTTTAGTAGAAAGCGCTAAAGAGCTTGGCAATAGTATTTTGCCGATGACCGAGAGCACCTTCAAAAAGCTGGATGAAGTTGCTATTGCCGCTCAGCACCAGTTAGCCGATGCAGGAAATGAGCAGCTATCAACGTTGACTAAGTTTACTGAAGCGCAACAAGACCACATGCAGGCGTCTTTAAAAACGGCTCTTGCGCAACAAACCAAATCGGCTGATGCCTTGCTAGCCAAAGTTGCGGCGGCAAACGAAACCGCCATCAGCGCTTTTGAGGTCAACAGCACAGGGCTGCTAAGCAGTTTTGAAAATAACAATGCAGCGTGGGCCAAGCAGCAAACTGAACACGTCAAAGAAGTAAGCGCTTTGATACGTTCTGAATTGACTGAATTGCGTCAGCAAGAAAGTGATCGAGGCGAGGCTGCCGTCGCCAAGCTGGGTGATATGGAGTCAATGGTGGCTGAACATCTTGCCAAACTAGGGCAGGCGCTTGAGGAACCCATGACTCGATTGATTGAAACGGCGTCTGAAACACCCAAAGCCGCCGCCGAACTAATCGAAAAAATGCGCGGTGAAATGACTAAGAATTTTGAGCGCGATAATGATTTATTGAGCGAGCGAACGCGCTTGATGGCGCAGCTCGATAGTTTGTCCAGCACTTTGGAGCAGAGTGCCGGCGGTCAACGAGAGGCCATAGATCTTTTAGTGTCACGTTCTGCAGAAACACTCGGTAACGTGGGCGAACAATTCACTAAGCACGTACACACTGAATCGACTAAGTTAAGCGAGGTCGCTGAGCATTTTGCATCGAGTAGTGCCGAAATGGTCAGCTTGAGTGACGCATTTAATGCGGCAGTTCGCTTGTTTAGTGATTCCAATAATCAGTTAATTGAAAATTTAACGCGAATCGAGGCTTCCTTAGAAAATGCCAACAGCCGCAGTGATGAACAGTTAGCCTATTACGTGGCACAAGCGCGTGAGATCATTGATCACAATTTATTGTCGCATCAGCAAATTATTGGTGCTCTGAATGCCAAACAACCGACTCAATTATCGGTTAAGGGTGTTGGCTCGTGATGGAGTTAGACGATCAAGCTTCACAAGAGCCGCCAATTTGGGCGATTTTTGGCGACTTAATGTCTGGCTTGGTTGGCGTATTTGTCTTGTTGTTGATATGGGCATTAGGCTTCCAGCTTGAATTGGCGCAAGATTTAAAAATTGAAACCGCTAAGCGTCAAGCCGAACAGCAACGGCGCATGGAATTAGAAGAAGCGCTGGCGGGGCCATTACGAAATGGCCGCGTTACATTGGAAAACGGGCGTATTGCGATTCGCGGTAGCGTGTTGTTTTCAGTGAATTCGGCGCAACTACAACCGGACGGGCGAGCCTTGTTGCAGAGCTTGGTTGCACCACTGAGCGTATTTTTGGGTGAACGAGATCAAATGTTAATGGTCAGCGGATTTACTGATGATCGGCCTATTCGAGGAACTAATCGAGTGTTCGCCGATAATTGGGAACTGTCGGCACAGCGGGCGCTGACAGTGACTAGGGCCTTAGTCGAAGGCGGCATGGCCGCCGACAGCGTGTTTGCGGCGGCCTTTGGGGCACAAAGCCCCATCGCCAGTAATGATGAAGAACAAGGCCGTGCTAAGAACAGACGCGTTGAAATGGCGCCGGTGCCCAAAAGCTCTCAAAAAAAGGTCTCTCAAGAGCACCATGGAGCTGCTAAGTCGTGACTGAGCAAACAGTCGAACATTTCGCCAGCGAGCTAGCCAGTTTAAAGGTCGGCGAATTCAGTGGCTTTGACCCCATTGGGCTAGCTTACCTTGAAAGCTTATTCCAAAGGTTGACTGAAGCGCGTCATGCAAATAACCGGGTTTTGATTGACAGTGCATTTAAGAGTTTAGCGCGATACCGCACCGAATTAGACTCACAGAAAAAAGCCGCTGAACAGGCATTGGCATCAATAGAGCGCCATGCGCCAGCGTATTTAGATGCGGCCAATCAGTCGTACTCGCGAGGCAGTTTTAAGGCCGTCATTAGTTTACGAGCAGGGCTAGACAAGAAGGCGGCCGGTAATGCCTCTAAACTGACACTCGTCGAGACGTCGGCTCGCAATAGTGCCTTAAGTGAGTTGCTTGCCTGTTTGAATAACGATCAAGCAGACCTTAGTGATCAGGAGCCGTCGCAATCCCTCGATGAATTGTTTCGTGCGCAGGAAGATCAAGCACTGATAGAATCTAATGCTGTGCCGGGCAAACTTAATACAGCGCTCAAGGACGGCAGTGGCGAGCAACTTGAATTGCAATCAATGAAGAATTATCGAGATGCCATGAAGTATTTTGATGTGGACCAGCTCATTGATCGTGCGATTAATGAATGCCCAGAGAACCCCGGCCCGCACAATCCTCAAATGCTCGCGGTGAAAGCCTTAATGCAAATGCGAGATTTGTCGCCTCAGTATTTAAGGCGCTTTGCCGGCTATGTCGAGGCAATGCTTTGGGTAGAAAAAAATTCAGTAAAGCTGACTGCTACTAAGATACCAAGCTAAACCTCAAAGCACTCGATTAATCGGTCTATTTCACTTTCTGTATTGTAGATATGAGGTGATAGTCGAACTCCATATTGACGGCTGTCGAAGTGAATGCCGTTGAGCGTCATTCGATGTTCGATTTCTGCTTGGTATGATTTGTTGATGCGCGAGAAATCAAATACCGTTGTACCACCTTTTTGTTCGAGAGCACTGGGTGAGTTCAAATATTGGTCTGGTATAGCTGACATCAATCGCTTGGTCAGATTTTGATTGTGGCGCTGAATAGTGTCCATGCCGATCTGATTGATTAAGCCAATACTATTGCTTGCCGCAATATAGGGCGCAATGGACGGCGTGCCACCCCAGAAGCGATTTGCCGATTCGTGGTACTCAAAATTATTTGAATCATACTCAAATGGGTTTTGGTGAGAGAACCAACCGACATCAGTTGGTTCAAGCAGGGGGATTAACGCTTTGCGTATCCATATAAAGCCAGCCCCAGGCCCACCGCATAACCATTTTATGCAAGACCCCACAACGATATCGGCACCGAGCTTTGCTAAGTTTATTGGCACGATGCCTGCTGCTTGAGCTACGTCCACAACACTTATGATGCCGAGCATTTGGCAGAGTTTGGCGATTTCCTCGACTGGCAGTCGAGCATTGGTGTTGTACACCACTTGTGTAATAAAGGCGCAGTGTACATCTTCGTTTAAGGCGTCATCCCAAATTTCGAGTGATTGCAGATCGACCGGTTCGGGCAGTATCTTTAATGTAAAGCCCAATTTCTCAGCCTGTTGAAAGGCGAATCTGGTTGACGGAAAGTCACTTTCGGTAGCGATAATAATGCGCCGTTTTGCGAGTTTTGAATGTGCGCCTAATGCCGGAATTAGTTTGCTAATAGCGGCGGTCACATTTGCTTGCGGACAAAATAGGTCAGAGCTTGAATTAAACAAGGTTGCGAGTTGTTGCTTGAAGTCTTCAATCGCGTTCAGCCATGTTGGCCATGTGTGTGAGCTGGCATGTTGCCATGGAGTTAAGTAATTTTCGATCAGCGCATCCTGGGTAGAGTATGGAACTAGACCTATTGAATGGGTCAGAAAATAGTCGCCACTGGGTTTGTGGAAAAGCGTTGAATAGTGTGTGTTGTCAGACATGGTCATCGTTTCTCAGTAAATGCCCGGCTTACATAGCGAGGTCTTAATTTATGAAGGCCTCAAGTGATCAAGGTGCTTTGGCTAAAAATAGAGCCGCTGGCTAGACTAAGCTCTTTTTTAGTTTGTTAATGTCGTCGAAGCGGGTGCTTAGGCCAGGTACCTCGGCCGCCGAGCGAAGGTCGCATAGTTTCTTCAGTCCGCGCAACATCACGTCTAGCGGTGGCCCGCTGGCGGTAATATCGACTTGTTCAGTTAACTGTGCGCTTTCAGCGGGCTTTTCAATGAATTTGTTGATGAGCATGTGGTGATGTTGTAGCGCGGTCTCTCCGTGAGCGTCGCAGACCTGCAAAAAGAGCGAGAGGTTGGTTTGGTACCAAGACTGCGTATGCTCGCCTTGTTCTAGTGCACTTAAAAAGTCATCCATTAAAGAGTCTCGACGCATACAGTCTCGCAGAATCAACTGATCTTCGGGGCGCATGAATAGAAACTTGTCGACCAAGAGTTGTGAGTAATACGCATCGTCGGCACGACAAAGCCCCAACAATAGATCGATGACATTAATCCCTGAAAAGTCTCCAGCATTAGCTCCCCGGTATTCACGCAGCCCAACTTTATGGGGCTTGTAATAAGGACGAACATTAAAAAAGAATCTCTGGGTATTTAGTTCATCAAATAGTTTTAGGTTGTTGGTCACCACGTCGTTTAAGGCTTTTTTTGCAACCAAAAGCAGGTCATGTGCCACCGGGTGAGAGATACCAAGTGGTAAGACATGCAGCAATGCTTCAGATGCTCTTATAAATGCAAGCACGCCACGTGTATTGTATTCGAGAAACAGCGATTCATCGTCCAGCAAAGTGAAAGACTTATACTGCCCATTATGTGCTTTGTTGTGAGTTTCTAGGTGTGCCGACGCAAACCTCGGAACCACACCGAGAGAAGCGCCTAATTGCAAGGCCAGCGCAGAAGTGTTGTCTAAGTATTGAGCAAGCTCTTGATCAGGCGCTTGATCGAGCTCGTGGCGCCGGCATGCTGCCATGAAAAAGCCTACGTTTCCAAGTAGGTCGAAGCCTGAATCAAAGCCTTCATCGGTGTTGCCTTCGTGTAACAGGGGTGCAATGAGTTCGCCGCCTTTTATGACTAACTCTTTCTTTAAGTTTCTGCCTACTTGTGCTGTTGACTCTGGGTTCTCCAGAGCAAAGTAGCGCTCTTCGAGCTCGGTATTAAGGGCTCGAAAGTCGTTGCGTATCCAGTTATCCAGCTGTTGAGACTTGTTAGTCGACACAATTTTTATCCGCTGTTCTTAGCTTGTATTAGTTAGCTTGTTAGTGTGCTTATTTTGCCCACGTAGTTTAACAACGGCTGATCAGTTGAAGCGTGCTTTTAGATATCTGTTTTAACTTCAAATTGAAGCATTGTGCTATATAATCAATTTATATTGATGATTTATGCTATTTTAAATTCATGAAAATATAATTCGTGCTAATTGAATATGAGGTTTGTTAAATGGATCAAATTGATCGGGCTATTCTTCGTCAGCTGCAAGGCAATGCCCGAATATCAAATGCCGATTTGGCAGAACGAGTAAACCTATCGCCAACACCCTGTTTGCGACGCGTTAAGCGGCTTGAACGTGACGGCCTCATTCGAGCTTACCGAACTGATCTCGATCTACCGAAAGTTGGGCTGACCATCGCTGCTTTGGTATTTGTTAGGTTAACCATAAACAGCACTGAAAATGCCGCTCAATTTGAGGCGGCAATTAGGGCCATTCGCCGCGTTCAAGAATGTTCCGTTTTGACCGGTCGTTACGACTATCTGTTAAAGGTTGTCGCGCAAGATTTGCAAGACTATGAAAAGTTGATTAAGGGTGAGTTGGCTAATATTCCCAATATCAAAACGCTTGAGTCCACCATTGTTTTGAATCAAATTGACGTTGGTTTTTCACCGCCCTTTGCGGGTGAGTGATGAGAAGTTCTAGCGCGCGCGAGCCATCACTGATTTATTCAGTTTCTCTAGCTCTGTTTTAGCTTTAATAGGGGTCTCGGCAGTCAACACGGGTTTGGCCAGTTTTTTCAGTCGTTCTGAGTTCACGTCTAAAATTTGCTCTTTCACGTCTAACACGTAGTTGGCATCCATGCTGAAGTTTCGCAAACCTAATGCCAACAGTAAGCGAGTGTATTTGACGTTGCCGGCCATTTCTCCGCACAGTGAAACCGGAATGTCGGCACGATTTCCTGCGTCAATGACCATCTTTATGAGTTGCAATACGGCTGGATGAATCGGGTCATACAGGTAGTTTACGGCGTCATCTACTCGGTCGATGGCTAACGTGTATTGAATTAAATCATTAGTTCCGATGGATAAAAAGTCGAGCTTTCTTGCGAGCGCGTCGGCCATGATGGCAGCGGCGGGCACCTCTATCATGCCACCTACTTTTACTCTCTTATCGTAGGCAATATTTTCAGCCTTAAGCTCGGCTTTGGTTTGCTTGATTAAAGCAAGTACCTGTTCCACTTCATCAATGTTGCTGATCATGGGAATCATGATTGATACTTTACCAAAAGCTGAGACCCGCAAAATAGCACGTAACTGTGGCTTGAATACTTCGATATGATTTAAGCATAAGCGCACGGCGCGCAGGCCCAATGGAGATTCGCTGGACTTCTTATTGGGGTAGTTAAACTCAAGTCGTTTATCACCACCAATATCCAGAGTGCGAATAATTACCGGCTTATCAACGCCCGTTACGATTTTCTTATAGGCTCGAAACTGCTCTTGTTCGGTTGGTGCCTTATCTCGATTCATGAACAAATATTCAGTTCGGTATAAGCCGATGCCGGCGGCATTGGATTTTTTAACGGCATTCAGCTCTTTTGCCGTTTCGACATTGGCCATCAGGCGAACGAGCTGTCCGTCCACCGTTTTACTGCTGCGTTTGGTGAGCGTAGAAAGTTGTTTCTCGCGCTCGCGAATCTTGCTTTGTAGTTTCTTGTACTCTTTTAGAACATTTTCAGATGGGTTTATTAAAATGGTGCCACGCAGGCCATCTACCACTAATAAATCATCATCTGTAATGTATTTCGTGGCACCGTGCAGGCCGACTACTGCTGGCATTTTGAGGCTGCGAGCGACGATTGCCGTATGCGAAATTTGTGAACCAAGGTCGGTTACAAATGCCACAATTTTTCGCTCTTTGACGAACATCGTTTCAGCTGGGGTGAGGTCTTTACTGACCACAATCTTACCCTTGAGTTCTTCGTCATGAATTTCGTCAAGGCTGTGAGCAACAATGCCCATTAGGCTTCGAAGCAACCTATTTGTTACGTGTTCTACGTCGGTTTTTTTTGCTCTGAGGTAGGCGTCCTGCATTTTCTCAAACACCTTAATCAAATTACCGGACTGCTGCATGAGAGCATGTTCGGCGTTGATCTTCTCGGCTTTGATTATCTTGATTGACTCATCAATTAGCAGCGGGTCGCTTAGCATTAGCATGTGCGCATCAATAAAAGCGGCGCTCTCTTTTGGAGCGGTGGTGGGAAGGCTTTTTAATAATTCGCGATATTTTGCCTTGGTATCGACCACGGCTTTGCGTAAGCGACTTATTTCGTTAGAAATGTCAGCCTTTTCGATAGAATAGATCGGCGTTTCTATGTCACTTTGGCGCAATACATAGGCTTTGCCGATGGCAATGCCGCGCCCGATTCCCGAGCCAAACACACTTAACATGTTATTAGCCCTCTTCGTCGAAGTAGTTATTGATTAGGGTGGTGATGGCGTCCATTGCCTCAGATTCGTCTTTACCGTTTACACGAACTGTGATTTTGCTGCCAATGGATGCCGCCAACATCATTACCTGCATAATGCTTTTTGCGTCGGCTTTTTGATTCGCAAACTCGATTTCAATATGGCTGGCGAATGCTCCTGCTGTGTTGACCAGTTTGGCCGAGGCTCGAGCGTGCAAGCCGAGTTTGTTGATGATTTCCAGTTCACGTTCAATCATGATCTATATACCTCGTCCACACTTACATTCAGATTTAGTAACGGTATTCATACACTCAATTCTCGATGCCTTGCTAGGGTATGGATACGTTCATTCTTAGAAAAGTGTGCTTTAAGTTTTTCAGTCAAATAAACCGAGCGATGTTGACCACCAGTGCAACCAATGCCGACGGTGATGTAGTTGCGGTTGTCTTTGATAAAGTGTGGCAGCCAGGAGTCGATAAATGAGTGTATGCCTTTATACATGTCGCCACACAAGGCTTGTTGGTTTAGAAAATCCGCCACAGGTTGGTCCAAGCCAGTTAATGGTTTGAGATCAGCGTGCCAGTGTGGGTTAGGCAGGCAGCGAACATCAAATATGAAGTCGACATCGGTTGGGCCTCCGTACTTAAATCCAAATGATTGTATCAACAGCGTGAGAGCGCGGTTGTTAGCAATCGCTGTTTCGTCACGAATCAATTGCCGCAGTTCATGCGGTGTAGTGCTCGCAGTATCAATGTTGCGGTCGGCTATGTTCTGCAGAAACTTAAGTAGATCGCGTTCTTTGTGAATTGCCTCAAGTAATGAGGTTTTTTCGTCACTCAATGGATGTTTTCTGCGTGTTTCGCTGTACCGTTTGAGCAGGGTGTCATCATCGGCATCGAGAAAAATCACCCTAGTCTCGACGTTAAAGGCTTTCAAACTGTTAAAACTTTCTTCGAGGTCTCCAATGATGTCTTGATTGCGTGAGTCGATGCTAAACGCACAATTGTGTTCTTCCGTGTTATTGCCCAATACCCGTGTTGCCATTTCAGGCACTAACGAAGCCGGCAAATTATCAATGCAATAAAACCCAAGATCTTCCAAAACTTGTAAGGCAATACTTTTTCCTGATCCTGAGGTGCCACTGATAATGAAAAATTTAGGTGTGCTCACTGTTCTCTCTATGCCCTGGTTGATCGGGTTCGGTTGCTTTGGTTCAGTTGTTTGGTTTCGCTTGCTTGGGATCTCTGCTTTGGCTTAAGCCTATGTACTATGGTGAATCGTTGTGTTTTTCACCCAATTGCCGATCAAATTCATGGCCTGTGTGGGCGTTTGCGCTGAAGCAAGTGCTGACTTATGGCGCGGGTTTGACATCAAACGAGCAATTTCGGCCAATAAATTTAAGTGTTCTTGGGTTGCTTCTTGAGGCACGAGCAAACCGAATACGACATCCACTGGTTGACGATCTAAACTGTCGTAGTCAACAGGCGTTTCTAAAAGAATGATGGCAACCACGGCTTGCTCAGTAAAGGCGCAGCGCGAGTGCGGTATTGCTACACCATCGCCGACCCCAGTGTTGCCAATTTTCTCACGTTCTAATAGAAGGTGGTAAATATCTTTTTCTTTAGTGCCTTCAGCTAAGCCTTTGGTAAGCAAGGCAGCGGTTGCTTCGAGGATGCGCTTGCTGCTTTTAAGATTGCTTTTAACAGCAATTCGACTTTCATCAAGGCTGGCGAATAAAATGTTTGATGTGGTCATTTAATCAAAAAAGTTCACCGCTGCTATGCATCGGTGAACTTAAGACGTTGCCCTCAGTTGAGGGATAGTTATATTTACGAGAGTAACTCAGCTGGGTATTTTAAACCCTATATGCGTTATTCTTCGGGGGCGTCGTCAAAGCCAAAATCCTGGTCTTTAAGCGCGCCTCCGGCTCGGTGGTGGTTGGTAATTTTATCTTTGTGTTTGCGTACCTGTGAATCAAGTTTATCAGTTAAATCATCAATTGTGGCGTACATATTTTCAGAGTCAGCGTGCGCGTGCATGGTGACTCCTTTCGCGTTAACGGTGGCCTCGGCTTTATGATGAATTTTTTCAACATGTAAAACCACGTCGATGCTATTTACGTGATCAAAGTGCCGTTCGATTCGCTGCATCTTTTCATCGATATAGTGCTTCATAGAATCGGTAAGGTCGATTTGGTGGCCTGAGATTGTTAACTGCATAGTAGTCTCCATAGTTTTGGGCCTGTGCGTTGGTTAGTAACTGTTGGCCCGTTTTGTTTAGCGCATCGTTTTGGGTAGCGTGGGGTCGAATAGCCGAGATATGCCGCAACCCCAATTATCATGAGGTCGACTGCATAGCGCGTTTTTCTTGCATCTAACCAATTAATGATTTTCGCTGGCTGGATGGCGCTATATGCATGCTCTCGCGGTATTTAGCCACGGTGCGTCTGGCAACGATGTGCCCCTGTTGCTCCAGTTGTTTCGCTATTTTGTTGTCGCTCAATGGCTTAGCTTTAGGCTCTGCATTGATCATGTTCTTAATAAGAGAACGGATTGCGGTTGAACTGGAGGTCGCGCCGTCAGTGCTGCTGACGGCGCTTGAAAAAAAGTACTTGAGTTCGAACACCCCGCGAGGTGAATGAAGGTATTTGCCTGAAGTCGCACGCGAGACAGTTGACTCGTGCATCTCGAGGGCGCTGGCGATGTCTTGTAAGATCATCGGCTGCATGGCCGTTTCGCCTTTCTCGAAAAACTCTTGCTGGCGTTCGACGATGGCTTGTGACACTAATTGCATTGTGTCGTAACGGCTCATCAAGCCCTTGATGAAGTTTTTGGCCTCGGTCAAGTGATGCTGAATGTAGTTGTTACTCTGCTTGTCTAAGTTTTCCGGCGATTTTAGTAAATCGGAGTAGGTATCGTTGACGCGAAGCTTAGCTTGATTTTCGGGGTTTAGTTGCACTACCCAAGCATCTTCTACCTTCCTAACAATCACATCTGGAATGATATAGTTCTCATTATCCGAACTGAATTTTGCGGCGATTCGTGGGTTTAGCGAGGTAATCAATGCCAAGGTGTCGGATAATTCTTGATCATTAATCGACAGTTCTTTCTTCAATTTGGCAAGATTATGGGTGCCCACCAAGTCTAAATGGTTTTCTATTATAAGTTGTGCCCACTTATGCTCGCGCTCAGAACCGTCGGTAGCCCGTTGTAAGAGTATTAACAATCGCTGAGACAAATCACGCGCGCCAACCCCGTGTGGTTCTAAGGTTTTGATGAGGCTTAATACCGCGTTAACTTCGTCTTCTTCTACTTCCAGCTCAGGCCGCAGCATCTCAACGATTTCATTTAGGCTAACGGTCAGGTAACCGTCGTCGTCTAGGCAATGCAAAATTGTAGTGGCGATATGACGGTCTTGCACTGACAAGGTGGTCATTTTGATTTGCCAATCTAGGTGTTCAAACAACGATTCTTGTTTGACGGCGAATTGAGTGAATTCGGCATCGCCATTACTGCTGGACGAACTGGATTGCGGGGCACGTCGTGACTCAAATGATTCTTGCCAATTTGTTGATAGGTCTTGTTCCGGAGCTAAGTTGTCTGTGCGCTCCATCTCGAAGCTCGGGTCGGACGCTTCAGCCACAGGTTGAGGTATCGCATTATCCAGCGCTTGGCTGACATCTTGAATCGGCTGCAGCTCAGGTTGTTCTGCTTCAGTCCTTTCTAATAGTGGGTTGCTATCGAGCGCTTGTTGAATTTCTTGCTCAAGATCCAAAGACGGCAGCTGCAACAATTTCAGTGATTGCTTTAACTGAGGTGTTAAGGTGAGTTGCTGAGATAGTTTTAAATGCAGGGCTTGCTTCATATTACAACTAGACAGCCCTCGTAACTGCTTGGTGCTGTTGGCCGCCGCCGACGCCCCCGAAGGGCAGAATGGATAGAGCGGGCAGAATGGATAGAGCGGGCAGAATGGATAGAGCGTACTGAGCGCAAAGTGCACTATCAAGGTAGCATTCTTGGCTCCATTCTTTTAGCGCGCGACAAGGCTTTTTAGAAAAGTACAAAAAAACGTACAAAAATTGATTGTGCGTAATCACGCCGTTGACCTTAGTCATACCATCAATATCATTACGATAACAATGAAACGATTCAGTAATAGTGGGGCGTTTAAGTTTTAAATCCAGACAGTAAAAATACAAATCCATAAATTCATTCTATGCCTATATTCTCAACTTTGCCATCAAATTTTTGTAATCAAACACATCGTCAAATAATTACTGTCAATACAATGATCAGCGGCCAAGCCAATAAAAAGTCAGCAAATTAGGGTTTATATTTTGAACTTGGAACCAAGGTAAACGTCGCGAACACCTTGATGGCTGAGGATTTGTTTGGCGGTTCCTTCGGTTAATACCTTGCCTTCTGTGAGGATGTAAGAGTGATCGCAAATATCCAGTGTTTCGCGAACATTATGGTCGGTAATGATAATGCCGATACCAGAGTTGCGAAGATAATCAATGATTTGTTGGATATCACCGACTGAGATCGGGTCGATTCCAGCAAACGGTTCATCTAATAGAATAAAGTAGGGCTTTAATGCAATGCAGCGCGCAATTTCGGCTCGTCGACGCTCGCCGCCCGATAACGATATACCAAGTGTGTCGCGCTTATGGCCGATGTTGAATTCTTCTAAAAGCTGCTCGACTCTTAAGCTGCGTTGTTGTGGTGAAAGCTTTTTGTCAGTTTCGAGTACGGCCATGATGTTTTCGGCCACCGTCAGTTTGCGGAAAATAGACGGTTCTTGCGGCAAATATCCAATCCCAAGCTTGGCGCGCGAATGCATGGGTAGGTGGCTTATGTCTTGGCCATTAAGTAGAATTCGTCCGCTGTTACTGCGCACCAAGCCCACAACCATGTAAAAGCTGGTGGTTTTACCCGCGCCATTTGGGCCAAGCAAGCCAACCACTTGGCCACTTTCTACCGACAGGTTGATTTTTTTTACGACCTCTAAGCCTTTATAGCTTTTGCTGAGGTCTCTGGTTTCAAGAATGCTCATGCTTGTCTATTTTTCTTCGGCTTTCTTTTTCGGTTTGGGTTGAATAATTAACCGTGACCGGCCGGATGGCGTTGGTGCGGCCTCAAGCACAGGCTCGCTTACCGCTGGGGTGTCTTTTTGAACGGCTGTCTTAGAGTTTGTGTTAGTAGCTGATGGTTTGGCCTGTGTTTTCGCAGTCGGTATCGGGTCGTCTTTAAAGGGGTCTTCTAATTTTCGATTCGGTCTGGCTTTACCGGTATTGCCGCCGGCTCCAAGTTTGCTTCCGCCCTTAATTTTGAGCGTGTCATTGGCCATATTGTAGATAATCTCTTGGCCACGCGCGGTATTCGCACCTTGTTGCAATACAGCGCTGGTGGTCAGCGTTAGAGTGTTGTTCTGCTGATTAACAAAAATCTTTTTCGCTCGCCCTTCGACATCGTCAGGTTTGTCGTCGGGGCGTGATTTGAAGCGTGCAAGTTGCCCCCACGCCGTCGCATTTAATAATTGACCGTCTTTATAGTTTGCAACCACTTTGTCGGCCTTTATGCGCAAAGAGCCTTGGACCACCAGTACATTTCCGACAAATGTGCGCTGCCCACTTCGAAAATCGATGGTGGTGTCATCGGCTTCAATGTCCGCTGGTTTTTCACGATCCGACTTCAGTGCGATCGCATTGCCCGAAAGTAACAACAAGCAAGTAAGGCATAAGCCTTGAATGAGTTTTTTAGCTTGCGCATTGCGCAATGACAATAGGATTGATTTCATGGTTATTATTTCGGTTGTCATTAAACTGAGATTCGTCAAAAGCCGGTTTGTATTAACTGCTAGTGTTGTTTTTCAGACTCTAGCTATTCTGTCATATCAGGCTCAAAAATATAACACAGTAGCTGACCGCGAGCTGAACGAGAAGCGGTTGTTTTGTGCACCCTGAGGCGAATAATTTGAGTTGATGGCTATTTTAGATGTTGAAGGTTAACTACTGAGCGATGCTGTTGTGGGTTTTATGTTTTGTCACTGGGGCCAATGTCGCCACATAAACTGACAAGCGGCGTGCTTAAAACAGTGCGTCATCTTTATCTTTGTCTAACAAAATGCGCAGTCGCTTTGCCGTTAAGCTGCCACCTGGCCCGCGTTCGTCGGCCTCAACGACCACTTTAACATTGCCAGTCATTAGGATTTCATCGCCGGTCGAATTCATCCATCCCGAATCAGCGTACGTGTGTCTTGGCGCTAGGCCTTCTTCGTATTCAATGACGTGCGGCTTATCGAATACAGCGGTGTCGTCATCAGGGAAATGCACCATGCGGTCTGCTTTGAGAACATAGCGGCGCTGGCCATTCTTATCCAAGCCGGTGGCAATAAAATTAAGTATATAGTAGTCAGGGTCGTGCCTTTCAGCAAGAATTTCTTCTTCAATTTCCTCTTCAAACATGGTGCTTTGCAAGTAAATGGCAAACAAACCGATCATGCCGAGTATGGCGATGTACAGAAATGACTCGAGTTGTTTCATGCGTTTTTAGCGAAGTTCGGTTTTGTTTGCGTAGGTTATTGGCCTAAACTTTCGTTAGTTATCGGATAATTATTTTGGCTGTAAAGCAACACATCGCATATGGCTCGAACCGCGCCATTGCCACCGGTTAAGGGCGCTATCCAGTCTGCGATATCTTTCACAATAAAATGACCGTTTTCCACAGAAAATTTTAGGCCACAGGCATTCATAACCGCCAAATCAATCACATCATCGCCGGTAAACGCGCATTGTTCTCCGCGCAAATCGAGATTTTTTAGCAAGTCTTTAAACACCGCAAGTTTATCATTCACACCTAAATGGCAGTGTTTGATGCCCAAGTCATTGAGACGTGTTTGCAACGCCTGCGAACGTCGTGCTGAGATTACGCCCACATCGATGCCTACCATTTGTAGCATCTTTAGACCGTGTCCATCCAATGCATGGAAAACTTTTAATTGTTCGCCGTCGGCACTGTAGTGGAGCTTTCCATCGGTGAGAACACCGTCAACATCAAATAAGGCCAGCTTTATTTTGCGAGCCGCTTCACTCACCTCAGGCGTTACGGAATAGGGCAGTTTGGGGAGTTGAGTCATAATGTCATTCATAGTACGCCTGCCTTCAGTAAGTCTTGCATATTGAGAGCGCCGACCACGTTGTCGCCCTCAGTAATAATAAGCGCTCCTACTTTTCTTGCCTTCATTAAAGTGACCAGTTCAGCGGCCAGCATGTCGGGTTTTGCGGTAACCGGTGCTTTGGTCATGATGTCTTGAATCGCGCAATCGACACTCACTCTCTCGGCCAAACTACGACGTAAGTCACCGTCGGTATAAATACCAACTAGTTTGCCGTCAGCATTGGTCACCCCAGTCATGCCTAGGCCTTTGCTGGTCATTTCGACTAACGCGTCAGATAAACTTGCTTGGCTAGAGACGAGCGGAATAGCATCGCCTTTGTGCATAATGTCATCAACGTATAACAGCAAGCGGCGACCAAGTGATCCGCCGGGGTGCGAGCGAGCGAAATCATTTTCGTCAAAATCGCGCGCATTAAGCACTGCGATTGCAAGTGCGTCGCCAATCGCCAAGGTCGCGGTAGTGCTAGCGGTGGGCGCCAGGTTCATCGGGCAGGCTTCTTGATCGATTGGTACATTAATATAGGCGTCGGACAACTTTGCTAACGTCGAAGCTGGCGCGCTGGCTATGCCAATAAGGGGTACGCCCATGCGTTTTATGATTGGCAGTATCGATAATACTTCAGAGGTTTCTCCAGAATTAGAAATTGCCAACACAAGGTCTTTGGGGGTGATCATGCCAAGATCACCATGACTGGCCTCACCGGGGTGAACAAAGAATGCTGGGGTGCCGGTACTTGCTAGGGTGGCTGCAATTTTGTTGGCGATATGGCCTGACTTTCCCATGCCAGTGACAATAGTTCGACCGCTGCATTTTAATATTTTTTCGCAGGCATTAACAAAGTTGTCATCAATTGACGCCACTTGGTTTTTAATCGCATCGGCCTCGATTTCCAAAACCTTCTTGGCGCTGTTGATGAAATCGCTTTTATTATTTGAATCTGTCATTCAGCTACTTTAGCGGGGACCGGTCTGAGTTTCAATTTCTCGAGTTGTTTAATCGCGAATCAATCGTTTGAGAAAAGCGGGTTAGGCCAGTATGAAGTTGGTTAGCTTTAACTAACCTTTTCACTTATCTAGCCTTTAAGTGCTGCTCACCATTAAAAAACCTAGATAGGCTGCGTAACCGCCCAGAAGTATTAAGCCTTCTTGGCGACCAAAACGGCCTTTGGTAAGCGCCATGACAAGCATGAACACGGTGAAAGCAAACATGATCGGAAAGTCTCTGACCAAAACGCCGCCGTCTATTCCAGTGGCACGCAGGGTTCCGGTTAAGCCCAGAACCCCCAGTGTGTTGAATACATTGGAGCCGATTATATTGCCAATGATCATTTCATGGCAGCCTTTACGTGCAGCGGCAACCGCTGCGGCCAGCTCCGGTAGGCTGGTACCAATTGCCACAATGGTTAAGCCAATGATCAATTCGCTGACTTCAAAAAACTCGGCGATGGTGATTGCACCGAGAACTAAAATTCTGGAGGCCGCCATTAAAATAACGATACTCACCAAGGTCCAAAGAGCGCACATGACCAGTGATTTATCGCTTGATTCCTGGGTTGTCTCAGTCTGCTCAGTGGAGTCTGACGAACTTTTTGCAGAATAAACGAGATAGGCAATTAGAATTGCCAGCAGAATGATGCCGTCAATACGACTTAACATGCCGTCTAATATAAGCGCCACCGAGACTAAACCAGCGAAGATCACGATCGGTATGTCGCGGGTAGCGGCGGAGCGTTCCACCGGCATGATACGCACTAGCGCGGCTGCACCAAGCACTAAGCCAATGTTGGTAATATTGGAACCGAGTGCGTTGCCGAGTGCTAAATTACCTTTGTTTTCAAGTGCCGCCATTGCTGATACGAATAGTTCTGGCGCGGAGGTACCGAAGCCGACAATGACCACGCCAATCAAAAATGTTGAAACACCCAGTTTTTCGGCAAGTTCGGACGCATTATCGACTAATACGTCGGCGCTCCAGATCAGTAGTACAAAGCCGACTAACACTAAGGCGACCGCTATCGTTATGCTCATTTGCGTTTCGAGATTCGTGAGAAGTACGTGCACTTAACCAGCTTTGTAAGCTGGTTTCGCTAAAGCCGCTAGTGTCTTGTTTTCATCATTAAAAAGCAACCGCTTAGCGAGAATAACAAGGAGCAAGTTGTTGTTGACGATTTGATCGTAAGATAATTAACCTTGGCAAGGTCTTGAAGTGGGTGAAATTGGCTTCATATTCGATTAACTTTCGGTTCAGCTTGGTATGCTATTGTGCGCCAAAGTATATAATTGATAAGCAATGATTTATCGATTGACTCTGTTTTTGGCAGAGTGACCCAACAATTGTCCCTAACAAAGGAATTTATTCTTATGATTGCAGTGAAAAACCAGACTTTTGTTAATTATATTGGTGTTAGCCTAGCAAAATTTGCTCTGATGTTAAGCGCATTGCTGGTTTCAGCAAATGTTCATGCTATGAAAGATCCAGAGCAAGTTGTGCGTGAAACGGTAGACGGTATGGTCAATGCTATTCAAGCTAATCGTGACACCTATAAATCTGATGAAAATGCGCTTTATCAAATGCTCGAAGAGACCTTGATTCCGGCGATTCACATGCCGCGTATGGCCAAACAAATCTTAGGTAAGACTTACTCTAGAACATCGACCGAACAGCAAAAAGCTGAATTTGCTGCGGCGTTTAAAGATTTCATGTTGACCACGTATGCATCAGGTTTGTTGAGCGCGACAGGTAAGGAGAAGGTGATTTATAAGCCTTTGATCAAAAAGCCGGGTGCTGACATCGTTAAAATTGAAGCCGAGTTGGTATCGGCCTCTGGCGAGGCTTACCCGATTAACTTGTATATGAGTAATCGAAAAGATACAAGATGGCGTGCGTTTAATATTGAAGTGGCGGGCGTTAATTTTGTGCGTAACTACCGTGCTACCTTTAAGCCGGTTTTGGATAAAAAAGGCATTCAAGGTTTGATAGAGGACTTGCGTAAGAAAGCGTCCAGATAAACTTTTAGACAAATAGACTTTTTCTTAGAGCCTTCTTCGGAAGGCTCTTTTGTTTTTTATCATAGGCCTAGCAAGACACGTCTTTTTACAGAATGTTTGTCGGGTTTCGGCCGTCTTAAGGCGCTATAATATGCGCCGATGTTGATTTTTGTGTGAGGTGGTTCGATGGTTGATGCAATAAAGATTGAGAGCGCAAGCAAGCGTTACGGTGACTTGCAGGCTTTAAATGGCGTTAGCCTCACTATAAAACAGGGCGAGTTTTTTGGTTTGCTTGGGCCAAATGGCGCGGGTAAATCGACCTTGATCAGTGCGCTCGCTGGTTTAATCAAAGCTGACTCCGGCCAGCTTAGCGTCATGGGGCATGATGTCACCGACGATTACCGCGCGGCTCGTAAAATGCTAGGTGTGGTACCACAAGAAGTTGTTATGGACCCGTTTATTACCGTTAGGCAAACGCTTGAATTTCAATCGGGATACTACGGCGTGAAAAACAACGAGGCATGGATCGACGAATTGCTTGATCAGTTGGGTTTGATCGACAAGGCCGACAACAATATGCGTCAATTATCTGGCGGCATGAAGCGACGAGTGCTGATTGCGCAAGCGCTTGTTCACAAACCTCAAGTGTTAGTTCTGGACGAGCCCACAGCGGGTGTTGACGTAGAATTGCGTCAATCCATGTGGCGTTTCGTGCGTCGCTTGCACCGCGAAGGCCACACCATTGTGCTGACTACCCATTATTTAGAAGAAGCGGAAGAACTTTGCGACCGCATCGCCATTATTAATAAAGGCGAGTTGGTGGCACTGGAGACTAAAAAAGACCTGTTGGCTCGCGGATTGGGTTCTAAGTTATTGGTCAGAGCCAAAAATGAGATAGAGAAGGTGCCGGCCGCGTACCAAGATAAGGTCGCAAGGCTTGAAGGTGCCGAAATCGAAATCACCTTGAATCGTGACCTTGATTCGGTCATGACAATATTAGATGAGTTGCGCGCAGCAGACATTGAAGTGGACTACGTAAGTGTGCAAAACGACAGTCTGGAAGATGTGTTCGTGCGGATGACCGGCACGCAAGGAGAACTGTCATGAACTGGTTGGCTACCTATACATTGTTTCGTAAAGAAGTCACTCGTTGGCGAAAAGTTTGGTTGCAAACGGTATTGGCCCCGGTGGTTACTGCCTTGCTTTATTTGGCGGTGTTTGGGCATGTATTAGAAGGTCGTGTAGAAGTTTTTCCAGGGGTTAGCTATGCCGCGTTCTTGATTCCAGGTTTGTTGATGATGAGCGTGATTCAAAACGCGTTCGCAAATACCTCTTCAAGTTTGATTCAAGCTAAGGTCATGGGCAGTATCATTTTTGTGCTGTTACCGCCGTTTTCGGCCTTGGAGATGTTTTTGGCTTTTATCAGTGCCGCCGTAGCGCGCGGTTTGGCGGTGGGTGTGGGCGTGTTTTTGATAGCCTATTTCTACGTGCAAGTGCCAATAGACAGCGTTTTTATCGTCGTTGCGTTCGCCATTCTTGGTAGCTACGTGATGGGGGCGCTAGGCTTGATTGCCGGCATGTGGGCTGAAAAATTCGACCAAATCGCCGCATTTCAAAGTTTCTTAATTATGCCGCTGACCTTTTTGAGCGGTGTTTTCTATTCGGTTAAGTCATTATCGCCATTTTGGGAAACGCTCTCGTACTTCAACCCATTCTTTTACATGATTGACGGGTTTCGTTATGGCTTTTTTGGTCAATCAGACCAGCCTGTGATGTTGAGCCTGGTCGTTATGTCGATCGCCGCACTGGCGTTGACGGTTTTTTGCGTGAAAATGCTGGCTTCTGGTTATAAGTTACGTGATGCCTAATGCTGATAAATTACCAATTAGAAACTGGATGGTATAGAGGGTTTCAGGTATTCTACACGCCCTTGTTTTAAGCCATTTAGAGCCGATTCTGGCGAATGGCGAAAACCGACAAACAACGGTAGGCATTTAATGGTTACACCAGAACAATTGAAAACGTGGATCGAATCGGGCTTTGATCAAGCTCAAGTCACAGTTGAGGGCGATGGGCATCATTTTGAGGCGGTAATCATCGCCAATGAATTTGACGGCAAGTCGCGTATTCAACGACACCAGCTTGTCTATGCCGCATTGGGAGACAAGATGAAGGCTGAAGTACACGCACTTTCTATGAAGACATTGACACCCGACGAGGCCTAAGCACGCTTCGCAGTTTGGCTATTTTAACAGCCAGGTTAACGACTTGGTTTAGCGATAAAACAACATGAGTAATGATGATATGAGCGACAATAACGACACCTTGAGTATGCAAGAACAAATCAAACAAACCGTCACTGGCAACGACGTGGTTTTGTTTATGAAAGGCAACGCCAATTTTCCACAGTGCGGTTTTTCGGGTCGGGCAATTCAAATATTACAGTCTTTAGAGACTGAGTTTGTAACGGTAGACGTGTTAAGCAACGACGCCGTTCGCCAAGGTATTAAAGACTATTCGAACTGGCCAACCATTCCACAGTTGTATGTAAAGGGCGAGTTCATCGGCGATAGTGACATCATGACCGAGATGTATGAAAGCGGCGAGCTAAAAGACGCGCTAAGTGCCTAGGTTTTCGAATCATTGAATTGTTGAACCATGGCCAAATTTGTATAAGGGTAATATGTGGATAAGTTAATTGTCACTGGTGCTGGGCCGTTAGACGGCGAAGTCATTATTTCTGGCGCGAAAAATGCGGCGCTTCCCATTCTCATTTCATCCTTATTGGTGGACGGGAAATTAACGCTGAGCAATGTACCGCATTTGCAGGACATCACCACCACCATGAGCCTATTAGGCTATCTTGGAATTGAGCTTGAGGTTGATGAGCGCATGAATATTTGCGCAGATGGCAGTAAGCTCAATGAAACGCGCGCCCCTTATGATTTAGTTAAAACCATGCGTGCCAGCATTTTGGTTTTAGGGCCGATATTGGCGCGAATGGGGCACGCTGAAGTGTCTTTGCCCGGTGGTTGTGCAATTGGGTCTCGCCCCGTTAATTTGCACATCAAAGGCTTAGAAGCAATGGGCGCCACTGTTGTGATTGAGGATGGGTATATCAAGGCCAGTTGCGAGCGCTTGCAAGGCGCACGCATTTTTATGGACTTAGTGTCGGTCACCGGTACTGAAAATTTGATGATGGCAGCGGCACTGGCACAAGGCACAACCGTGATTGAAAACGCCGCGCGTGAACCCGAAATAGTCGATTTGGCAAACTGCCTAAATGCGATGGGCGCAAAGGTCAGTGGGGCAGGCACTTCGGAGCTTGTTATCGAGGGCGTTGACAGCCTGCATGACGCCAGTCATTCGGTCATCTCTGATCGCATTGAAACCGGTACTTACTTGATAGCCGGTGCGGTTACTCGCGGTCGAGTTAAGGCCAGAGCAACCGACGCGGCGTTTTTAGATGCCGTTTTAGACAAATTAGTAGAAGCCGGCGCGGACATCAGCTTGGGCGAAAACAGTATTGAGTTGAATATGCATGGCAATCGCCCAAAGGCGGTCGACATCCATACAGCACCTCACCCGGCGTTTCCCACCGACATGCAAGCACAGTTTGTAACCATGAACTCAGTTGCTGAAGGTACCAGCAAAGTCGTAGAAAATATCTTTGAAAACCGTTTTATGCATGTTCAAGAATTGCAAAGAATGGGCGCTCAAATCGATTTGGAAGGCAATACGGCATTTATTACGGGTCGTAATAAATTGCGTGGTGCACCGGTGATGGCAACCGACCTACGCGCTTCGGCCAGTTTGGTGTTGGCGGGTTTGGTGGCCGACAAACCAACCGTCATAGATCGCATCTACCATATTGATCGTGGCTATGAGAGTATTGAAGAAAAGCTGTCACGATTGGGTGCTAATATTCGTCGAGTGCCCGGCCACGTCTGGGATCGCTCTCCAGACTTACAAGAACTGGTTCGTTAGGATCATTCATATTTTTTACGACCAACGGTCATTTTCACAACATCATGATTACTCTAGCACTTTCAAAAGGGCGTATTTTAAAGCAGACATTGCCAATGCTCTCTAGCGTTGGTATCGAATTGCTAGACGACCCTTTTATCAGCCGAAAGTTGATCTTCAAAACTAACCGCGATGACATTCAATGTGTGGTCATTCGCGCAACCGATGTGCCGACCTATGTTCAATTTGGTGCAGCCGATCTGGGTATCGTTGGTAAAGATGGCTTGATGGAACACGAAGGTGGCGGCCTATGTGAGTTGCTTGATTTACAAATCTCGAAATGCCGTTTAATGACGGCCGTACGTGCTGAAGATGTTGACAAACCGCGCGATCAAAAACGGTTGCGCGTGGCCAGCAAATACGTAAAGTCAGCTCAACAGTATTACCAAGCGCGCGGTATTCAAGCCGAAATTATTAAGCTGTATGGCGCGATGGAATTGGCGCCATTGGTTGGCCTAGCAGATGAAATTGTCGACTTGGTTGAGACTGGTAGTACTTTAAAAGCCAATAATCTGGTGGCACAAGAGTTGATTGCTGACATCTCTTGTCGTTTGATCTCTAATGCGGCTGCACTGCGTGTTAAACATCATCTAGTTTCGCCGTTGGTTACCAGTTTAGAAGAAGTCGTGGCAAACAGCGCTGCGGTATAGTCTTGCTTGGAAATCACTGAACAATGTCAGCTCAACCTAACTTTCTATCAACCCAATCACCTGAGTTTAAAACTCAGTTAAACGAGCTATTGCATCGTGAAACTGAGCAGGTCGTGGGCGTTGAAAAGGCCGTCTTTGAAGTGATGCAAGACGTTGCCAAATTCGGCGATGAAGCGCTGTTTAATTACACCAAGAAGTTCGATGGCTTTGATGCTCAAGTGCGGGGCCTTGAAGTGCCAAAGTGGCGTATTGAACAAGCGCTGAACGATATTCCAGTAAAGCAACGCGATGCCTTAATCTACGCCACTGAGCGTGTGCAAAAATATCATCAAAAGCAGCTGCAAGAATCTTGGAGTTACACAGAAGCCGATGGTACCAAGCTCGGGCAAAAAGTAACGCCCATAAAGCGAGTAGGTTTATACGTACCTGGCGGTAAAGCGACGTATCCGTCTTCGGTGATCATGAACGCCGTACCGGCAAAAGTGGCCGGCGTAAAAGAATTGATCATGACATCGCCAACGCCGAAAGGTGAATTTAATGACATGGTACTGGCGGCGGCCAGTATTGCTGGGGTCGACAGAGTGTTTCGTCTTGGCGGGGCGCAAGCAATAGCCGCGCTCGCCTATGGCACGACCACGGTGCCGGCGGTCGATAAGATTACCGGGCCGGGAAATATTTATGTCGCCACTGCCAAGAAGCAAGTTTTTGGCCGAGTTGGTATTGATATGATTGCCGGCCCCTCAGAAGTGTTGGTCATAGCGGATGACACAGTGGACCCGGAGTGGGTGGCCATGGATTTGTTTGCGCAAGCCGAGCACGATGAAATTGCACAATCTATTTTATTGACCGCGGATGAAAAAGTGGCTGGCAATGTGGTGGCGGCAATTCAAAAATTATTGCCGACCATGGAACGCGCCGACATAATTCGACAGTCACTGAATAATAATGGCGCGATAATAGTCGCGCAAAGTCGCGCTGAATTGGTGGAAGTGGCTGACATTATCGCGGCCGAACACCTTGAAGTATTCACCGAAGACGCTGAAGTACTGGCAAACGACATCACCAATGCCGGAGCCATCTTTATTGGCGCTTACAGTGCCGAATCACTGGGTGACTATTGTGCAGGGCCAAACCATGTATTGCCTACCTCAGGCACCGCGCGCTTTACCTCGCCATTGGGCGTCTACGATTTTCAAAAGCGCACCAGTATGATTCAAATTTCCAAGGCCGGCGCGCAGAGCATCGGTCAGCAGGCATCGGTGTTGGCACGTGGAGAGTCGCTGACAGCGCACGCCAGATCCGCTGAATATAGACTGGAAAACGACGACGGTTAAGGGCCTTTAATGGTGATAGTCTAGGCTCTATCTGACAACAGCCGTCACGAAATTTTAATCAATGCTGACAGTCAGCTAGTTTTCCCAAGCGGACGTTGATAAGCGCAACTATGCTTGTCGAGGAGGAAAGTCCGTGTTTATCGAGCAGGCAAGTCCATAATTTGAAATATACCACTGTGTTTTGAATCGTACACTACGAGTAATTTCTCTGCGCCGTTCGACTTGATTAAGCAGATTCCCTCTGCTGCCGACCAGCTTGATGAGTCGCCGGCTCGACTAGGCACCTGTGGGATCTCTCGAATTAGGTTTAGGTCGCCGGTTTGAGTATTCAGCGTCCAAAGCTTGCAAGGCGGCTGCGATCCAGCTGGATTTGAGTCCGTCAAACCGCTAAGTATAAGCAGTCGGTCTTTGCCTAGATAATATAGATCTCGAATGCCATGCCCTCCCAGATCCAACTTCAGTGGACCGTCGGCGGCCCAGGAAAATTGTAAAGGTGGAGTTCTGTCTTCAGGGTCCCAATCTATCAAGGCACGATCTAATTGAATGAGCAATGCATGGTCTATTGCAGGTGTGGCCGAATTACCTTTTACCAATGGCCCACGAAAACCAAACCACATTCGATCATTTAACGGATCATAAGCCAGCCCTTCAATATCTATTCCACCCTTTTTTGACTTTTTTCTCAAAGCTTCCTGGGTCCAGTTGAAGTTAGCGATAAGGGTATCCCTGAACCTTGAGACTGTTCTGCGATCACCTTCATCAAAGCTAAAGTCTTTAAAGTGCGTAAGTCTGTTACGTGATTTTTTGGAATCCTTATCACTATTGAGAGATTGCGACGTAATTGCAAAAAAGCCTCCATTGCCGTCTGCAGCCAAACCTTCTAGGTCGTTGAGCCGTTTACCATCCCAGCTAAACTCACTCTCAAAATCGCCAGAACTGTTGAATTGCCAGATGACTTTTTTATTTTCATCCGATGCAATCCAAAAGCGCCCCTCTTGATCGGCTGGCATGCATCCTGAAAACTCAGGCTCCACTAGATCAGAAGATGTAATAAAGACAAGTTTACTGTTAGAGCTAGGTTTAGGTTGAGCCTTGGCGTGTTGAGAGAACTGACATGCCGTCAGCATCAATATCACAGCAAAGGTAAGCATATACGCTAGGTGGTTTGCAAAATTCACAGTGCTCTCCCTAATTCATTGTTATCCAACTTGTATCAATAAAAGTGTTAACTGTTCGCTAAAACTACCGCTTTAATTATCACTATTCTATAACCATGATCAATGACTTGCTTGACGGCTGCATTTTTAAATTGTTAGTGATAACGTTTACGGCTTATACAATGCCGTTGTTTGGATTAGTTTCTCTAACTAAGAGATGTCTTTGAAATCAGTGGCGATTTAATTCGCCAAGCTGGAATGGCTGGCAACCTTATTCTTGAAGAATCAATTGGCATAGGAATCGATGCGTTAGCAGGTGTCATGAGAGACTTAGCGCTCACCCCAATTGAAGCCATTTTGATTAAATCAGAATAAGTTGCTATTTTGAATAGCCACAAAAAAGCCCGGTGATGTTTCGCCGGGCTTTTTTATAATCAACTGGAATCGGGATTAAAAAGTCAGTTGAAAACGCACTCGGAACTCGCTGCCGTCATCATCTGAAGTATTGCTTTCGCCATCCGTATAGTTGATTCCCATTTTAAGGTTTTCGTGAGCATACCAGTTCACGCCTATTGTGAACGCTGATGCATCATCCGTACCTAGCTCAATGTCGCTATGGTTACCGTCACCGTCTTCATAACGAGCAACAACTTCCCAAGCACCAGTAGAACTGGCTGGCTTAACGCGCTTGAATACGCCGCCTTTGTAAGGACGTGACTCACCGGTTAGAACGTAACCAGCTTGTACGTAATAACCACTCAAATCATCATTGGCACCTTCTTCGCCATCGATGTACTCAGCTTGTATGTGAAACGGCCCAGTCGTGTAACCGGCTTCAAAACCTAATGCCGACTCTTCATCAATGTCTTTATACGCCAAACCAAGGTGAATCAAGCCGTTATCGCTTTTGAACGCTTTTGTGTAGCGTGCCGCGTAACCAATTTCCGCGTCGGTCTCATCATCAGTGAACACACCAATTCCATATGTGGCGTTGTCGCCCGCGTTACCGTGAAGCTGAACGCCTTCTGCGCGACCCACTGAATAGCGTTCAGTGATTGCAGACCGTTCTAGAATGGAAATGTCTTTAGATGACATCATTTCTTCTAGGCCGAAAGGCATTTTTTGATTACCAATCGTCACTTTAGCGCCTTTACCTAAACCCGTGTAACGAATATAAAGGTCTTCAAAACCATCGCCGTCTACATTGAATTGCGATTTGAACTCCCAATCATTACCGATACTACCTTTAACGTATAAACGGCCACGACGTAGATCGAAATCGTTTTCGTCTGTCTCACCGTTTAATTCTGACTTGTTAAAGTCATACATGATGCGACCACCTAATTGGAATTTATAGTCGCCACTTGATACTTTCAAACCACCTTTAGTAGAAACCTTCACTTCTGCATTAGCCACAGGAGTAACAGAAACGGCCATGGCGGCAATCAACCCTGCTATCAACTTAATTTTCATTTACTCAAACCTCGATTATTTTTCAAGACCAACGTTCTGTCAGTTGATCACTATAAAGCCCAACACTTTAGGACAAGGGCATTCTGACTAAGTTTGATTACAGCTTTATGACAATTGCATGCAAACGGCTTGATGAACTATAGGGCTTGCTAAAGCTGGCGCACTGCTTACAAACGTTATTTACGCCATTCATCGAAAGATAAGGTGCCTTCTGGATTTGGTTCGGCCACACTCTGGCGTTATTGGTCGTTAATGGTTTGAGGCGGGCTTCATTTAACAACACATCGAAGAACACTTCGCTCCGACCGTCATAAAGCGGTCAACGAGTTGGCGAAAATCATGGAAAATCCATTCAGCGATATCAACGATACGTCCAAATTTTATGTAAGGTAAAGGTAATGAGCGGCACAATCATGGCAATGGTTAAAACGCCGATGACATAATGGTAGCCAGCGGCTTCAATCAGCTTGGCGATTACCACCGCAAGACCGCAGCCCAAAATTGATACCAGCCAGAATCGTATAATCACCTGACGACTCATCGGCTTTCGAAAGCTCCAGACTGTGTTTACGTAGTTTGAAAATACCGTGGCGATGCAAAATGCGATGCCATTTGATAGCCCAACATCCCAGTTTAAGTGGCCAATGAGCCCATACACCACAAGCATGTGAATAGATGTAGCGCCAACACCGGTGATGGCGAATTTGACAAGGGTAGCGAAGTTTTTCATCGAAGTGCCATTTAGATTACTTGGAGATTTCAGTGCGCAGCGTGAGGCGCCATTTTAATGGGTATTGTCTCATCATATTTCGGTTTCTTGAATACAGTTGCCATGTGCTCGCTCTCTGGCGCTAAGTAGAAACCGCGATACTTTTTAGATCTAATGCAAGAGCTGCAGGCTTGCGCTTGATTTTCTGGTTGGATAGGTGTTATGGTTGTATATAACACCATATCACTTTATTGCAATAAATCAATAGTCAGTATTTAGAGTATGACCGAAACTTGGAACGACAAATCGCCTATTTACCGCCAGCTCAAAGAGCGTGTGGCGGGCCTGATCATGGCAGGCACTTTTGCTGAAGGCGAGGCGGTGCCATCGGTTCGTCAGGTCTCAAGTGATTTCAAGATCAATCATATTACTGTTTCAAAGGCTTACCAGGAATTGGTGGATGCGGGTGTTTTGGAAGTGCGTCGAGGGCGCGGCATGTTTGTGTTAGACGGTGCGAAAGATAGGTTATTGGCTGAGTCACGCAGTAAGTTTGAAGAAACAGAACTTCCGCAACTGATAGAGAGAGCTGAGCAGTTAGGAATAGCTCCGGCTGATCTGATAGACAGAATCAACAGTTTAATAGATGGAAAATAGACCATGCAATCAATAATCAAAGCTCAGGGTGTCACCAAGTTGTTCAATGGATTTGCTGCACTCAATAATGTAAGCGTTGATATACCCGCCGGGCGTATCGTTGGTTTAATCGGCCCAAATGGGGCGGGCAAGACGACATTGTTACGTTGTTTAATGGGGTTGGCGACCTATGATGGAGAGCTGTCAGTAATGGGAGAGAACCCTTTGCAGAATAGACAGAAGCTGCTCGAACAAGTTGCGTATATTGCGGACACCGCGGTGTTACCCAGTTGGATCAGAGTTATTCAATTGCTCGAATACGCAGAGGGTGTGCACCCTAACTTTAATCGTCAACGCGCTGAGCACTTTCTTGCCAACACAGATGTGAAGTTAAATAGCAAAATAAACAGCTTATCAAAAGGCATGACAACCCAAGTTCATCTCGCGATAGCGATTTCGATTGACGCCAAGTTATTGGTACTCGATGAGCCCACATTGGGTCTTGATATTTTGTATCGAAAGCGTTTCTACGAACAACTGCTCAATGACTTTTTTGACGAGCAGCGTTCGATCTTAATAACCACGCATCAAGTCGAAGAGATTGAGGCACTGTTGACCGACTTGATCTTCATCCAGAACGGAAAGTTGATATTGAGTATGCCAATGGAAAAAATCGCTGAGCGTTTTCATCAGATTGACTTTAATAAAGATCAATTGAGTGAAACGCATGGCCTGAGGCCCATCTACCGTAGCCCAATTTTGGGCGGTGAGCGCCTTATTTTTGAAAACGTTGATTATCAAGAACTGACGGCATATGGCGATGTGGCAACACCGAGTGTGGCTGATCTGTTTGTGGCCAAGATGTCTAAACCCGGAGCGATCGCATGATCAGATTACACACTTTAATCATGAACCTAAAGCGTGAGTTTTGGGAAAACAGCCGTATGGTGTTGTTACTGCCGTTGATTGTCAGCGGCATGATGCTTTTGGCGGCCATTGGTGCGGTAATCTATTCAAACGTAAACACAGAAGTTGCTAATAAGTCTGTGGTGTCTGTTGAGAAATCGGTAGATGTTGCGACCGTCGAACTTGATTCGAAAGCCAATAAAACGCCAACCCATTCAGATAAAAAGGCGAATAAAAAACCAACGAACGACAAACCTGGAAAGAGTGATTTCTGGTACATGGGGATCTACTTCTCACTCGCGTGGTTGGTCGCGACCTTTTATTTGTTAAGCAGCTTGCACAGTGATCGACGTGATAATAGCGTGCTGTTTTGGAAGTCTATGCCGGTATCAGAGTGGGAGTCTGTGGTGAGCAAGTATTTGTTTGCCAGCATGGCATTCACGTTCTTTACTATGCTGATTGCCTGGGGAAATTCGCTATTACTGTACGGTTTAGTCGCCAGTGGCGTAAGCCCTACTGTAATCGGTGGAGACGATGAGGCTGGCGTTAACTTTTTACAGCTGTTCGTTTTGCCTCTCATTGTGGTCGGAACAACTTGGCTTTGGAGTGCAATGTGGTTCAGTTGGGCGTTATTTTGCAGCGCCCGTGCCAAGCGCTCGCCGATTTTGCTGTTTATCTTGATGCCAGTTTTGCTTAGGGGCGCTGAGCGAATTATTACTCGAGACAGTGCATTATTTGACTTTTTCATGAGTCATTCGCCGTGGCATATGCTTATGTTGATGTCGGCTGAACCCAGCATGGCTGAATTGTTAGATCAGCTCTATCTAGAAAACATAGGCAGTTTACTGATGTCGCTTTTAATCGCCGCAGGCTTGCTGTACGCCGCAGTCTGGCATCGAACCTATCGTTTTGAAAAAGAGTAACCAGTTCTAGAAAAAGGAATATCACGATGACGTTTCATACAATTCTTCTTGGCTTTCATATTTTTGTTGGCGCACTATCCATTGCCAGTGGCTTTATCGGCCTTACCGCCCGAAAGGGCAGTCCACGGCATTTACGTAGTGGTAAAGCTTTCTTGTTAACAATGACATGTATGTGTTTGAGTGGCGCGCTGCTGTCTGTTCTGGGTGGCATTACAATTTCACTACTCGTTAGCGTGTTTACCTTGTATTTACTAGCCACGGCTTGGCGTGCATCGAGACGATTTAGACAAATTGCGAGTTGGGCTGATGTAGCAGGCTGTACCTTGACGAGTTTTTTGGCTGTTTGTTTCTTTTACTTCGGACATCTCGCATCAATTAGCCCCAGCGGTATGATCGACGACATACCCATTGGCCCTGTTCCGTATTATGTGTTTGGTTTTGTCACTTTGTTTTGCGGTTTGCGTGATCTCGTTTTCATACTCAACACCCGACGAACTATCAAGCAGGCCCAAGCGCCCCACATCTGGAGAATCAGTGTCGCGCTTTTTATAGCAACATCATCATTCTTTACCGGTAACCCTCAAGTGTTTCCCGAGTGGTTTAGTAAGTCATTTATCTCTTCCTTACCAGAGCAAACGGTTTTGTTAATAATGGCCTATTATTTACTGCGCGCCTTTATTTCGGAGTCGATAGTGCTGTGGTTTTCAAAGAGAGTTTTAACACTAAAAGAACGTTGGATGCATTTTTTGGAACCTAACCATGGCGCAAATTGACAGCTCGTTAAAGGCAGTCTTGATGATCCAAGCTTAAACAGAGTCAGACTTTCCACATTATTACGACTGGCGTTTTAGGCATATTCTGATCAAAAGTGAGGCGAGATTGCAACTATTGTGATTGCAGTTTAGCTTATAGAGTTTGATCAACTTTGGTGTCGTGGTGCTATTTCGGGTTCGCTGGATTTTCAAGATTGGATTATGGATATATGACATTTACGGCCCTTTTAAGGTGTCGCAAAATACCGCAGTTTTTCAGAGGCAGCCAATAGGTTGTGCATATCTTTACGCGCGTTGGCCGCGATATTAATGCGCTTGAAGACCGTCTAGGTACAAGATTGTTTTAACGCACTCCAAGTGGCGTACGCCTTACTGGTATTGGTACTGGTGTCGGTACTATGTTGTTGCGCCACTAAGACTTCATTGGGTCGAGGAAGACGTTAAACGACGGAACCCAGTAATATTGCCTCTATCAAGCCCCCTCCAACCGAGTTTGCTTCTCTCTAAATAGTCAAGTAGTGGTTTAACTCCCGTAAATGGATTGGCGATTTCTTTAGTCACATCCGCTCTGTAAATATTTGTGTATCTGATAGGCGTTAGGGTGATTCGATAACCTCGATGTATACCTCCAGAACTATTAATGACTTTTAAAGCGACCATATCCGATGGTAAAAAGAACATCCTAATTAGCGGCATAGGGTTATCGGTCGATTATTTTCCAAAATAAAAGCTCTGGTTAGGAAGGTCGGTCACGAAAGCCCATCACTGTTACTTCCAATACCAAGCGAATGTTAAGCAAGTGGAAATCAAAACTAGCTAGAGATCAAATCGGGTGGCAAGTTAGAAAAATGAATGCACGTTTTGTAGAGGCGGAAGCCATGGCGTTTGAAATTTATCATCTAGCGGACGCAACGCTAGAGCAATCGACATTTATATTGACGTTGCGGTGACCTTATGAGACAAGTCTTTATTTATTTGTTTGTTGGTCTGTTTTTGCTAACCGGTGCGATTTATAGCAGTGATGCGCACTTTTGGGCGCGTTACTTTGGCATGATCAAAGCCAATATTTTGAAGAAAGATCGAGGCCAGTGGTACAGTCCTTTGGCGGATGTGGTGAGTGAAAAAGGTGCGCCATTGCCTGCACTTTCGGAAGCTGAGCTAGCAAAGCAAACGAATTTCACAAAGGCACTTGGCCGTGCCGAAGCCTATATTCAAGGGCGTAACACATCCAGTTTTTTGGTCTGGCATGATGGCAAAATGGTACGCGAGAGTTATTTTGGAGAAACCAATAAAGACACATTGATTTTAGCTAAAAATATGGCCAAACCATTGGCCTCAATGACCGTTGCTCGTGCCCTGCAGCAAGGGCATATTGAATCTTTAGATCAAAGTGCGTCGGACTATATTCATGAATGGCGTGGCACTGAGAAAGCAGACATTACGGTAAGGCATATACTGAATATGGCAAGCGGTTTAGAGCGTTTCTGCCGTAAAACTAACAGCCCGTTTGCAAATTTTCATCGCAGCCACCTAAGCGGCTTGCACGACGAAATCATTATTAATGATGTGCCATTAGAGGATGCGCCTGGCAGTCATTACGATTACTCTCAAATAACGTCGGATTTAGTGGCAATTTTGATTGAACGAGCAACTGGGGAAAAGTATCAAAAATACATTGCCAATGAATTGTTAAAGCCTCTTGAAGCGGGCGGCGGCACAATATGGCTCAATCGCGACGGCGGTGTTGCACACTCTGGCTGCTGCATTATGTTGCCGGCCAACACTTGGCTTCGCCTAGGCGTATTAATGGTGCAAGACGGAATTTGGAATGGCGAACGTATTCTGCCTGAATGGTGGAATCGAGAAATTCTCAAAGGCTCCGATATCAACCCCAATCACGCTTTGTATTTCTGGTTGGGAAAGCCTTATAAGACTCGCCGATATATTGTTGATCCCAAACAGGTTGCTAACCCTGGTATTTATCAATCAGAGCCTTACGCGGCCGAAGACGTGATTATGTTTGACGGTAATCGCAACCAAGTAGCGTATATTGTGCCGTCAAAAAAGTTGGTTGCGATTCGTACCGGTCATCGGTCTGGCAACGACGCCGAAGGCAATGAATGGGACAACACCTACATCGCCAATCTACTGATTCGAGCTCTGGATGCTGATGCTAAGTCCCGAGCGAGCGCATCGAGCAATCCGCCAGCTATGTCTTCAGCAATGTAGACCTATAAGCCACCAGATGTCCTGTAAGGCAATCAATAAGCTCGATTTAGGAATGCAAAGTTTTGACTCTATGCTGACGCCGCCGTTGCTTACACGAATAAAATGGACAGTTACGCGCGGCAGGTTTGGCATGGGGGCAGCTTGCTTGTCGAAAAGTACGAACGACATCTATCCATTTAAAGGTTGGTGATACGCAATGCTGATGCACTTCCCCATGCCCTGATCAACAACGACCTTAGTTGGATTGGTGGCTAGTTGGAGAAATTTGGTGATATCGCAGATTAAAACCCTGATTCTGGTAGGCTGCACAACGTGATTGATGCTATTTTCTACGGCAAAAATAATAGTGCTGAAATATATCAAAACGGCACCTGTAATGAGACTGATATTTAATCATGTTTTGTGTACAGAATGCTGTGGCACCTCAACCAGGGCGATTGTAAATTTAGCCTGGTAAGAGTTTTTGGCTATTGCGAGCACATCGTCATCAGTGCATATCGTTAACCATGAAATGAGCCGCACCAAATCGTCAGTGACAAAACAAACATTAGATTAAAGATATACACTCCTAGTTATCATGACCAAGCTTATGAATCCGTCATTACCATACCGAGGTATTACCGTTGTCGCTCTTGAGCAAGCCGTTGCGGCACCGCTGTGCACAAGTCGCTTAGCTGAGGGCGGTGCTCGAGTGATAAAAATCGAACGCAATGATGGTGATTTTGCCCGTAATTATGATGCGGCTGCTAAAGGTGAATCTTCTTATTTTGTGTGGATCAATCAGGGCAAAGAGTCGCTCGAACTGAATCTTAAAGATACCGATGATCAGGCTTTACTGATGAATATGATTAGTACAGCAGATGTGTTGATTCAAAACCTCGCGCCCGGCGCAACGCAAAGGCTTGGCTTTGGATCGGATGAGCTGCGTGCAAAATTCCCAAAGCTCATCACCTGTGATATTTCGGGCTACGGAGAATCCGGTAGTTATCAAAAAATGAAAGCCTATGATTTTCTAGTGCAATGTGAAACCGGCTTGGTGAGTATTAGTGGCGCGCCAGAAGCACCTGGCCGTGTGGGTGTATCGGTATGTGACATAGGTGCTGGTATGAACGCACTCATTGGCATACAGCAAGCGTTATTTTCACGACAGCAAACCGGTCATGGTAGTGGGGTTAAAGTATCGCTTTTTGATACGCTGGCCGATTGGATGATGGTGCCGGCGATTCATGAACAATACGGCGCTGGCGCTCCGAAACCGGCCGGGATGCGCCACCCGTCAATAGCGCCCTACGGTGGTTTTAAAAGCGCAGACAACGAAACAATCGCTATCTCAATTCAAAACGAACGTGAGTGGTTCAACCTGTGTAAGACGGTGTTGGGTGACGCTTCTATTGCCTCTGATTCGCGTTTTGATAGCAACAATCAACGGGTACAAAACCGGCAGGAATTGGATGATTTGGTGCAAACGCATTTTGCCAAATATTCGACCGATGATATGTCTGAAAAACTGCTTAATGCCGGCATCGCTTTTGGCAAGGTAAACAGTGTTAGTGGATTACTGGCGCACCCTCAACTACGCACAAGAGAGGTGCAGCTGCACAACGGTGAGTCGATAGATTTGATAGCGCCGCCGATTCAATTTACCGGTGATGATTTCACGGTAACGCCCTATGTGCCCAAGTCAGGCGAACATAATGACGCGCTGCGTCGGGAGTTTTCATAATGATAGATACGCCAAGCTTAGACTGGAAAACAGTCCTTTTCGTTCCAGCAAATAAACCAAAATATTTAGCATCGGCGATAAACTTAAAGCCCGATGCTGTCCAGCTTGATCTGGAAGACAGCGTTACTGCAGATAATAAAGAGCACGCAAGATCGCTTGTTAAAGCGGCTTGCGCTGAGTTAGCAAAAAACGGTATTGATTCTATTGTTCGTGTGAACGCCAATGCTGGAGATTTAAGCGAAGACCTACGCGCCAGTGTTTTTGAGCACGTTAATGCCATCACACTGCCTAAGCTCGAGAGCATTGCTGAGCTTGAATTTGTTGATCAACAAATGTCAAAACTCGAAGAGCAGCGAGGTTTGGCCGTTGGGGGTATAAAGCTGCTGGGTTTGATAGAGACCTTGAAAGGGCTGCGCAATCGTGAAAGTTGGATAGATGCGCCGCCAAGATTAGTGGGCTTAGCGCTCGGCAGTGAAGATTTGTGCCAGCAGATTGGCTGCAAGCCAACGGCGGCTAATTTACTCGAACCCTGTAGAAAGGTGCTATACGCCGCTCGTGAAGCCAGCTTAACGGCTTGGGGGATGCCGATTAGTATTGGCGAGTTTACCGACATTAAGGGTTTAGAACACGCCATGCAGTCGGCCAAAGACATGGGCATGGCGGGCGTGTGGTGTATTCATCCAAAGCAAGTTGAAATTGCCAAAGGTGTTTTTACACATAGCGATTTAGAGATCGCTCAAGCCCAAAAAATTGTCGAAACTTTTGAAGCCGCGGTTGCGGCCGGTGACGGTGCTGTCACCGTTGATGGTGCTATGGTTGACCTGCCGGTTTACCAACGAGCCTTAGACTTGCTTAAACAAAACTAGCGACCAGTTCTTTGAGCTGTCGCTAGGGTATTTGTTTAGCTGACTAGTCGTTATCCAGTACTAGACTTGTTCAACCACCCATCATCTTTGATAAAAATTCATGGCTACGTTGATTGGCGAGCTCGGCCGCTTGTTGCTTAAAGGTGGTGCGATCATGGTTCGCAAACGCATGGTCAGCGCCTTGGTAAATATGGGCGATGTGCTGCGACTCGCTCACCCAAGTGGCAATAATGTCGTTGACGCTTTCCTGCGGTATGCTTTTATCCTGATCGCCAAAATGAAACATCACCGGACACTTTGGGTTGCGATCTAACTGATTAATAATATTGCCACCGTAAAATGAAACGGCAGCGGTGACATCTAATTCACAGGCACTTAAGAACGCTAAAGACCCACCCCAACAGTAACCCTGAACCGCAACCTTGCCATCGACAGAGACAGCATCAGCGGCGGATTTGATATCCAGCAACGCCATCTCATCAGCACAGCGTTTCATTAGTTCTATGCCACGCTTAATTTCATCGTAGGCAGGCTTGGCGCCGGGTTCGACTCGATCGAATAAGGCTGGCACGATGGCACGATAACCGCGTTTAGCATACTCGTCCGCCATGTCTTGCATATGTTGAGTGATACCAAATATCTCAGGTAGGAGCACAATGCCGGCCACAGGGTTTCCGGTGGGTTCGCTGATATAGCAGTCTAGTTGATGGCCATCGTCGGCTGTTAATGTGCTTGTATTCATGATGTCATGTTTTATATTGAAAGATGTATGGGCAGGTTTGTGTTGCGTTCTGTGCAGCTGTTATTTTACCCACCATTGCGCGCTTGGCAAGAAGGGGCGGCAAGTCACTCGAATAATACACAGGGTGTTTTCTTTGAGTTTGACTATTTTTATAAGGCTTATGGATTAAATTTTTCCGGCCTCAATACTTGAATATCATTGCTGAAAGACACCATTGCATAGTTGTCGTAATAGGTTTTGTGTAAATGCGCTAAAATGTCCTCTGCCACTGGTTGGGCGCATATGATTTCGACTCTAATATTCGAGTTTGCCTCCCACGATGCACCGCGTAATCCCCTACGGCCTTTGCCTCTAGCGTTCGTGATTGTGTAGCCCGGCGCACCTAGACTATCAATGTCCTTAACTAACTGTGACTCCAAAGCTGCTTCGGTAAAAATTGTTACCAATTTGATGTCGTCATTATTCATTGAGAGGCGCCTTAGAAGAGAAATGGTTAAGTTAAAAATATTGTCTGAAAGTGGGTGGTCAACCAATAATAAAGTGGTATTCCAATCAAGATGTTGAATGGAAATGTGATGCCCAATGATGCCGTTAAAGAAAGCGTCGGGTTGGCTTCAGGCACCGATATCCTCATAGCCGCCGGCACTGCAATATAAGATGCACTGGCGAACAAAGTTGCTAACACTGCTGAGCCACCCATTGATAGCCCAAGACTAAAACCGGTCAAAATTCCAAGCAAGGAAAAACTAACAGGAGTTATAATACCAAACACCAATAAGAAAATGCCGTCACGTTTCAGGCTGCCCAGTTGCGTGGCAGTTATTAGGCCCATTTCAAGAAGAAACAGGGCAAGTACACCTTTGAAAAGGTCGAAAAACAAAGGAGCAATCGGGGCGACACCAGATGGCCCACTGAGCCAACCAATAAGTAAACCGCCGGTTAAAAACATCACACCCTTACCCAACATCACTTCATGAGCGGTTTTCGACCACTGCATATTTTTCGAAATACCCTTGGCCAGTACGATGCCGACTAGGATCGCGGGTATTTCCAACAACACAACGAACAACGCCATGTGTTCTTCAAATGGAATACTTCGCGAATTCATGTAAGCCACCGCGACGGCGAAGGTGCCGACGCTGACGGACCCATAATGAGCTGCAATTGAAGCAGAATCCGCTTTAGAAAACCTGCCAATATACCGTAGAGCAGGAAAGGCTAAGAATGGCAGAAGAAATCCAGCAAGAACAATGACCGCAATCTGCGGAAGTAACAATGCAAAAGGCTGATTTGCTAGCTCAATACCGCCTTTTAAACCGATTGTTAGCAACAGCAACATTGAAACAAAATCGTAAATCTGACTGGGCAAGCGAAGTTCAGACTTCAGTACACCGGCAAGTAGTCCGAAAAGGAAGAACCAAATAACAGGGTCAATTGAATTCATTTTTTGTGAGGCGCCATAGTGAGGCGACAATGTTTGGTGCACATTTAAATTAAAGCCTTAGCACGCGCGGGGCCCAAAAGGATGAGAAGAACCAGAAGTTGAGATACATAGTTTTGAGCTTTTAGCCTTGAAGCATTTTCAATCGACTTGTTACCAAAGGTTTGTGCGCACAATTTTGGTTGGCAATGGTACGAAAAATACGTGCATTGCAAGTTCGAATTATTAATAAATATTGTTCGGAATTTACTGATAACTATTGTCGGCTAAATTGCCGAGCTGGCAAAGTCCTAGATTTGCCAGTTAACGAGAGCTTAATCGGCCAATAAGGTCTGCGCAGCACTAAGAACAATATCCACTGCGGGGTGTTTTATTTTTCTTTCAGGGGAGATTCCATAATAACGGTCTGAAACGGATTCAACGCGGCCAATAATATCTACGTTAAATTGTTCTAGTACGTCTTTTTCAACCGCTGACGAAATACAAAAAACACCTCGGCCTGTTTGTCCGAAAAATTTCAGCAATGCACTGTCGTCAAACTCGGCAACAATTTTAGGAGCGATTTTGGATTGCACGAACCATGAAACCAAATTTTGATATTGCGCTGACTCCCTGCCTGGCATTAAGAATGGCGCTTGGTGTAGTGATGCAGGAAAGCCACTTTTATACTTTTTAGACTGATCTTTGGCAGCGAAAAAAGTTACGCCTGACTGGCCTAGGTAGTGGTTTATAGCCCGAACGCTTACGCCCGTGGGTAAGGGGTGATCTGAGATTATCAGATCAAGTTTGTTTATCGAGAGATCGGATAGCAAACTGGGTAGATCTCCTTCATGACATTCAAGAATGAAGCGGCTGTCTAAGTCGAAGCAACCATTGAGCATTTCAAACGCCATTACCTTGGGCATCGCATCAACAATACCTACATTAAAATTCGCTACTTTACCCACGTCATGAGAAGCCAGTGTTCGAGATAGCTCGTTTCCAAGATTGAAAATGTCGTCCGCATACTTTAACGCTACTTGTCCGAGGCTATTCGGTTCCAGACGTTTGCCGTGTCGCTCAAATAACGGCGCACCAATATATTCTTCGAATGTAGCGAGTTGCCCACTCACCGTTTGTGGGGTGACATGCAACAACTCCGCAGCTCTTGTGACGGAACCTTCCTTTGCTACAGCGTAAAAGTATTGCAAATGATTAAAGTTTAGTTGCTTCATAGCTTGCTCAAGGCGGACATAAATTATTCGATAAAAACTGATAATAAGTAATTTTAATTCGAATACCAAGGTCAATCAGCTGTGTAATACTTGTTCTGTTTTGAGGTGCGGGTGAAAGTAATAGCAAATTAGAGAAGGTTTAGAAGTTCGGGTGTTTTGGTGTTTTCTTTGCTGATGGTAACTTTGTAGTGCCCCCCTAATTGTTACCGTCAGCAAGAGCACCATTTTTCAGCGGGATTAAATCCGTTGCTCTAATTTTCAACGCTTTACTATATTTTTAAACGGCACAATTTGTGCGGCAAATCGACTGAATGATGAATAGAATGAAGAAACAAATTTTGCTTGTTACCGCGGTTAGTTTTGCCTTGGCGCTTACCCCCATTGTGCACGCTCAGCAAGAACAAAAGCTCGATTCAAAAATCAGTGCGATAGATACCAATGAAGCCACTGAGTCTGGTAGACATCAATGTTTAGATAACCCCGAAGCAATGTCGGCATGTCGGTCTTTTATCAAGGGTTTTCTTCAGGGAGCATTGCTGACAGACACGGCAATAATTAAGTCCATTATTGAAGACTCAGAGCCGACTTACGCTGAACGAGCGAGCAGGACGCGACTCGGGCGAAAATCAAACCAACCTACCGCGCTTGCGGGTTTCTGTCTGCCGGAAGATCGTTCAATACTAGAACTGGCGGAAGAAACATTAGGGCAAGTTAAAGAGTCAGAGCGAAATTCGGTGGAACTTGCTCAAAATGTTTACCGGTCACTTAAGGCAAACTATCCCTGCGACTAGATGTCGCTGCAATCAGTTCGGGCTAAAGTTGGGTTAGACTAAAGCTAGTTTACGCTGTAATCAGGTTTTCTATTTGCTCTCTGTTGAGTATCTCTAGCCTGCCGTACCGGCGCTGTATCCAACCTTGGTGCTCCCAATCGCGTAGAATTTTGTTAGTGCTTTGACGCGAGATGCCCACCAAGGCACCCAGGTCACTTTGATTTATTTCCAAGATTTTCTTATCGTGACTTGAGGTGCTCATTAAAATTCTCTTGGCTATCCGTTGCTTTGGTGAAAATAGTAGAAAATCATCAATTGCATTAAAGGCTTGTCGGCAATGTAAGCATAAAAGCTGTACAAGAGCTGTGTAGACTTGAGGGTTCTTTTCACAGATTTGCAAGATTTCATGCTTAGGCAGGACTGCTATCGACGTGCTGGTGGTTGTGAATGCATCGTGAGTGCGTTCGCCACCATCCAAAATCGCTATTTCCCCAAACCAATCTCCCGGTTGCAATTTCGTGAAAACGATCTCTTCGCCGTTAAATGTCGTGGCATTAACTTTGAGTTCACCTTCTATCACGCCGTATAAGCCATCAGCCGACGAGCTTTTTCTGAGCAAGGTTTGATTTGCGACAAACTGCTTAATGTGTACCTTTGCTAGAAGCTGCTGGCGCTGCGTGCTCGACAATTGAGATAGCCATGGGCTGTTGCTTAGAAGTTCAATACTCATTGGTTTTGAAATATTTAGATAACGGTTTGAGCCGTTGTTACATCATTTTCAAGTTGAAATGTCAACATGTTTACAATAGGGGTTGCGAGATCCCGATATATTTATCGCATCATTATCAAGACGAGCATTATTATGAATACTGAACAGATGGCAAAACTGAGCGCAGCGGTACAACAAAAGGCATCACCTGAGGAATGGCAAGCCAGGCTTGATTTAGCCGCAGCTTATCGCTTGATTGCCAGCTATGGTTGGGACGATTTGATATACACACACATATCGGCACGCGTTCCGGGGACGGAGGATGAATTTTTTATTAACCCGTTTGGCCTAATGTTTGACGAAGTCTCGGCATCAAGCTTGGTTAAAATTAATGGTAAGGGCGATAAAGTCGATGATTCACCGTTCCCGGTGAACCCAGCGGGGTTTACGATTCATTCGGCCATTCATCAAGGGCGACATGATGCGGCGTGTGTTATCCACCTTCACACAATAGCCGGTACGGCCGTCGCCACTGACCCCCGTGGTTTGTTGCCTTTGAATCAGACGGCTATGTTGGTTCGGGACGATATCGCTTATCATGACTTTGAGGGTGTCGCGGTAGATCTGGATGAAAGACCACGTTTGCAGCAAGACCTTGGCGACAAGAATATAATGTTACTGCGCAATCATGGGACTTTGGTGTTAGGAGAAACCGTGGCTGAGGCTTTTATGCGGATCTACTTTATTGAGCGTGCTTGTGAAATGCAGGTTGCCACATTAAGCTCGTCGGGTGGCGAGTTTTATCGAGCTACCGACGACGTGCAAGAAAAGGTCGCGGCACAAGGTCGTGATGCTGAAATAGCGCGACAAAGCGCCAATCTTTTAGCCTGGCCAGCTTTGTTGCGTCGATTAGACCGCATCGATCCATCTTATAAAAACTAAACTGTTTAAACCGCCATTTAAATAGCTTTTCAAATAGACACACAGAGCAGGAATTTTAGCATGAGTGATAAAAACAACAGCCTCGATAAAGAGTATCGGAGTTTTAAAGAATTCTACCCATTTTATCTTTCACAACACCAAGACTCTATGTGTCGAACACTGCACTTTATCGGCTCATGTCTTATTTTGGGCGTGCTGGCTGTTGCTGTGCTGACCTCCAATCCTTGGTTGCTTCTGGCTGTGCCGGTGGTCGGTTACGGCTTTGCCTGGATAGGTCATTTTAAATATGAGAAAAATCGGCCAGCGACATTCACTTACCCAGTTTATAGCTTGATGGGTGATTGGCTTATGTTTTGGGAGATACTTACTGGGAAGCTCTCAATGAAGTCCTAAAGTTCATGATGCACACGCCCATTTGAATGGGCGTGTGCATCTGATAGGCGGCACCGATTTAGTTGATTTAGCCGCCGCCCGTCGTCTACTTAGCGTTTTGTTTTGCCCGCTGAAACGTTGAGCGTGACTGTCTGTAGGTTTTCAGAACTGTTGCCGATCATTATCTCGTATTCACCAGCTTCGACGGTTTTTTCCATATTGATATCGAAAAAAGCGAGGTCACGTTGAGCATCGAGTTCAAATTCCACCTTTGTGGTTTCGCCTGGCTCTAGCTCAACTCGTTTAAAGGCCTTCAATTCTTTGACCGGCCGAGTAACAGAACTAACAACATCGCGAATGTAAAGCTGTACCACTTCAGCGCCGTTTCTATCACCGGTATTTTTTAACTTGGTGGATACCACAACCTTTCCGTACGGCTTAATTGTGCTTGCGCTTAGTCTGGGTTTACTCAGTGAAAATTGGGTATAGCTGAGGCCATAGCCGAACGGGTAGAGCGCGCCGGTTTGGTTGTCTACGTAACCACGTTTTGCTGACGGTTTGTAATTATAGTAAACCGGTAGGTGACCAACTGAGCGAGGAATGCTGACTGGCAATTTGCCGCTCGGGCTGATTTCGCCAAACAGTGCTTTGGTCACTGCGGTGCCTGTTTCTTGACCAAGCAGCCAACCTTGTATTAATGCATCTGCTTTACTGGCGATTTCATTGACTGCCAGTGGTCGCCCACTGATAAGTACAACCACAATCGGTTTGCCGGTGGCGTGTAATTCATCGAATAACTCTTGTTGTTCGCCAACCAAATTAATATCGGCTCTATCACCTAGGTGGTCATCCTGAAAGGCTTCGCGGCTGGTCGCCTCATTACCGCCAATGGCAAGTACAATAGCATCGCTTGTTTTGGCTAGTTCTACTGCCTCTTTGATACGAACCAGGTTCTCTTTGCGGTCAGCGAACACAACGTCATGGCGAAACCACGATTTCCAACCTGGGTCTTCCGTAATTCGTGCTCCTTCGGCATACACCACTTCGATGTTGTCTTTTACGTGACTACGAACGCCTTCTAAAATAGAAACGGTTTGCCTAGGTTGGTCTGAATAGCCGCCCAGTACTACGTTGTCGGCATTTGGCCCTATTACCGCTAGACGTTTGATTGCGTCAACGTTTAAGGGCAGAGTGTTGTCACTGTTTTTCAATAAGACCATGCTCTGTTCAGCAGCCTTAAGTGCCAGCGCGCGCGCCTCGGCATTGCCGGTAATCTGTTCGGCGTATTCGGCATCTGCGTAGGCATTCTCGAATAGCCCTGCATTGAACTTGAGCGTTAAAATTCGCGCAACCGATTCATCAATCGCTGACATGGGGTATAAGCCTTTTTCTACTAACTCGACCAAAATCGGGTAGACATCTGGGTCAGGTAGCTCCATATCAACGCCGGCTTGGCCAGCTAGAATAGCCGCTTCTTGGTCGTTTGCGGCGACGTTGTGTAAAACGTTAAGTTGATCAATGGCGTAGTAATCTGAGACAACTAGTCCATCGAATTCCCATTCGCCACGCAGAACTTCCTTTAATAAAAATTTGCTGGCGTGTGATGGAACGCCGTCGATCTCATTATAAGAAGCCATAACGCTGGCGGCTTTTGCTTCTCTTACCGCCGCTTCGAAGGGTGGGAAAAAGATTTCTCGAAGTATTCTTTCGGAAATATTAGCCGGCGCAACGTTGGTGCCAGCCTCCGGTTGGCCATGGCCGGTCATGTGCTTTAGCGTCGTGAAAACTTTGTCTTTCTCTAAGGTTCGACTTTGGCCTTGAAAACCTTTAATGGCCGCCACGCCCATTCTTGACACAAGATAGGGGTCTTCACCAAATGTTTCTTCGATTCGGCCCCAACGTGGGTCGCGCGCCACATCAACAACCGGCGATAACACATGATGTACACCGCGTGCACGAATTTCACGAGCAACCACTGAATAAACATCACGCAGTAGCGCTTCGTTCCAAGTACTTGCTAGGCCAATCGCTTGCGGGAATGAAGTGGCGTCCTTGGCTTGAAAGCCGTGCAGCCCCTCTTCATGAAACAATACTGGAATGCCAAGCCTCGTATCATTGATGGATGCTTTTTGGATGTCGTTGATGACGCTAACGCTTTGTTTTGCGTCTCGCGCAGGGGTGTCTTGCACATCGCCAATTCCAACCGTGTCTTGGGGTCTTGCTATACAGCCAATCCCATTAGGATGCTCTTTCTTGAGCTTTGCCGGTTTTAGGTTTCCCTCGCTGTCTAAAAATTCGCTTTTGGTTTGCCAAACACAGATCATCTGCGCGACTTTTTCTTCCAAAGTCATGCGCGACAATAGGTCTTGCGTGCGTACTTCGACGCTTTGAGTAGGGTCTTTATAAAGTTGTGCTTGAGCAGTGCCAGTGCAAAGTAGGGTGACGGACAGTGCGCATGCAAGCAGTTTTGATGAGGTCATTGGATTCTCTGTAGTTAGACGGACCAAGTCTGGTCTGTGTTAGTTTGCTTGTTAAGTTGTTTATAATTTTAATAAGGTTAATGAATTGGTGGAGTTCAAAACTCGAATACGAAGCCTTTTTCCTGGAGTTGCTTGTATTCTTCGGCATCGAACCGGTATAGCTGGGCCGCTCGATGAGCCGCCCCCACTTGTTTCTCGTTGCAATCAATCAACAATTTCATGTGCAACATTTTTCTTCTAAAGTTGGGTTTGTTGAGTGGCTTATTCAGAATTGCTTCGTACAATCGCTGCAATTCCAGGAGTGTGAATTTTTTTGAGAGCAGGCTAAAACCAATGGGCTCATGGCGGATTTTACGCTTAAGACACGCTAGCCCAGTTTGAAGAATTTCACCGTGGTCGTACATCAGATCGGGCAATGACGTGACTGGGAACCATGCAGCATCCAATTCGTGCGCGCCGGCGACGGCTTCATAATCTTGCGGCCGAATGAGTGCAAAATAGCCAGTGGTGATAACACGCTCACTGGGGTAGCGATCCAGCGAGCCAAAGGTTTTAAACTGCTCTAAAAATATGTCGTCGATTCCAGTACGAGTGCGCAGCGTGCGAATGGCCGCGTCTTCGAGACTTTCGTTCGCTTGAATGAAGTCGCCGGGCAAACCCCACTGGCCTTCTGCTGGGCCATCAGCATGCTGAATAAGACAAATTTCTAGGTCGCCTTCACGACACCCAAAAATAACGTTATCGACGGAATGATGAAACATTTTAACCTCGCATTTCTTCTAAGCTTACACCTTGAGTTTCTCGTACCATTTTTACGACAAAGAGCACAGATAAGCCAGCGAAAAGTGCGTAAAGGCCATACGCGGCGGCTAAGCCGATGACACTCAGCATAATTGGGAATGACATGGTGATAAGAAAGTTAGATAGCCACTGAAATAAGCCGGCAATGGCGAGGCCTGAACCGCGAATTTTGTTTGGGAACATCTCGGCCAACATCACCCACATTACCGGGCCCCAAGAGAAGTTAAAGAACATCACGTAGGCGTTTGCTGAGACTAGTGCCACTTTACCGCTGATGTCACTGAGTACTAGCTGGCCATCCACCGTGTCGGCACCGGCAAACGCGATAGCAACGATGGCTAAGGTTACGGCCATACCGATCGAGCCGATTAGCAACAGCGGTTTGCGACCGATTTTGTCGATCAAGCAAAGCGCTAAAATCACCGCAGCAATACTTAAAAGGCCTGAAAGTATGTTGATCTGCAAAGCGTCAGCTTCAGAGAAACCAACCGATTGCCATAACACGGCACCGTAGTAGAAGACCACGTTAATACCGACTAATTGTTGGAATGAGGCTAAGCCTATGCCGACCCAAACAATGGTGCGAACTTTGCCTGAATCGTCTTTGAGGTCAGATCGGTTGGGCTTGTTTGGTTCAGTTTCAAGTGAGCGATGAATATCAGCCAGCAGTGTTTTAGCGGCTTCGCCTCCTTGCAGTTTTGTCAATACGGCTAATGCGGCTTCATCTTGGTTTTTGAGTGCCAAGTAACGTGGGCTCTCTGGAATCAGTATTAGTGTGATTAAAAAAAGAGAGGCCGGAATCAGTTCTATCCAAAACATCCAGCGCCATGCTTCGTAGCCGGCTAAGAATATCGCAGTAGAACCGCCGGCGAAATTGGCGAGCAAATAGTTTGAGAAAAATGCGGCTGATAATCCGCAAATGATCGCCACTTGTTGGATGCTGGAAAGTCTGCCTCGTATTTCCGTTGGCGCAATTTCACTGATGTACGCGGGTGCCATCACGCTTGCGGCTCCTACGGCTAAGCCGCCGAGAATTCGATAGAGAATAAATTCAATTGAACTTGTCGCTATGCCTGAACCCCAAGCGCTTATTAAGAACAGCACGGCGGCCACCAGTAATAATGAACGACGCCCATAAATATCGGCCAAATAGCCAGCAAAAAAGGCGCCTACAGCACAACCAAGCAGCATGGATGCCACGTTAAAACCCGTGCCCATACTGTTTGAATTAAATGCAGTTTGTAGGCCTTCTACTGTGCCGTTGATAACCCCGCTATCAAAACCAAATAAGAATCCACCCAGCGTTGCTACTAAACTAATGGCAACAATAAACGGCATATTAGCGTTTGAATTAGACATGATAATATCTCCTAGATCTTCACGAAAACCAGCTTATCTCGAACTGGCTTCGTTGGTGATTGTTATAACCCCTGCAGTTAATGCAGGCTTAGTCGATGCAAAAAAGTGCATCGTTAATAATATTTTCTGCGAGTTCTTGTTGCCCACTTTCTAGGGCTGGGTAGCCAGAATCAATCGCGTGTTGGTACAGGTTTTGTAAATTCAATGCGCCAGCTTTGAATTCGGCGCCTTTGCCATGTTGAAAGCTAGTATATCGACCATCTTTAATAGAGTTTAGCTTGCCGTCACTAATCAGTTTGTCGGCTACCAGTAAACCTCGTGCAAAGCTGTCCATTCCGCCAATATGGGCGATGAAAAAGTCTTCTAAATTGGTAGACTCGCGGCGTAATTTGGCATCAAAATTCAAGCCACCATTAGTGAACCCGCCGTTTTGTAAAACCACAATCATTGCGTGCACGCAGTCGTATAGGTCGGTTGGGAATTGGTCTGTATCCCAGCCGTTCTGAGCATCGCCGCGATTGGCATCGATTGAACCCAATAAGTTGGCGTTGGCGGCCATTTGTAGGTCGTGAGCAAAGGTGTGTCCGGCCAATGTGGCGTGGTTTGCTTCGATATTCAACTTGAAGTCTTTATCTAGGTCGTGGTGTCGTAAAAAACCAATCACCGTTTGCGAATCAAAGTCGTACTGATGTTTGGTTGGCTCCATTGGTTTAGGTTCAATTAGAAAATCTCCCTTGAAACCAATGCTGCGACCGTAGTCTCGAGCCATGGTTAAAAAACGCGCCATGTTCTCAAGCTCTTGCTGGGTGTCGGTATTAAAAAGGCAAGAATAGCCTTCGCGGCCGCCCCAAAATACGTAATTTTCGCCGCCCAATTCTACCGTTGCATCAAGTGCCATTTTTACCTGAGCGCCCGCATGTGCAAGTACATTAAAGTCTGGGTTGGTGCTTGCGCCGTTCATATACCGAGGGTTGGAAAATACGTTGGCGGTTCCCCATAGCAATTTGATGCCGGTTTCTTTTTGCATGTCTTTAGCGCGGCTAACCATGGTATGCAGATTGGCTTCACTTTCGGACACGCTGTTTCCTTCTGGAGCCATGTCAATATCATGAAAACAGTAGTACGGAACATTGAGCTTGCTGGTCATCTCAAATGCGGCATCCATCTTCTGATTGGCCACCTGTATGGGGTCTGTGCCTTTTAGCCACGCGTGTTCGCGGGTATTGCTACCAAAGGGGTCGGCGCCTCCAGAGCAGAACGTATGCCAATAGCACACTGCAAAGCGCAGATGCTCTTCCATGCGCTTTCCAGCGACGATACGGTCAGGGTCGTAAGCCTTAAACGCAAGAGGGTTGTCTGAGTTTTTTCCTTCGTATTCAATTCCTGTGATGTTTGGAAAATATTCAGTTTCACCAATGTAAACTAATCTGTTCATTCGATACTCTGTAGATCTCGGATTTTAATTAATGCAGCTTGGTAATTTCGACAGTCGTTGTGTACAGTCTCACGGGAGTTCTGTACTCGGTTTTGTTGTCAAAATTATCAATAAACAAGTAACTTATATTCAATTTGAATATAAGGTTAACAGTCATGGCAAAATCTTGCAAGCAAACTGTTTTGTAAGATCCGATTTTTTTGAAAAAAAGCGTCGTTTAAGCAGGCGTAAAGTTCCTTAGACTGCAGAAGAGGATCGTGTGTTTAACGCTCTTTGATAATTCAATGCAGAGCTTGTTTAGGGCATTTAGTGAGTGATTTTTCGCACTACAACCATAGAAACAATGCCGACATAATAAGTAGAAAGCTGATTCCTATGAGGCTCCATGCGCTCATTATTTTAGTGGGTTTTGCTGCTGCAGGCACTGTGTCACCATGCATCACTAGGTGATTCAATATGGCGATAACTGGGCCCAGCATAAAAGCAGCAATGGTGACAAAGTCTATGAACAGCTTGAAGCTGGTCATGAAATTAAGTAACACGATAATTGCGCCACCGCCAAGGCCTGCCATCACCAAAGAGTGAACACTTTTCTCGCTCAACTTGGTCTGTTTCTTATATCCGGCAGATCGTAATTCGTTAAACGCCGATTTTTGCATTCTTGCGAAGCCATCCAGTGTGGTTAGCAACGTTGAAAGCATGACCGCAAAGACCGATGTACCCACAACAATCGCTGACCACGCTCCTAATCTATCGCTGTACAGTGAGATAACCTGGCCTGCAAAATTACCCGCGTTTGAAGACAGCTCAGCGCCTTGCGTGTGCAGAGTTCCAGCACCCATAATCAAGAAACAAATCGCCAAACACACTGAGCCTATATAACCAATATTCAGGTCTAACATTGCCTCTGATTTTGTCACTGGTTTGCCGATGGTTTTGGCTTTTTCGATTGACCAAACTGAATGCAAGATAGCCAAACTGGCCCCCGCAGGCATAAAGCCTAACAGTGCTAAAGTGAATGGTACGGTCGTCGCATTCATTTCGGGGATATGAAAATTGGAAGGGCTCCAATCGACGTATGGCAATGTAGAGACGGTTGCGGTAATGGTGCAGACAGTCAGCGTTGCGATAAACCATTTAGTAATTTTATCGACGAATTTATAGCCACCAATACTAATCAGGGCAAAGGCGACAGCGATCAATATTGAAGCGAGAGAGGTAACGCCTATGTTTAATTCAAAAAGATATAACGCGATGCCCGAGGTGACCAAAGCGGTCGCGGCAATAATGATTATATTGACGGGTAATTCGGTGATTATCAGTAGCACTAGTGCCCATCGCCCTAAGGCACGATAACCGCTTAGAATTGAGTTGCCGGTTGCGGCGGTATAGAGCGGGCCAAATCTAAAGATAGGGTATTTTATAAGGTTGGCGAACAAAATCACTAGAATCAGCCCCATTCCATATAAGGCACCAGCTCTGGTCGATTGAACCAAATGAGAGGTTCCAATGGCGGCGCCCGCAAATAGTATGCCGGGCCCGAGTACTTCTAAGGTGCGCTTATTTAACATCGTTGCCACTGTTTAAAAAATTGATATTGACTTTGCGTTGGCTAAACTTACATTCGGTGCCATCAAAGCTAAATACGTCCTCATACGTGACCACGGCAAACAGGTTTTCTTGGCTTAAGGGTAAAGGCGTGCCTTCATAAGACTGATTGGATTTGATCACCGTGGCGTAGCTGTATCCTGTTGCCATATTGTCGCTGACCGGCTGTACATTGACTGAGCCAACGATATGTCTAATGAATCCAGTTGCGCTGCGATTGAGAAGGGCATTCTCAATATTGCTTCGGCCTTTGGTCACGGCTCCTTGCAGTACCAGCTCACCATCTTCGGTAAACATATTTGCGTATGCACGCGCATCAAGTGCATCTCTGGGAATAGGGTAGTAATTTATCAGTGCGGTGCACGCGGTTATTAAATCTTGCTGATGAGATGTGCTTGGCAGAGATGCGCAGCCGCCCAGCATGATTGAAGCCCACAGCAACGAAACTCGGTGAAAATATTTTTTCATATTAGCCTAAGCTTAACAGTGAATAACGACGAACGGGAGTGTTGCCACTCCCGTTCGTGCACCCTGAGATAGAGTGCGGAATAATACTAGTTTCCGAAAGCGTATTCGGCTGAAACATAGAATTCTCGGCCGCGTGCAAAGACAGCTTCAGCGTAACCTAAACGCTGATTGACGTTAACGGAGTTCGTATATTCTTCGTCAGACAAATTGGTGACTCCAGCTGAAAAACGCCATTTATCATCGGCACCACTGTATTTAACCACCGCGTTAATCAGAACGTAGTCGTCTTGAAATGCTTGTGTGTCATTTTGAACAGTGCCTTCTGAATCTCCGCGGTAGGTACCGTCAACGCGGTAGGTGAGTTCCGCACCCGAATTCAACGATTGAAGGTACGAAACGCCTAAACTGGATGTAAACTCTGGAATGCGCGGAAAGCGAGAGTTCAAGGTAACTGAGCTATCCACGCCACTGCCTAGTTCGTCATATTCAGCATCAACATAGCCGAAGCCACCTTCAATTAACCATCCAAGGTTCGCGTAGGCAAACTCCGCTTCAATGCCGCTAATGGTTGCCGCAGCTGCATTTTGGGTAACCGTAGCCCCTTGACTCGATGGCGAGTCGGCACTGATTTGGATGTCCGTATAGTCATTAAAGAACAAAGCAAGATTGGCTCGAAAATTGGAACCCGAGTATTTGTATCCCAATTCAAATGAATCAACTGACTCTGGATCAAAAGAAATGGCCTGTAAACCGACCGTAGGTGCTAGATATCGTGGGTTGAAGCCACCGCTTTTGAATGCATCTGAGTAGGTTCCGTATATCAAGGTGCTGTCATTGGCTTGATACGCTAAATTAACGCGCACATTGGTGTCATCAAAATCCAATGTTTGGCCAGGGTCTTCGACCAGTGTCACTACAAAGTCATCGATAGTGTCGCTTCGATTAGGCACATTGAAGGTCGCTAGCCTTTCAGGGTTGGTGCTGGGGTCATTCGGGTCAATACCTAAAAAGAGTGAATCACCGACGTTACCATTGATCAGCGTAAAGCCTTGGTCAGTGCCGTAGAATTTAGACTCATCAGTGTAGCGACCACCTAATGTAAGCGCTAACTTATCATTGAGGTTGAATGTGTATTCACCGTAGAGTGCGGTGCTTTCATTGTCTACGTCATTGAAAAATTGGCCAGATAACAATACTGGGCCACCGAATGCAGGAAGGAAAATCTGCGTGTATTCAAAGGCTTCTTCATTGAAATAATAGCCACCAATAACCCAGCTGCTGTTATCGGTAGAGCCACTCAATTGAATTTCTTGGCTGAACTGATCTTGCTCTTGCACATTGGCGGTCGCAAAAATGGGCAATGGCGAGTGATCAGAGTCTCTACCAAATTCTGAATCAAGTGTGCGAGCCGACGTAATAGACTTTAGCTGAACATTGCCAAAATCATACTCTAAGGTGAGTGCGCCGCCGGCAACTTCATTTTCAGATTTCGTTAGTGGAAAGTTGCTATTAGTTGATGAAATGTCATTGGTATTAAATTGGTTTCCAAAACACCCTGGTCCGGTTACCGACGCAGGATTATTTGCGTCAAACGGGCAGGTGGGTGAAAAGAAATTAAAGCGTGTGCCAAAATCATCGGCACCTGTTACTCCCATTCCGTTTACAAAGCCAAAATTACCGTCAAAAGCAAACAGTTCTACGGGTACGTTCGGGGCACCGTTTTCATCATCGTTAGAAAAGTCTAAGTTCAGACGAGCGGTAAAATTATCATTAATATCCCAATCAAATAAGGCTTGACCGCTGACCGAATTTTCATCGCCTAGATCCACGCCTCGGCCATCAATTACATAGCCATCACGATTTTTGCTGAGAATGGTGAACTTGCTTCTAAGGGTGTCCGATAGCGGCACATTGACTGACGCAAGCAGGTCCCCTCGGCTGTCGGTTCCAAAGGTTGTCTTAACTCGCCCAGACAGGGTATCTTCAGGTCGTTTAGATACATATTGAATGGCGCCACCAATGGTGTTACGGCCATAGAGAGTGCCTTGCGGCCCGCGCAGTATTTCTACTCGATCTACGTCAAGCAGGTCTAATACACTGCCAATCGACCTAGATACATAACTACCATCCACGTAGATGCCCACACCTGGGTCGACATTAATGGTGAAGTCTAATTGACCAACCCCGCGCAAGAATACCGAGGCGCCCGATGAGTTGCCGGAAACGGGTGGGGCGGTATCAAAAACCAGGTTTGGAGTTGCATTCGCGATTGCCGAAATATCCGAATAGCCTCTCAACTCTAGGCCATCGCCACTAAAAGCGGTAACGGCAATGGGAGCTGTCTGCAAGCTCTCTTCACGTTTTCGGGCGGTGACTACGACCTCTTCAAGAACCAGCACCTTATCAACGCCGTCTTGAGCGATGGCTGAACCGACACCTGCGCCAGCATTAGAGATTGCAATTGCGCTGGCCACTGCAACTTTTCTAAAGTCTTTCATTTCCTCTTCCTCATTATTGTTTGGTGACGCGTCTGAGTCTACCGAGACGCTAATCACACGTTTATTGGAGAGGCCGCCTACTAAGCCTGTATTCTTAAACATCAGAGACAGGCCTTGTTGCAGAGTGTATTTTCCAATCACAGGATTGGACTGTTTGTCAGCAACTAAATCGAATGGAAAAAAAGAAACAACACCCGTCTGTTGATGCAGTTCATTTAACGCATCAGCCAAGTCTTGTTGAGGTATATTTAGCTCAAACTTGGTTTCTGCAGACAATAGGGTGCTATTGATTAGTAGGCAAGCAAGCGCCACTAAACATGCCAACCGCCTCATGCAAGAACCGTGTGGTTAAAGTTAAATACGTCTATGTCCTCTTCTTTCTTCAAACAACTTTTTCGTGGGACCTCATTAATAAGACTAACGAGATCCGCGAAACCGTAAAATATTCAGTAATTTTTTAATTATATATTTTTGCGCTGGATATCACTACGCGATCTTTATTGAGCCGAGTAACTCGTAAACCAAAACTGGTTTCCAAAGATGAGAACATCACGTCGGTTTCACCGACGGGGAAGTTGCCACCAATTCTTATTTTTCTTATCGCGGGGTCAGCAAATTCAATGTCTACATTGGTATAACGACCAATTTCCTTGACCACGTCTTCTAGTGGTTCGCCCGAAAAAATCAACACACCTCGGGTCCAAGAGGTGCGCTTTGCCACTTCGATATTGGTGATTTCACTAAGCTGATCAAAGGTGTGAACTTCATTGTCACCGTCATCGAGCTCGCTAACGATAGCACCGGCCTCGCCGGCTCTTAGCATACCCAAGCTTGTCACCGCGCCCAAGCTGGTAGTTGCTGCTTCAAGATAAGAATCAGCATCACCCAGTTTGCTCTTATTTGTGGCGCTCTCAACAGAGGCAATACCTACTCGGCCTTCATTAACGGTAATGTCCACGGCGCCGTCCTTTAAATGCACACTGAACGCGGTGCCGATTGCATGAATTCGACCATAACCTGCATAGACTCTAAAAGGGCGGTCAGCATCTTTATTGACGGTAAAGTGCGCTTCGCCATCGAGCAAGAAAATATCGCGAGTGGTTTTGTTGTAGGCAATACGCACTTTGGATTGTGTGTTTAACTTGAGAACCGAACCGTCGGCCAGTACGAGCGTTTTTTGGTCTCCCACTGCTGTTTGAACCACCCCATTCATCCTGCTTGGGTCCGGCGTGTTATATAGAGTGGTGGCGCTGATAGAGATCAAGACTACCAACGTGGCAGCCAATATTGCAGCGCTGCGTTTGTACTTAAACGATGACAAAAGAGACCAAAACCAGTTGTGAAGCGACTCTTTGGCCTGTAACGAAACAGCCAAGTCTGTGAGCTGGTTAGCGCCAGTCCATACATTCGCCAAACGCTTTAGATGCACCAGGTGAGATGGGCTTTGATCTAACCAAGTGGTCAGCTCGATTTTCTCTTGTTCTGTGAGGCCGCCTTCGCGCTCTAAACGCAGCACCCATTCGGCTGCTTGGCTCACCGCGTCTTTTTTGTCTGAGAATTCGATAATATTAGTCATATCACCGCTTCCTATTATTTGACTTTGCTTGCAAGTTACTTGTATTCGGATTTATGTCGCGTTCCGAAAGAGACTCGTCTAATAAGATCACGGCTTTGTGTAAATATTTTTCTATCGAGCTAAGCGACAAAGACATGTGTTTGGCGATTTCTTTATTCGTCAACCCGTGAACTTTCTTGAGCAAAAACGCTTCTCGACACTTTCCGTTGAGTGATTGAATTGCATTGCAATAGACTATTAATTGCTGGCGTGCGTCTACCTCATTCTGCGCCGAAGGTTCTACTTGCAGAGCATCCTTGTCTCGTTCGCTGTAGTCTTCTAAAAAATCAGTGACTTGTTTGGATTTTTTGGTGAGTTTTGTGAGAGCGATATTTCGTGCCGTCGTGAACAAGAAAGACTTATGGTTGGTGATTTCGGCTTTTTGTTCAGCCACATAAGCTCGAAGATAGGTCTCTTGAACAACGTCTTCAATATCTTCACGGTTGTAGAAAAATCGATAAACGAATTTTTTTAAAAAACTTCTGTGAGCAAGGAAAGACGAAGATATGTCTTTCGTTGTTAATTTAAGCCCTTCGTCGTTGTGTTTATCATTGCTCATACCTCATAAGACCATAAAACGAGCCAATTCCGTAATAGAAAAATGCTAAAACACCAATATTAGAGGTTTTTTGGCAGGGTCTGGTCGTTAAGTTTAGTGCCTGAATTAGAAAATCAATCGTTTAAGACACGCGGAATCGCCCCGCGATGAGTCGTTTGATGTCTTGAGCAATTAACAGGTTTAATGGCACAAAAAACAAAGTAATGATGGTGGCGAACAAAATTCCAAATGATAGCGATACGGCCATGGGCTGTAAAAAGGCGGCATTGGCATCGGTCTGGCCGATGAATGTGAGCGGGATCAAACCAAAAAATGTCGTAAGTGACGTTAGTATCACTGGGCGAAATCGCACCACACCGGCTTCACGTACCGCATCGGCTAATTTGGTGCCCGATGCTCGTAGCTGGCTGGTGTAATCTACTAATACTAAGCTGTCGTTGATCACTACTCCGATCAATGCCAACAAGCCCAACACGCTCAATAGTGACACCGGTAGGTCCATTACCCAATGTCCAAACACCCCGCCGACCAGCGAAAAAGGGATGACTGACATGACAACCAATGGCAGACCGTAGGACTTCAGTGGCAAGGCTAGCAAAGCGTAGATGACAAACATTAACATGATAAAACTGGTAATCACGCTGCTAAACGCTTTTTGCTGCTCCTCAGCTTCACCAGTAAACTTTGCGCTAATATCTGGATACTTCAGTAAGGTTTGTTCGAGAAAGTCTTCCAGCTCTGCGTTAACTAGCGTCATATTAACCGTTTCTTTATCAACGTCTGCGGTAACGGTAACTGTTCTGTACTGATTGATTCGGTTGATCGATGTTGGTCCTCTGCTGGCCGTCAATTCAGCCACACCCGAAAGCGGTATACGGCGACCATCCGGTGTGGTTATTAACATTTCTTGTAGGGTGTCGATCGTGCTGCGCTCCGATTTCGGAAGCCGGACTAACACTCGAATATCATCGCGGCCGCGTTGAATGCGTTGCGCTTGCAAACCACTGAATGCGCCACTCACCTGCCCAACAATATCACTGCGGGTTAAGCCAGCTACATGACCTTGTTGCGTGAGCTCAATACGCAGCTCTTCTTTGCCGTTAGACAAGGTGTCCGCCACATCGAACACACCACTAATGTCATAGAGCTTGCCTTTCAGCGCGTCAGAGACTGACTGCAATTCTTCAAAAGACTGACCCCGTAGCTCGATATTTATGGGTTCTCCTGCACTAAATCCACGAGACCTAAACGTTAGGGATTCGGCACCCGGAATGTCGCCCACTCGTTTGCGCCATTCCTGCATGATTTCGAGACTGGTCACGGGAACGATTCGTTGGCTGATTGGCAGGCCTTCAAAACTCAAAGAAGCTACGTTTGACGATGTTGAACCACCGCCTCGCGAAGCTTGGCCTGTTTTCGCCAGAATATTAGTGATAATAGGGTCACCGCCCGGGCCGTTCAGATATTCTTTTTGCAGTTCAAGGCCCACTTGCATAAAGCGTTGCATATGCCGATCGGTGACTTCAAACGGTGTGCCGGTTGGCATAACCAATGTCACTGTACCGCCGTCACGCTCAACACTTGGAATAAAGACAAAACGTGACCAACCGGTTGTCAGAGTGACGACGATTAACACGAACGTACAAATAAATAGCGTCATTATCGAATACCGATACTCGATTGCCTTCTCTAATAATGGCTTATAAAACCGGATGATCATGTCTTCAAAGCCTTGGGCAAAGTTCATTTGCCACAGGCTTAAGCGGCCGACTTTTTCTCGGTCGCGAAGCTTTATGTGTTTAAGGTGTGCCGGCAAAATGAACTTAGATTCGATTAATGAAAAGATAAGCACCGGGATAACCACGGCAGGTATTGGCACAAAAATACGTTCTAGACGACCTTCCAGTTGGGTGATTGGCAGGAAGGCGGCGATGGTGGTTAAAATTCCAAACGTGACTGGCACCGCCACGGCTTTGGTTCCGTTTATTGATGCGGCCAAGCCTGCTTCACCTCGCCGCATGCGAGCATAGACACTTTCGCCGGTGACAATCGCATCGTCCACCACAATGCCTAGCACCGTAATAAAGCCAAACAAACTCATTACATTGATGCTGATGCCCAGAAAATCGATCACTGCCAGCGCGCCTAGAAAGGTTACCGGAATGCCTAGTACTACCCAAAATGCCACGGCTGGTCTTAGAAATAAAGCCAGTAAAATAATGACCAGGATGCCTCCTTGAATGGCACTGTCGCGCAATGTCGTTAGGCGTGAGATAAGACGTGTGGAGTCGTCATCCCAGTATTTCAGGGTGGTGCCCGCCGGTAAGCTTGCCTGTTTTTCGTCTATGTAATCTCGAACCAGGCGAGCTATCTCTATCGAATCCTCTTGTTCGGTGCGCTGTACATCGACCATGGCAGCAATACCACCATTGAATCTTGCTAACAGTGATTCTTCTTCGAAACCATCGATGACTTGGGCGACGTCTGACACCCGAATAATCGAACCATCGATATTGGTTTTAACCACGATGTTAGCAAAATCAGCATAGCGATAGGCTTGGCCTTTTGATCGTAATAAAATATCACCGCCAGCCGTTTTAACGTTACCTGCTGATAAATCTTGCGAGCTATTACGTATTGATGCTGCCACTTCAGCGATGGTCAAATCAAAATCACGCAATTTATCTTGGCTTACTTCAATCGCAATTTCGTAGCTGCGCACTGCATCTAGCTCAACCAAAGAAATGCCATCGATACGCAATAGATCTTCTCGCACTTGCTCAGCAAAACGCCGTGTTTCGGCTTCACCATACTCAGTGGTTACCGCAACCGAAATAACCGCGCGCTTACGTTGTGCCAAGGCCACAACCGGTCTTTCTGCTTCGGCTGGAAACGTACTGATCGAATCAACTCTGTTTTTAATTTCGTCGAGCAAGTCTCTGGGGTCGTAATCTTCATTGACGTCGATACTGACATTGGTTGACCCTTCTTGCGAACTGCTTCTTATTTCGTCTATACCGATTAAGTCTTGCACAGCCTCCTCAATGCGAACCGCAACCCCAAGTTCAATGTCTTCTGGCGTTGCCCCACGTAAGGCCACGCTGACCGATATTGTTTCTGGGTCTGAGGACGGGAAAACTTCCAGCTTTAAATTTGAGGTCATGGTAAGGACCCCAGCCAGCAAAATCGCCATCATTAATAAGTTGGCAGCGACCGAATTTCTTGCGAACCATTCAATCATGATTAGCCCTTCCGCTCAGCTGGTTTTCCATTGCGCTTGCCACCGTCTGGGCGATTTTTACGCTCTTTATTGCCACGCTTTGGTTTTGCTTCGCCCTCAATGCTGACTCTAGTGCCAGAGGCCACTTGGCCTAATGTGGTGGTCACCAATCGGTCGCCATTTTTAAGGCCACTGCCGATAAGTGCCTCGGTTTTGCTACGCCATAAAATATCAATGTCTCTGCGTTCGATAATCCCTTGGTTAACAATGTACACGTAGGTATCTTGATAGATCGTTGATGATGGAATTACCACTGCATTGGGTATTTTCTTACCCTCTATCTCGGCCGTGACGTATTCGCCAATCTTCAAGGGCGTGCGGCCAATGGCAGTCTTGCCGTAAGGGTCGTCAATCTGCGCCACCACATGCAGTTGGCGAGACTCGCTGTCGATGGCACTTTCGGTGCGCACTACTTCGCCTATCCAAGGCGTGTTGCTGTTCGCCAATGATGAGTAAACCCTGACAGTTGTGTTTACCTTAGTCTCGCCAACACCACGATAGGATTCAGGCAGATCTACGAACATCAGGTCTGAATCTCGGATAGGCAAGCGAATTTCAATATAGTCAGTAGCGTAAACCTCGGCAATCTGAGCATTGACACTGGTGACCTGGCCAAGATCAATCGTTTTACTGAGCACTCGCCCTGAAAAAGGCGCCAATACTCGTGTGCGGTCAAGCCCTAATTGGGCTTTGGATAGGGCTGCCTCAGCCGACGCAAGTCGAGCTTTAACAGCGTTTAGTTGAGGCTTTCTCAGCACCAGATCATTCGCCGGTTCCGTATTTCCAAGTCGCTTCCAATCTTCTTCGGCTTGTTTTGCTGCTGCTAATTCTTCTAATAATGCTTGTTTGGCTTCAGCGAGGTTTGCCTCACTGATTTTTATATCTGCAATATAGTCTCGGTCATCGATCTTTAAGAGAGTGTCGCCTTTTTCGAAAAAACTACCGACGCGTAGGTTGTCCCCTAATTCAGTAACGACACCGCTAACCTGCGCGACTAAAAAGCTTTGCGTGCGCGGGGCTATATTACCGTAGCTCTGAACATTTACCTGAAACTCCCTGCCAACAATTTCTTGTACCGAGACCGTTAATGGCGGTGTTAAGTTTGGCTTTCGGGCTGGCGTCGCTGGTTTGTTCGTCAGAAAGTAATAAACACCTATCGACGTCGCGATGATGAGTAATATTGGGATTACCGCTCTCAGATTCTCTCTTACAAATTGTGCGGAAGATTGAGCAAGTTTTTTAAGCTTGGTGGAAAAAGTTGTTGATGTCTTATCAAACTCTATCTGCGAATCCGTGTTGAGTTGGTAATGATTGTCGCTGTGCATTATAGGTTTGGGATTTTAGGTGTGGGGTTGAAGGAGTGGGCTTTTGGCTGTGTGTTTAAAGGTGAAATTGTAGTTGAGGTTTGTTTCAGGCGTATTGCTTACTAATTAAGGCAACCGGTTTCACCAAAGCGCGACTTTGATATGTCTACATTTAGTGCTGACTAGATGTTAATACGTTTAGAAACTAACAACCCTTCGATTTTTTTAAGAAAAAAATTTCCAGCACCCAAAGTTTTTCTTAAGGATTTTTGCGTACAGGGGTCAAGTTCGGTGACGTCAATCATCGTTAACCACACTTATAGAAGATGGATTGATTGAAAAACCTTTAACGAAACAATAAAATCAATTAAAAAGTTGTTGACGCAACTATATTTCTCGGTATAGTGCGCACCCATGAAAATCATGCAACGACAATTTATCCAGGCCGAGATGAGCTCACCCGTTTTGGGATCTCAAACCCGGATTATGGATCGCATTACCGGCTAGTTTTTTAGAAATTAGAAGGTTATGCAGGGCCTTCACTCAGGATATTTTCGACCTCGGGGAGCCTCAAAGCCTCGAGGTTTTTTTATGCATGAGGCTTAGGGTTTTATATAAGGTTTTCAGATAAAAGATCTTTGCTTAGAAAACCTTGGTTAAAATTCAGACCTGAGATGTGATCAAAAAAAGACTTTTTAATAACAAGCAAAGTAACTTAACAGGAGGAATAAATGAACTCAAAAAATAAAACTCAAACATAAGTAGAAAAGCTATTCAAAAACAGGGAATAGTTTTTTGAAACGGTTTTTCATTCCATCGGCAATGAAAAACATAACGAATAAAGGAGGGGCATCATGCCAATTCAAAAAATTATTACTAAGGGTAGAGTTCCTGTCAAAATCTATACAGAAGATATTGAACCAAGCGCTTACCAACAATTAGTCAACATGGCACAAATGCCATTTATTCATTCTCATATTGCAGCAATGCCTGATGTGCATTGTGGTATTGGCGCAACGGTTGGTTCAGTAATCCCAACTAAGGGCGCGATAATTCCAGCTGCCGTAGGTGTGGATATTGGCTGTGGTATGAACGCAATCCGTTTAAGTTTGAAGGCGTACCAATTGCCCGATAGTTTGCGCGGCTTACGAAGTGCCATTGAACGAGATATACCGGTTGGTTTCAATATGCATAAGTATGACGCGGTACCGGACTCTACTATACGGTCTTTGTCGAACGGTTTATCACGTATTTGGGAAAAGCATCCAAAACTAGTGAGCCGGCAGAAGAAGCCTTATCAAACGTGGGTTCGCCAATTAGCAACTTTGGGCGGCGGTAACCATTTCATTGAAATTTGTTTAGACGAAAACGACGACGTATGGGCGATGCTGCATTCGGGCAGTCGTGGCGTAGGCAATTCAATTGGTCAGTACTTCATTGAAATGGCGCGACGCGATATGGAAAAAATTCAAATGAATTTACCAGATCGAGACCTCGCTTATTTTAGCCAGGGTACTGATCACTTTGATGATTACATAGAGGCCGTCGAATGGGCGCAAGAATACGCCATGATCAATCGGCGCGAAATGATGAAAAAAGTTCTAGCGGTATTAAAGAAGCGCTTACCAACTTTCAAAATCACTAAAGAAGCGATCAATTGTCATCACAATTATGTGTCGGAAGAATATCACTTTGGAGAAGAGGTATTTGTAACGCGAAAGGGCGCAATTCGTGCTCGGGAAGGTGAGTTGGGCATTATTCCAGGTAGCATGGGCGCGAAATCGTTCATCGTCCGGGGTAAGGGCAATAAAAACTCGTTTTGCTCTTGTTCCCACGGCGCCGGCCGAGTCATGAGTCGCAGTAAAGCTAAACGTTTGTTCAGTGCAGAAGATCTACAAAAACAAACCGAAGGTGTTGAGTGTCGTATTGATAAGTCAGTCGTCGACGAAATACCGTCGGCCTACAAAAATATTGACAAGGTCATGCAAGACCAAACTGATTTGGTGGAGGTGGTACACACCCTAAAGCAAGTCGTTTGCATTAAAGGTTAGTTATACAAAAATGATGGCAGTGCCGCCATAGCGCGGCGCTGTTTATTTTAACCATTCTCTGAGCTTGAGAAATACGACTTCAAGTCGTTCAATTAGTAAATGAAACGAAAACAACCTCTGAATTAAAAACCTGTCTAGCAGCAGGTTTAATGGAATATTATGAAATCACAATTATTAGATGAAGTGATCGCCTGCTTACCAACTGGGAAAACACATTACCGTTATTTTCAAGGAGCTTATGCTTCACGAATATTGTCAATGATGTTGCCTGAGAAAGTTGAGCTTCACAAGCTAAAACAAACTCGTTTCAAGCGCCTGCTTGAGCATAAAAACATTAAGCCAATCGTCAGTCAATGCGGTGATGGTGTGCTGGATCGTCAATCCCTTTTAGCAAGTTGGTGCGAGCCTTCCGAGCCCTTTCTATTAAGCATCAGTCGATGGGGTGCTAAGGGTCAGCGTTACTGGAACCAAACATCACGTAATGGCGAAAACTTAGTGTTGCAGTTGAATCTTCCGACCCAGCATCAAGAGCTTTATCAACGTTGGATTGACCCTAGTTGCCAGTCTACCTTGAACGGTGTTTGGTCGAGTCATCCGGTGCAAACAGAACTTGAAAAACCCAGCTTTCGAGAGACGCTCGCTTGGTCGCGCATTGATTTAGATTTTGACACTAATGAGGCCTTGATTGAAGAGGTGCAAAGTGATGCAACAAGAAACGTGATATCTAGATCAAAGCGATATAGTCGCTGCGGATGTTCTCGTTGCGTAGAAAGGCTCAAGTACGTCAAATGGTTTCAGCCATATTTGAAATTATGGTCAGAAGCACTGCTCTGCGCGTCAATTGAGTTTATCCGTGAGGAATTGGGTATTGAACGAGTTTTCATGCATACCGCTAAGTCTGGCTGGAAGATTAAAAAGATGGATAAAACCTGGAATGCGCCGCGATCTTTGTATTCAGATTTACCCAAGAAGTTTGCATTTAAGCAGACTTATGCTGCGCCAGAGTTCTTATTACAAACACGCAGTTACCAAAAGTTAATTCGTTTGCAACCTGACATCGATTTCTATCAATTATCGATGAATGAGTTGCAGCCTTTAATGCAGGTGAGTTAATGAAGTGCATTTAACAACAGGAGGGCATCATGCCTAAAAAGATCGGAACAACCATTGTTCCAAGAAACCCGGTTGCGCGTTCGCCCTTATTAAAAAAAGGCGGTGCGCATCAAATTAGCAAAACAGCTGGCCGGCGTAATAATCGGCAAGTACTCAAAAATCAATTGGATGATTGGCGAGACGATTTAAATTTCGAACGATCTCTCAAGGACGAGAGCTCATTTGATCGATTAGTGAGTCTTAAACTTGCTCTCGGAAGCGATATCAAGTCGTCGCCATCTGTCTGATTTTAGTAAAATTTCTCGCAAGCATTTTTTTAAATCTGCTTTTCAATGCCCGTTCTCCCACGTTGTTTTGGTCGTCTGAATTGCGCCACATAAGAAGTTCTAGTTTCTGCATTACCTCAAGTTGTACGTTCAACTTTCACCCAAATGCGTAAAGATGGACGAAGCCTCTAAGCCATGAAGGTAAAGTATCGCGGCCGAAAATCGAACCTCAACCCTACTTAATAAAGTGTGTCGATGGTCGGCTCTAATAATAATAACCACCACTCTACCTAATAAAGGAGATCTTCCATGTTGAAGAAAACGATTACCAGTGCCATCGGTGTGGCACTGATTGGGGCGGCTTTTGTGTCGCCATCAATGGCAGGCAATGACCAAAACTCCAGCCGCGGATGGCACTCAGAATACTCAGCGCCTAAATTTAAATTTTTAAAATCACGGATTCGTCGTTTTAGAAATAGCCATAGAAGACCTATTGAAACCTTGGATGACGCGGCTGATAGCTCAGGCCGATTAGTGGGTGCCGCGATTAATCGTGGAGCATTCGAGTCTGATCAACAATACAAAGAACTATTAAATGAAGAGTTTAGCTACGTTACGCCTGAGAACTATGCAAAATGGAGCCTGCTTCAACCTAATGGTCCAGATGAGTACGACTTCGGGCCACTTGATGCTTTCATTGATAACGCCGAAGCCAATGATCAGATGTTCAAAGGCCATGCGTTGGTTTGGCATGAACAACTTCCAAATTTTATTGATGATACAACCTCAGCCGCTGAATTAGCATCATTGTCAGCAAATCATATTGATACAGTGGTGACTCGTTATGCTGGGCGTTTCTACTCTTGGGATGTGGTCAACGAAGCGGTTAATGAAGACGGCTCATTGCGTAACTCGATTTGGCTGCAAAAACTGGGCAAGGACTACATTGCCAATGCGTTTTATGCGGCTAGGGCCGCCGACCCTCATGCTCAGTTGTTGTATAACGATTTCAATATCGAGCGCATTAACCCGAAGTCCAACGGTGTCTACAACTTGGTTAAAGAGCTGGTTGACGCAGGTGTTCCGATTGATGGTGTTGGTTTTCAAATGCATCTGTCGGCTGAGTTTGCGCCATCCAAACAACAAATTATTGATAATATTACGCGCTTCACCGATCTTGGCTTAACCGTCAATGTATCCGAACTGGATGTGCGTGTTGCCAAACTACCATGGGATCAAGCCACTAAACTCGCGGTGCAGAAACAAGTCTACCATCGAGTAGTGGATGCTTGCGTAAGTGTCAGTGGTTGCGAAGCCGTGACAACTTGGGGTTTAACCGATCGTTATTCATACGTGAATATCGCGTTTGGACCTGATAACCCTCTTCAACTGGATGAGGACTATGTAAGAAAGCCAGCCTACTTCGGCATGATAGACGGCTTTGTTGGGCTGGATGCGGATACAAGCGATTTAAATCCAAACTTGCTGGCTAATGGTAGCTTTGAAGCCGGAACAGAAGGCTGGTTTGCCTTAGGTGACGGAGAAGTAAGCGAAATACGCAGCCATCGCCGTTTTAGAGGAGCTGACTCACAAACCGGTCGCACTAGTCTTGAATCTTCTGGCCGAACCGAAACCTATAATGGCCCGGCAATTGACCTTAAACAGCTTATTGGCCCAAATCAAACCTATGATGTATCCGCTTTAGGCTCAATCAAAGGTAAGCGTAATGATGACTTGCGAATCACTGCTCAGCTGCAGTGCGCCGATGAACAAACTCAGTTTGTTACCGTTGACTCTATCACGGCGGAACGTCGTGAGTGGAAGCGTTTGTCAGGCACCTTTACCACGCCCGATTGCCAGCTCGATGTGGCAACACTCTATGTTGAGGGCCCTCAAGCGGGTGTCCGAATTTTTGTTGATGATGTCAGCGTACGCCCGCAAGAACTGATTGAAGCGCCGCGCGATGATCTGGGTGAAAACTTGCTGGTTAATGGTGATTTTGAAGCCGGTTTGGATGGATGGCTTGGTTATGCTGCGGGCAGTGCCTCGCTCGAAGAGCAAGATACCTTTGCCGGTCAAGGTGCAGGTTTTGCGTTCGATCGAAGCAATACCTTTGACGGCATTTCGACGGAGCTGCTAGGTTTAGTAGAGGCGGGTAAAGAGTACGAATTTTCCGGTTTTGTTAAACTCGATAATGTGGATGATTCTGATCGAGTTATTGGTACCTTATTTGCCAATTGCTCTGACGGCGCACAGTTCTTGTTCATATCTGCGGTGCCAGCAAACGATCAAAGCTGGACATATTTTAATGGCCGAATGAGTATCCCAGATTGCGATGCCTCTAACCTAACCTTCTATTTCGAAGGCCCTCAAGCGGGAACAAACTTCAAAGTGGATAACGTAAGTGTTCGAGAGGTGCTTAACCTGGTCGAAGTTGAGAATATCATTGATGCAAAATTTGAAGGCGCCGATACCGAAGGCTGGTATGGCTTCGGTGCAGCAATGTTAAGCGTCACTAGCGAACAAGCATTTGAAGGCAGCCAAAGCTTATTGACGACTAATCGCAGTCAAACCTTCGAAGGCCCAGCATTCACATTGACCTCGGCCGTGGTAGCTGGCGCCAGCTATGATTTTAGTGCCGCGACCAGAATTCGTGGAGCGGCAGCGGCCGATGTTCGTACAACGCTGATTGTTGAATGTTCGGATTCTGATACACCGCAATATTTGGGCGTGGCGAGCGCGGCGGCAAGTGACACAGATTGGGTTGAACTAAGCGGTTCGATTACATTGCCCGCATGTGAAATTACGAATGTTCAAATTTACTTTGAAGGGCCTGAAGCGGGTATTGATATCTTTGTTGATAACATTAGTCTATTAGGTGAATCTCAAGGTGGGGCTGGTGAAAACCTTGTATCAAACTCTGACTTTGAAAGCGGCGAAATTGCGCCTTGGGGTGCGACGGCTGCTGAGACGCTCCAGCTTGTTAACGACCCAACCTTTGAAGGCGCATTTGCCTTAAGTGCAATCAATCGAACTGAGACCTTTGAAGGCCCTGGTATTGATTTGATTGAGGTAACCGAACCTGGTCAGACGTTTGCCATTAGTGCTCAAGTTCGAATCGCCAATGCGGTGTCAGCAAATGTAAATGTCACTTCTCGCACTACCTGCGCGGACGGCACTGACGTTTTTCTAGGCGGCGGTGGCATTGAAGCCAACGCCTCTGAGTGGGTAAGTCTTTCCGGCTCGATTACCACGCCTAGTTGCGATGCTATAGTTCAGCGCTTCTACTTTGAAGGAGCCGCTGCTGGTGTGGACATTCTGATTGATAATGCGTCAATCACAGTTCAATAGCAGTTCAATGAAAGCTCAATAGGAGTTACTAACAGCTCAACGCTGTTCATCTAACAGGCCGACGAGAATTTCTCGTCGGCCTTTTTGTTTAGCTAAACAGCCGTTAACAGTAGTTTGAAGGAATCAACAGCAAGCAAGGATGGCTGTAAGCCAAGCCTCATTTGGTATTCGAATTGCCATAATTCGACAAGAGGTGAACGTTCTCACTAAATAAAGACTTACTGGCAATATTAATCTGTTTATATGCGATCTCTGTACCGACGGTTTCACAAAACGTGTCATACTCCAACTCCACTGGAAAATAGTGGTCTATCTGTGGTGTAAATTTGGCCAACGCACCGAGTGAAGCTCAGAAGTACAACCCAATTTATAGATCTTTAATGGCTTAAAGCCCTAGTAGTTTTAAGCCTCGAAGCATAAGAGCCGTAGGCTCGGAAACTCAATTATCAGTATGTCTATTTCGCAGAGAACAGATGCCGACGATTCTCAGGAGGTTGGCCATTTAGCGCTATCGCTGTTGATTATATTGCTGGGTTCGTTTGTGGCGCCTTTGTTAATGCATTCGGCGACCTTAGCCATTCCGGCGATCGCCAGTGATCTGAATTTATCAGCAGAACAAATTAGCTTATTCACCTTATTGCAAATCCTTGGCAGTGTGGTGTTTGTGCTTCCTGCCGGTAAGCTGGCCGATAAATTTGGCCGTCGTCGTATGTTTTGCTTAGGGCTATTAATTGCAGGTTTAACATCGGCGATGGCTGGGCTTGCAAGCACCGATTGGGCAATGATAGCCTCGCGCGGGTTAAGTGGCATGGGTGGCGCATTTATTTTTGCCAGCGCTATCGCCTTGCTCATGAGTGTGCCACCTGAAGAACAGAAAGTACGCGTTATGGGCATTTATATTTCTATCGCCTATCTAGGTGTGGTTCTGGGGCCCGTGTTTGGTGGTTTAGTGCTCGAATTCTTGCATTGGCGCTGGGTGTTTTTTATCCCAAGCTTAATACTATTGACGCTGGCAGCATTGGGTTTTCTGGTTTTAAAGTGGGAGCGCTACGGCGACAAAGCCACACGAATTCGATTACTTGATTTTTCTCTCTATGCAGCTTCACTGTCAGTGATTGCTGTTGGGGTTTTTGATGCGGGCGAACCGAGTGGCCAGTTACTATTGCTGATTGGGCTGTTTTTCTTCATCGCGTTTTGCTGGTTTCAAACCAAACGCCGCGACCCGCTATTACAAGTAAGGATGTTTGCCGAAAGCCGCACGTTTTCAATACTAAGCAGTTCCATTTTTTTAACGAGCTTCGGCTTGATGGCATTGCCCTTTATATTGACGCTGTACTTCCAATATCTGAAAGGCTTAGACGCTAAAACAACTGGATTCATTATGCTGGTACAAGCCCTTTGTACTGCCGTCATTGCGTCGAAATCAGGGTGGTTGTCTAAGAACTTTAGGCCCCGTTATCTTATTTTGTCCGGCATTTCATTGTTTGTCACGGCCTATTGGATGCTTGCGTTTATAAATGCCGATACATCCATAACGTGGATGGTTGTTACTCTTACCGTTCTCGGTATCGGTTTTGGCTTAATGGATACGCAGATCATTCACACCGCGATGTCATCTGTTGACGACAAGTACATTGGTTCTGCCTCAGCCGTTATCAACGGCATGCGCACCCTAGGTGGCTTTTTCGGTTTGAGTTTAATGTCCTATCTAATAGGTAAACACCTGGGGAATGTGCCTATTGTTCCCGAGGTCTATCCGCAGCTCGGTAAAGTACTTGATACATTCCTATTGTCTAACGGTGTAGTCGCGTCGCTGACGCTATTTTTATTAATGTATGGTGTGATAACGCGCAAACGTTAGTGATGCCAGTCAGTTAGTTGTTGATGCAAGAGAGCTTCTATAAATCGCTTCACGAAAACTTCAGTATCAGTAAGTCTGTAGACAAGGCGCCCGATGCTTGCAATGGCAGAATGCCTTCAAGTCGATCTTGACGAATCGTTGATCAAGTACAATACTCATCTTTCTCATTGCGGAAATACCTGCCGTGTGAGCACATCGATGTAAGCATTCATTGGTGGTAGAAAAGTGTGAAAGGCAAAGTGTTTTAATTGAATATCACAGTTTGGTTAGAACAAATAGATAACGTTGAAGTAAAGTTTGAGCTTTCACTCTTTAGCATCATTTGATAAGCATTCAATCTTGGTTCTTCGATGAATTCTAACAAGCAGAGCAGCGTTGCATTGGTTCCTCAAAGCTATATTCGTAGAGTTTGTGAGGCGTTTATTATTGCCGTGACTCTCGCGTTGCCCACCGTCTTTAATCAGCATTCGGAACATGTTTTTGAGTCGTTTAAAACTCTGACCTTCCAATACTTTTTAGTTCTCTTGCTAGGTTCATTTATCTTTCGCGCGATGGTTTGTTGGTGGCGCGAAGGTAGGTGCTGCAGTCTAAGTGGTTTTAGGTATACAAAAAAGGAAAAATTGTATATCGCTTTGGCAATTGGTATGTCGGCTTCGCAAGTTTTCTCGACTTATTTAAGTATTGACTCTCATTTAAGCTTTTACGGTCCTACCAGCCTAGCATCAGGGCTCATCGCGCAACTATCATTCGTTTCAGTATTTTTAATCGCGTTGTATGCGTATAAAAGCAAAAGCTTTTTGTTTGCTTCGTGCTATCTAGTGGTTGCCGGAAGTTGGCCTGTATGTGTGTACGCAGTTTTACAATCTCTTGGAATCAGTGGTATTTATTGGGGCGGGGATGTTGTTGATAGAGCCTCATCAACGCTTGGTAATCCGTTGTTTTTGTCAGTCTATCTGTGTGTGCTAATTCCGATTACGGGCGCGTTATTGTTTGCACTTTACCGAAGTGTTTCTGTACAAAAGGCAGTGCGTTCTGTATTGCCAGTTGCCACATTACTTATTTCCACTCTGGTTTTGGAAATTTACGCTTTGTACCTTGCTCAAGGTCGCGGTGCTGCTGTTGCGCTGTTAATATCCGGTTGTTCAGTACTTTTAATCACCACAAGCAAGCACCTTAACCAAAAGATTAGAAGGGGCTCGCTGATTTTTGTCTTGATAGGAACAATCGTGTGTGCAGCACTGTTGGGTTCCAATTATGAGCACGGCGATACCTCATTGGTCAAAGAGGCCACAACGGCTTTTGATCGAGGGTCACAAACCGCAGGTGTGAGATTGCTTATTTGGCAGGGCCTTGAAAAACAACTGTTTCCAAGTCCTTCTGGCTTTGGAGCTGGTTCAGATGAATTTCCGAGCAGTTTAACAAGCGTGTGGTTCGGCTATGGGCCGGCGAGCATGAGTTTAATAGCAGGGCAGTTTCACACACCAGAACTGCAACGATTGGAGGATGCGAATTCGCTACCAGGGCAGGCACATAACTCGATGTGGGACGTGCTTTACAGCAACGGTGTGATTGGGCTTTTAGTGAAGTTGGCTTTGTTATTCCTGTTTTGCGCTCATTTATTCAAAGAAATTACCGGCCGAAAAACGGCGCGAAATTACAGTGTTCATTGTCTCGTATCCTTATTGGTTTTTTCTGGGCTCGTTTTTTTTCTTGATGCGGGCTCGTTGCGATTACTTGGTCTCGTAGTTGGTCTAACGCCTATTATTGCCCTTGTTTTTGGTGTGCTGTGGTGCGATGTACGTTTGCCCGAGGCTAAGGTTAGTGGATACGATGTCTTGCGTTATGGTTTAGCAATTGGGTTTTTAACCTTGTGGATCGAGCAGCTTTTCGGAGTTTCCACGGTTGTTTCTAACGTGTTTTATTGGCTCTTGCTTGCGGCCGTAGTTGTGAAATGTGAGTATCAAACATCGACACCTTTTTCAGCGGCAAATTACCGCTGCTTTGGTCTGTCTCTAATCGTCATCGTTCTTTTGTTTCTTGGCCTTAATAATTACCTTGGGCGCGTACCTAGCAACCTAACATCCGTCGAACTTGAGAGTCTATTTGCACTCCGAAAGATGTTTGTTTATTTCTTGCTTTCGATGTTTGCATTGTGGTGGTTAGTTGTTGTATCAAGAGTAAGTTTCTCTTCTTTGATCTCTGATAATCCACTCTTTCGCCGGTTTAATATGGCTGGTGGCGTTCTTTTTCTCGGGTCACTCAGTCTATTGATCGCTTTGTTTTCGAATCAAATGACGTCGTCGATGTCTTCTAAAAATGCACTCTTTTTCGAAACTGAAAATCAGCCGTGGCTTTGTGTCAAAGCTCTGCATAGCCAGAAGAGGGGGCATAGACAAGTTCATTTTCTCAGTATTTTGAGTCGATGTTCATTGATGATGTTTATTGAATTGAAGAGCGCGCCTCCTGTTGAGGTTTCAAAGAAAAAATCGGTGAGCTATGTAACTCGTTTTTATCAAAGTAGCTCAGCTGAGCTAAGATTATGGTCCGCTCAGGATTGGGCGACCTTATCTGAGCAGGCTTTGGAAAAAGCGTCTCGAATTGTTCCTCTTGATGCAGATCTCCATATTAATAGCGCTAGAACTCAGGCGTTTTTAAGTGCCAATAACCAAAGTTTTAAAGAGAATGTCATTAGTATTCGTCTTAACTATGATCGGGCAATGAGCCTTCGGCCATACAACTTAGGGCTTCAGGCCGAAGCGGCTGATTTTGAGTATCGACAAGAAGCTTTTCAGAAAGCCGCGGATCTATATACC
>CAZEXS010000007.1:0-23021 GCA_964516915.1 uncultured Gammaproteobacteria bacterium
ATCGACGACAGGCAGCTCCCAATCCCCGAACTCAATACCAATATCGCGTTCTATCCATGGAAAGGCATTGTCTTGGCCAATTGCCATGATCGCATCTGTGCACTCGATGGTCGCGACTTCGCCGGTGTCTCGGATGGTGCGCTTGCCATTTTCGTCGTAGCTTGATTCAACCACGTTGAACGTCATACCGACCAATTTTCCATCTTCGACTAAAAATTCTTTTGGGCTGTGGTTGGCCAAAATTGGAATGCCTTCGGCCAGTGTGTCGTCTTTTTCCCATGGCGATGCTTTCATCGCTTCGTAGGTTGAACGAACCGTCACACTTACATCTGTGCCACCAATGCGTTTCGCAGTACGGCAGCAATCCATGGCGGTGTTACCACCACCAACAATGACCACCTTCTTGCCGATTGCTTCGGTATGTTCAAAGGCGACACTCTCGAGCCAGTTGATGCCTATATGGATATTGGCATCCGCTTCGGAGCGTCCAGGTATGTTTAGGTCTTTTCCTTTCGGTGCGCCTGTGCCGACAAAGATAGCATCGTATTGCTTATCTAGAATACTCTTGAGGCTCTCAACTCGGGTATTGAATATTTGCGAGACACCCATGTCTAAGACGTAGTCTACTTCTTGATCCAGCGTTTCTTCAGGTAGACGGAACGAAGGAATCTGACTGCGCATGAAACCGCCGCCTTTGGGGTTTTCATCGTATAAGTCGATTTCGTAGCCTAATGGCATTAAATCTCTGGCGACTGTCAATGAAGCTGGCCCGGCGCCAATTAAGGCAATTCGCTTACCATTTTTTTCCGTCGGAATGGATGGCATGCGTGCGGCAACGTTGTCGTCATCTTTATTGTCCGCGGCGACGCGCTTTAGTCGGCAAATCGCAACAGGCTCTTCATCGACTCGGCCCCGCCGGCAGGCCGGTTCGCATGGCCTGTCGCAGGTTCTTCCAAGCACGCCTGGAAAGACATTGGATTCCCAATTAACCATATAGGCATCGCTGTAACGGCGTTTACCAATAAGACGGATATATTCGGGTACGGGGGTATGCGCAGGACACGCATATTGGCAATCGACTACTTTATGAAAGTATTCGGGATTGCTGATGTCAGTAGCTTTCATGTAGCCAAACTTCAGTGCTGTATCTGATTTTTTAGACTCGTACTCAATGTCGGGGAGCGGCTTTGAGTACGAACGATTTCAACATCACAATAATCTCAAACCTGACCACGGTTAGAAATTCAGTAACGTATCGAAATACAGATAGCTGTGCTTAAAATGTATTCTAGCTTAGAGCGCAGCACCCATATTTTCCGCAATACTAGCACGCGTCACATGCGGGTGCATACGAATTTTACACTTGTATTACAAACTGTAAGTTAGAAGGCTATGAGTAGCGGGCATTGGCGTCAAACACACTAGCGTTTTAGGTAGTGTTTGATGGGCAGTGTAGGGGCATCGTAGCAGAGGTTGATGAAACAGTTCTCTAATGATGGCTATCGCTCAAATGTTTGTCTAAAACACTTATCAATACTGCGGGTCAAAACTCCGGGTTAAAAGCGCCTATTAATAGTGCTTTTCTCAAATGCTTACCACCAGTACTTGCCCCAAAGTTGCGGGTTCGCCCAGTTATCTGCATTTAGCCAATCCGGCGTTTTCTTATAATCGTCAATATTGTATTTGAATAAGGTTAGTTTGGGCTCGGTCTGCTCGTAGGAGTTGACTTTGCTCAATGCAAAGCTAAATAAATCAGTTAACTGCCAACTTGAATTTGGGCTTTGCTCAGCTAGTGGTAAAGCTATGCAGTACTGCGGCGTGAGCACATCACGTAATCGAGACAGTATTTGGTAACCCGTTACTCGGTCGATATTTTCAAAAAGATTCAGCGCTAAGCCTACGTCAAAGCGTTCATTTAGAGCCCAAAGGTCGTTCAAATTATCTGTATCAATATGGGTGATGTCGCATTCCTGCCCAATCACTTGCTTTTGTGCCACATACTCATCTAAGAATGCCGGTTGAATATTCCCAAGCAGCAAAATCCGCGAGGGCTGTGCGGAATTAATCAGTGTTTCAATGTCGAATAAAAGTTCGGTTGGCGGTGTCATCAGAGCATTGTAACCAAAGAGCTAAATAATGGCTCACTAAATCTGATGGTTTAGCGAAATTCTCTTAAAAATTCGTTGTCTATTTGAGACTGTTTGAGTAGTCTTTGCTGATCAAATCAAACCTATCAAGTTGTATTGCATGAACCAACACGTAGAGCAACAATCGCTGGCTCAATTCGCTGAACAGGCGTATCTAAACTACTCGATGTACGTCATATTAGATCGTGCTTTGCCGTTCGTTGGCGATGGCTTAAAGCCGGTGCAACGGCGCATCATTTACGCGATGTCTGAGCTGGGGCTGCACAACGCGGCGAAATATAAGAAGTCGGCTAGAACGGTTGGTGACGTGCTGGGTAAATTTCATCCGCATGGCGACAGCGCTTGTTATGAAGCGATGGTGCTGATGGCACAGCCGTTCAGTTATCGGTATCCCTTAGTTGATGGCCAAGGTAACTGGGGGTCAACCGATGACCCTAAATCATTTGCGGCGATGCGTTATACCGAGTCTCGTTTGGCGCCATACGCTCAGAGTTTATTGTCAGAGTTGGGGCAGGGGACCAGTGATTGGCAGCCTAACTTCGATGGCACCATGCAAGAGCCAAAGAGTTTGCCTGCTAGGTTACCGAATATATTGCTGAATGGCGGCTCTGGTATCGCTGTTGGCATGGCGACTGATATACCTGCGCATAATATTCGCGAAGTGGTTGATGCCTGTGTTCATTTGCTTGAAAACCCAAAGGCAACCGTTGAAGACTTGTGTGACTTTATTCAAGCACCTGATTTTGCGACCGCCGCCGAAATAATTACCCCCAAGGCGCAAATACTAGAAATGTATAACACCGGCAATGGTTCGGTTAAGCAACGTGCGGTGTATGTCAAAGAAGATGGCAATATTGTTATTCATGCACTGCCTTATCAAGCTTCGGGATCTAAAGTCTTAGAGCAAATAGCGGCCCAAATGCAAGCCAAAAAGTTACCAATGGTGAGCGACTTACGTGACGAGTCTGATCAGGAAAACCCCATCAGATTGGTAGTTGTTCCAAGATCCAATAGAGTCGATATTGAATCACTGATGGGGCACTTATTTGCGACCACAGACCTGGAAAAGAGCTACCGAGTTAATATGAACATGATCGGCTTGGATGGCCGCCCGCATGTCTATAGTTTGCGCGAAATATTAAAAGAATGGTTGAAGTTCAGAATTGAGACCGTGCGCCGGCGTTTGCAGCATCGCTACGATAAAGTTGTTGATCGCCTGCATATTTTAGAAGGTTATCTTGCGGCATTTTTAAATATAGACGAAGTGATTGAAATAATTCGAAGCAACGACAAGCCTAAACCGGTATTGATGCAACGTTTTGAGTTATCTGACCGTCAAGCAGAAGCTATTTTAGAACTCAAGTTACGTCATTTGGCGAAGCTCGAGGAAATGAAAATTCGTGGAGAGCAAGACGAGTTAGAAAAAGAGCGAGAGCGTTTAGAGTTATTGCTCAGTTCAGATGCGCGCCTTAAAACTCTGGTTAAAAAGGAGTTAAAAGAAGACGCCGCTGAGTTTGGTGATGCACGTAGAGCACCGTTGGTTGAACGTGAAGTGGCTAAGGCTATTGATCTTAGTGATTTGGTGCCAAGCGAAGCAATTACCGCAGTGATGTCGCAACAAGGGTGGATCCGCGCGGCTAAAGGCCACGAAATCAATCCGCGAGACTTGAATTACAAGTCCGGCGACAGTTACGCATCATCGGCTAAAGGTAAGTCTAACCAACCGCTTATTGCAATGGATTCAACCGGGCGAACCTACGCCTTAGCGGCACATAAGCTGCCATCGGCGCGCGGTCAAGGCGAACCACTTACCAGCAATATAACGCCGCCAATGGGGGCTACTTTTACGGCAGTTATGATGGGCGCCGACAAAGACAAGTACGTATTAGCCAGTGACGCTGGTTATGGTTTTATTTGTAATATTGAGGATATGGTCACCAAAAATAAAAAAGGTAAAGCCACTTTGAGTGTCCCCAAGGGTGCACAGGCTTTATCGCCCTTAAGAGTTAACGATTTAGAGACTGACTTTGTGGCGGTCGTGACTACCGCCGGCTATCTCACGATTTATCCGGTGACTGAGCTGCCAGAGCTAGGAAAGGGCAAGGGCGTTAAACTGATTAATGTGCCGTCAAAGCTGTTGAAAGCGAGAGAAGAATACGTGCTCGGCGCCACCACATTTAAAAAGGGGCAACATGTATTAGTGCACTCAGGTAAACGGTACTTACGCTTAAAAGGTCAAGATTTAGAACAGTATATGGGCGAACGCGGCAAGCGAGGCCGTAAGTTACCCAAGGGCTTTCAGGCGGTAAAAGCCATTACCACCGAAAAAGCTTCTGCGACTCAGGATGATATATTGAACAGCTAGCATTCGTGATCGCTTAGCTATAAGACCGTTAAGCTTGTTGTGAGTAATTCTCTAGTTACATAGTTAAGCGCAAAAGCGGAGGCAAAAAAACGCTATTGATTTGCGCTTACGGCGTATAATTGGGTGCCCACCGTATTAAAACTACTTAGATTGATAATGAATAAACTACAACAACTTAGTGATATGACCGTGGTCGTCGCCGATACTGGAGATATTGCCGCGATTGCCGAATACAAACCGCAAGATGCCACAACCAACCCTAGTCTGTTATTGAAAGTCGCACAAGACGATAGCTATGCGCATATTATTGACAGTGCCGTTGCCAGCGCTGATGGCAATTTAGAAGACGCAGTGGATAACTTCGGTGTTGATATCGGTTGTGAGATATTGAAAATAATTCCTGGTCGAGTGTCGACTGAAGTTGATGCCCGCTTATCATTTGACACACAAGCCACCTTGGACAAGGCTCGCAAGCTAGTCGCACTTTACCAAGAACGGGGTGTTTCAAAAGAGCGAATTTTAATCAAGATCGCGTCAACCTGGGAAGGCATTAAGGCCGCTGAGCAGCTAGAGAAAGAAGGCATAAAATGTAACCTTACATTGCTTTTTAGTTTCGCTCAGGCCGTTGCTTGTGCTGAGGCCGGCGTATTTTTAATTTCGCCATTTGTAGGCCGAATCTTAGATTGGTACAAAGCCAATGGCGGCCAAGAGAGTTATCCCGCACTTGAAGACCCTGGCGTTGTTTCAGTCACCAAAATATATAACTATTTTAAACAGCATGGTTATCAAACCATTGTGATGGGTGCAAGCTTTCGTAATGTTGGTGAAATCGAAGCGTTAGCCGGCTGTGATTATTTGACCATCGGCCCGAATTATTTAGAAGAGCTGCGTAATGATGAGGGCGAATTAAGTCGCCAATTGTCGGCTGATTCATTGCAAGAAGAACAGGAAAAAATCAGCTTGGATGAAAAATCCTTTCGCTGGATGCAAAACCAAGACGCCATGGCGACGGAAAAGTTAGCGCAAGGTATTCGTGGCTTTGCAGTGGATCAAGTTAAATTAGAAGATTTGATCGCACCTAAATTGAATAAAGGCTAATCGGGCTTAGTTAAGATTTAGCTAAGATTTAGCTAAGGTTCTGTTGGGCACAGATTTTTGTGTGCCCAACATTTACGGATGAACGCAAACATGATGGCTAAAATTGATACGCTTATCACTCGACTCTGGGCGCCAATTACACTGCTTATACTGATCAGCATTACCGTCTTATCGCTTATCCCCCTGCCTGAACTTCCATTGCCGGGCTCGGATAAAACTCATCACTTATTGGCCTACGCGGCGTTAATGTGCCCGGCGTTTCTTTCCATTTACAAATTCAGATTCTGGCTGACGGGTTTTTTCCTTATTTGGAGTGGTGCCATTGAATTGCTTCAGCCATATGTTAATCGCTATTGCGAATTTGAAGATTTGCTCGCAAATGGCGCCGGATTACTCATAGGCGCTGTGGTTGGTTGGGCGTTGCGCGGAGTAGCCAGGTCGTATGAACGTTCAGAACTTTAAGCATTGCTGGATGTTGCTCGCTTTAGCTTCCAGGCCGCAATCGCACCTAGTACGCCACAAATTGCAATTAGATTGAAGTAAATTACGTAGCCGGTTTTTTCTGGAAATTCGGTTATCAAATGCCCTCGAACCAGAGGAAGGTAGAAATGCGGCGCATAACCGATTAACGAAATTAGTCCAATCGCTAAGCCTTTTACATGATTTGAAATATCGCAGGTTTCAATCGTTGCCCAGTAGATGCCCCGAACGGCGTAAGTAAGCAACCCCACGAACAATACTGTGCCCAGCAGTACTATCACGCCGCTGCCTGAAGGCATAAACGCCAGAGCAACTACCGCAGCTGAGTTTGCCAATAATAAGTAACTGAGAACTCGTTCGCGATTAAAGAAGTCTGCGCCAAAACCAGCCGCAATCGCCCCTATTGGGCGCATCCATTGGCTTGCAACGGTGATGCTGCCGACTGCAACCGCTGTTAGGCCATAATGGTTCTGAATGTAGGCAGAAAATGAGTAAGTCGCGTAATACAATTGGTAGCCGGTTAGAATGCAGATCGAACTTAACCAGACCTGTGGCACTTTGGCTATGATCATCAGGTCTTTTATCAGGCTTGATGAGCGATTACTTACCTCCACGGTAGCGGTTTTTTGTTTGTCATCGCCCAACGCAAAATAGGATACAGGCGCCAATACCAGCATGAATATCACGTACATCCAAATAACCGATTGCATGGTTATAGATGTGTCTTGCTTTAGGGTGTTGGTGGCGTAGGCAAACAGCGCAATGGCTAAGGTTGCAAGAATAGCTTCAACAAGACCGCGCCCGCTCTCTAGAATGCCAAAAAAGCGGCCTTGTTCATTGGGCTTAGCCAGTAATGTGGTGGCTTTGATCAATGCCGCCCAAAATGTTAGGCCTGCGGTAATCCCCCAGCCTGCGAAGATGATTTGTGTGGCTAAAAATGAAGGCAAGGTGGCAAACCAAGCGCCAAGTAAACCGGTGGTGAGCAGGGAAAAGCTCATCAGTATGCGGGGTGATACTTTGTCGGCCAGCCACCCACTGGGCAAATAGGTTATCAAGTACAAAAAGCCCAAAATGGAATAATTTTTCGCCAGTTGCTGTGAGGTGATGTCTAATGCATCTATCAGGCTGACTTCAAAGTTTTGCCTTAGATAGAGCAGCGGGTAGATGCTGCCAGCAACCACCACCAATACCGCCAGTTTTATGTAGCGTGAATTTAAGGTGTCCATCTGCTCACTGCGTTCACGCTCGATCATTATGATTACTCAGGTTGAAGTTTTGCTTTTGATTTACAGCTAGCCCACAATAACAGAAAGTAGACAACCTAATTCACATCAATTTGAGAGCCCTCTAATGAATAGATCAGTTTCACAAGCCCTTAATGTTCTAATGCTGATGTTGTTGGCTTTGCTCTCAAGTGCTGTCTTTGCTGCTGGCACATTGAAAGTTGAACGTGCTGAGAAGGTGGGTATGTCAACTGAACGATTAAAGCGAGTCGACAAAATGGCCGCTTCTTATATTGCTCAAGGCCGATATCCTGGCATGGTCACGATGATTGCACGAAAGGGCAAGGTGGTGCATTTGAGTGCGGCTGGTAAAATGGGTTTGATCGATGACCGACCTATGCAAGTCGACACCTTATTTCGAATTTATTCGATGACTAAGCCTGTCACTGCGGTCGCAGCGATGATGCTTTACGAACAAGGAAAGTTTCGCTTGGACGACCCTGTGCATAATTATTTGCCCGAGTTTAAAGACCAAACTCTATTGGTTGACGGTGAAGAAATGCCATTAAAATCACCCATGACAATCAGGCAGCTTTTTACTCACACTGCAGGCCTGACTTATGGTTTTACGCCGGATAACCCTGTGGATATTGCCTACATCCAACAAGATATATTGAATGCCAAAGACTCCGATGATTTCATTCAACAATTATCCAAATTACCGCTGCGTTTTGAACCGGGAACTCGCTATCACTATAGTGTGGCGACCGATGTCCTCGGAGTGCTTATTGAACGAATCAGCGGTCAATCTTTGAATGATTATTTTCAAGAGCATATTTTTAACCCTTTGGGCATGCAAGATACCTTTTTCAACGTTCCAAAAGATAAACTTTCACGATTTGCGGGTGATCATGCTTTTGATATCAACTCTAAAACCATAGTGTCGGTACCGGCTGACAAGCAGCGTAACTTTACCTCTAACGGTATGTTCAGTGGCGGTGGTGGTTTGGTGTCTACGGCCAGTGATTATATGCGCTTCTCACAGATGGTGCTTAATGGTGGTTCTTATAACGGAGAACGCTTATTGGGCGCTAAAACCGTCGAGTATCTAAGTCTGAATCATCTCACGCCAAGCGTTCGAGCTGAGGGAGCCAATGACTACCCGTTATTAGCTTTGAGCCCTGGTCAAAGCATGGCGTTTGGCTACGGGGTGGTTACTAACCCGGCCGCGATGCCGGCGGTCTCGTCCAAGGGTGAAATTGCTTGGGGAGGGGCTGCAGGGACTAAGTTTTGGATTGACCCTAAAGAACAGCTGGTGGCAATTACCTTAGTACAACTCTATCAGGCGCCATGGCCGTTACGTGACGACATGAAGGCGACCACTTACCAAGCGATCACTGAACTTAATAATTAATTTACTTATATTGGCTTCTTAAATAATGAAATTTTATCAATACCCAAAATGTTCCACTTGCGTAAAGGCGCGCAAATATCTTGAGTCGAATGCCATCGAGCATCAGAGTATTAATATCGTAGAGCAGGCTCCGACTGTGGCTGAATTAGAGCTCATGTTGAACAGCTATGACGGCAATATACGTAAGTTATTTAACACTTCTGGTTTGCAATATCGTGAACTTAATATGAAAGAGCGCTTACCGGCGATGAGAGACGTGGAAGCAATAGAACTGCTCGCCAGTAATGGAATGTTGGTGAAACGACCATTTCTTGTTAGCGGTGACCAAGGTATTGTTGGCTTCAAAGAAGCGGATTGGGCGACGTTTTTAAGCTAGTCGGTTTATTCACTGTCTGTTTTAGTTTTCATGTTTGCAGCCGATTACATCGTTTCGATCTTCCAAGGTATAAGCTCCATTGCTGATAGGGTACGAACCCGGATTCAATATGTTTTGATCGTCGCTTTAATGGCTGGCTTGTATATTGCCTTTAGAGCCTATGATGGTGAATCGATTTGGTGGTGGAACACCATAAAATGCATTGTCCCGCTTTTGCCTGTGATTGTCTGGCTATTCGTTTGGTCGGCACTTAGGCAGATTGGCCAGGCGCCAGAGGTCGCGCGCGAATTGATCTCAGAAAGAGGCGATATTCTACGGAGTTTCTCGAAGCTCAATATTGAGCAAGTAAACAGCGTACGCGGGGCTTATACAACCTTAAAATCATTTCGTGAGCACGAGGGTCTTGAAGAAGTTATGGAGACAATCAGTGGGATTGGTTTGCTGATCAATCCCATTTTTGCATTGCTTTCAGTGCTGGCATTTTTTTGCTTATTTGGTTTAATTGTGGCGGCGTTTTTATTGATGTTGGTCTAAACTACGGCTATGAGCTTTTTGCAAGAAATGGGCATTCAAGAATGGCGGTTACGTGGTCGGCCACGGCTCGTCTCTGAGAGCTCTCTTGACAATTCACTCGAGAAGGCACCAGAGAACTCGTTAGAGAGTTTAAAAGAGCTGCAGAGTGATAATGGTTTGCCGAATCAGCTGGCCGATGAATTAAAACACGAAGCTGCGACCCTGGACGAGAGCGGCTTATTAGTCCGACAAGCCCACCAAGCTAACCAAGCCGAGCAAAGGCCTGAAGAATCAACATTGGGTTCGCTAGATGGCGACACGCCAGCGCTGGAACTCTCGGCGGAAATGCCGTCGTTCGAAAAATCAGACATTGAGCCGACGGTTAAAGAGCCGATAAACGGTTCTATTTCAGCGGATTCGTCTAACAATCAAGACGGTTCTGAGCGCCAGTCTCAATCCCAGCCGCAGTCTATATCGACAAATATTTCGGTGCCAAGTGTTTCAGAAGACACTGATCAGAGCAGTGCTGTCGTAATGCCAAAGCTCCGCCCCGCCCCGGTGCCGTATGAAGCCCCGCCAGAGATGGATTTGAGCATAGCCGAGCCAGAGCCTTCGGAAACCATTGCACCAGAGAGTTCTCACCATGATTTGCGGCTCGATAACATGCCTGATCAAGAGGCATACAGTGACGACTTTATTGCAAACCAATCCACCGTTTTTGATGAGACTCGAGAATATCCTGAACCATCTGAACCATCTGAACCATCTGAACCGCAGACAAATCCAAATGGAAGTGATGGTCTAGCGTTAGCCCTTAACAGTGAAGATAGAGTTCAAGACAATCCTGGTTCTGAGCCGCACAGCTTAGATTTATCGGCATTAGATTGGCGAGCATTGCAGGCTATGATTAATGATGATCAGGTCTGTCAATCATGCGGCCAGCGACAGTCGGTGCTTGGTTACGGCGATGTTTTGTCAGATTGGATGTTTATTGCAGACGCACCAACGTCGGTTGAGTTACAAGAGCAGTGTTTGTATGTTGGGCGGGCGGGTCAGCTTTATGAAGGCATTTTAAGTGCTTGCGGTTTAAAACGAGAAGAAGTTTACAGTACAACGATTTTTAAATGTTCGCCGCCCGAGGATTTATCATTGAGCCCGCAATGTGAAAAAATCATCCATCGTCAAATAGCGCTGGTTAACCCTAAGGTTATCATTACCTTTGGCGAGTTTGCGTCTCAAGCCATATTGCGCGCCAATGAGTCTTTCGATATTTTGCAAAAAGGCCGGCACAACTATTCAGGCACCTCTATCTTTGTCATTCCAAGTCATTCACCACCGCACTTATTGGCGAACCCTGCATTGAAGGCCGAGCTTTGGGATGGGCTTAAGTTCGCGATGCAACGACTTCTGTAGCAAGATTGAAGTTGCGATTGAACTCATTCGATACTCAGGATTTTAGCTTATCTGAAGCGAATTTAAATGTTCGAGATATGCGCACTTTGGATTTATCAGCGGTGGTGCAAATAGAACAAACAGCGCAAGCGTCACCATGGGCGCGTTTATCGTTTGAAGAGTCGTTAACTAAAGGTGATCTGTGCCGCGTAATAGAGCTTTACGACCAAATAGTTGCCTACCATATCAGTAGTATGGTGGTTGATGAGCTGCACATCCTGAATGTGGTTTGCGCGCCAAAACATCGGGGGCTCGGCTTTGGGCATGCAATGATGCACGACATCATTGGCTATGCAGAGCAGCAGGATTTAACAAAAATATTCCTAGAAGTGCGAGCCAGTAATGAGGTGGCACAAAGCCTTTATGAGAAATGGGGGTTTAGGCAAATAGCTCACCGCAAAGCCTATTACCGAGCTTTATCTAAAGACCAAAACCGAGAAGACGCAAAGGTTTATTTGCGTGAACTTAAAGCTTAACTGCAAATCTTTAGTTTAAAAACACCGTTAGGAGTTGATTCAAACTTAAAATGTCATTGGAGCTTAGATTATTCCATGCCATCAATTGATTTATTTTGACTTGATACTTACGTGAAATAGACCAAAGCGTGTCGCCTTTTTTTACTCGGTGTTTAACTTTCGACCCATTTCCATTACTAGAGCTTGTATTGGCGTTTTGGTTCGAGTTTGACGAGCTCTTGCTAAGTGAACCGTTGGTGCCGCCAGCGCCTTCTAAAGTACGTTCAGGCAACGGTATTACGAGTCGCTTTCCGGCGCGAATATTGTTGCTTTTCAAATTATTGACAGAGCGTAAGCTTGCAACTGAAACACCGTAGGTGCGGGCGATAGCACTTAAGGTGTCTCCGCCTTTGATTTGATGGCTTCGATAGTTCTGCACCGGTGAGTTTTGTGCTACTAACCTTGCTTTTTCGATACTTTGATGCGCCGAGAGTGACGAAGATTTAAGCGGTACCAACAGCCTATGTGGTCCCTCAGGCGGTGTTGCCCAGCGTTTAAATCCGCGATTCAAATGACGTAACAATGGTTGGTCTATCTTGCTGCTTTTGGCGAATTCGACCAGATCTATTTGGCCTGGTAGTTTGATGACATCAAAGAATGGCTTATTTGCAACAACTGGTAATACTATGTCGAAGTTGTGCGGATTCAGTAGGATGTTTTTGAGTGCCACCAATTTTGGCACGTAACGGCGAGTTTCGAGGCGCAGCTTGAGGCTCACATAATCGGTTTTTCGCCCTTTGCTTTTAGCGCGCTTAATTTCGCGTCGTAATGTGCCTGGTCCGGCATTATAGGCTGCCAAGGCGATAAACCAGTCGCCATCAAACATGGTGTGTAATTGTTCGAGGTAGTCGAGCGCCGCAAAAGTCGAGCTATACGGGTCATGCCGCCCGTCGTACCACCAATCTTGTCTTAGCCCGAAACCTTTTCCGGTCGCTGGCACAAACTGCCACAGACCGGCCGCCTTTGATCGTGAAACAGCGCCTGGGTCATAGGCGCTCTCAACGGCCGGCAATAGTGCGAGTTCCATGGGTAGGCCGCGTTTTTCAATTTCGTCAACAATGAAGTATAGAAACGGCTCGGCACGCTTAAACAAATTAACTAAATACGTTGGGTGCTCAGATGCCCAGCGCTCATGTTGTCTAACGGACTTGGTCGATAAGTCTGGAAATGCAAAGCCGTTTCGAATTCGGTCGACAAGATTATCAACGCTAATACTGGCTGGTGAGCTGGGTATTTCGATGCCATCTATATCGATGTCGCTGACCGTGCCGGGCTCTAAGGTGGGCTCAAGCGTTTCAACCCCCGGAACCGACTGTGTTGATGGCGTACTCGCCTGCGGCGATTTTTGCTTGGTTCCACAAGCACAAACTGTGAGTGCAAGACAAAGTATTAGCGTGACTTTAAAATTCATCGGCGAATAGTAATGATCTGATCATATTCAGTCAATGAGTGCTGGCGGAAATTCATGTACCATTGCTAAGTGTTGATTAATTGACTTGAAATCAGACTCACCAACATTAAATTTATATTTTATAGTGCGTTGGCACGCTTGTCTCATCTACCTATTGATCGGGCCCCATGCGCAGACCTTTTAACGATTATTTTGCATAAAGACGATTGACTCTTGAGTAGTATTAACTCCAAACACGTTGGCCTAGGCGGAACTTGGGCTTCGAGTGCTTACGGCGACGCCTATTTTGATGTTGAACGATCGAGACTTCTAGCCGGAATGAAGCAATCGATTGGTCCATCAACCTTGCAAATCGGCAGTATGTTAGATGAATCAGTGGTGGTTGATCTTGATTTGCCCTTGCGAGTGAAAGTGCAGCTTGGTGCTCAGCCGTCAGCGCACTCTAGTTCACCTGCCGACATCGCAGCGGATCCGGCATTTTTACCATTTGAGGAAAATTCGTTTAGCACGGTGCTATTACCTCATGTTTTGGAGTCTCATTTCTTACCGCATCAAGTCTTGCGTGAAGCTCACCGAGTGCTGCAGGCAGAGGGCTATGTGTTGATTACTGGTTTTAGTCCAAGCAGTCTTGTGGGTTTACAGCGTTGGGTGCGACCAAAATCGGCATTGCCGGGGCGATATTATACTGCCAGCCGAGTCATTGATTGGCTTCATGTGTTGGGCTTTGAGGTAGTGGCCAGTTCAATATTTCAGTATGGGCCTATAACCAGCCGGCCCAGAGTCGAAACAGTGCTGCATTTTTTAGAATCGATCGGTGATCGCTGGTTGCCGATGTTCGGTGGGGCTTATATGATTGTGGCCAAGAAAAAAGTGGTTTCAGGCACGCCAATTGGCAACGTTAGATTTAAACGTCAAAAACAAAAGCTTGCTGGTACCGCGACGGCCTATTCATCCGTTGAGACGGCGGATGATAATTATAAAAATCAAATTGATACTAATCAGAGCTAGGCGATGTCGGCAGTTAATAACGTAGAGATTTACACAGATGGCGCATGCCGTGGAAACCCCGGGCCCGGTGGTTGGGGTGCCTTACTCATGTACGGTGACAGCGAAAAAGAAATTTGTGGCGGGCAGCAGGATACCACCAATAACAGAATGGAGTTGACGGCCGCCATTGAAGCATTAAAGCTGCTTAAGCGCCCGTGCGAACTGACTCTCTATACGGATTCGCAGTATGTGCGAAAGGGTATTTTGGAGTGGATACAGGGCTGGAAGGCACGTGGCTGGAAAACCGCCGCAAAAAAGCCGGTAAAGAATGACGATTTATGGCGATCGCTTGATGAACAGGTAGCGCGACATCAAATTAAATGGGTGTGGGTGAAAGGCCATGCTGGTAACGCAGGAAATGAAAGAGCCGATGAGTTGGCAAATCGAGGCATTGATGAACTTGAATTGTAATTGTATTGAGCATGTTGATGTAATGATTAAATCGCACTGCGAGTGCCTTTTTGTTTCGAAGTACGATAAGTAGGTTAATAGAATCTAATGAATGATTTTGAACGGCAGGTAGTCCTTGATACCGAAACTACGGGTTTAGAGCATCGACAAGGGCATCGAATTATCGAAATAGGCTGTGTGGAGCTAATAAACCGTAAGTTGACCGGTAATAATTATCATGTTTACTTAAATCCTGATCGGGAGATCGATCAAGGTGCAATTGAAGTGCATGGAATTACCAACGAGTTTTTAGCGGATAAGCCCAGTTTCGTTGATGTCTACGAAGGCATGATGACGTATCTAAGCGGTGCTGAGCTAATCATTCATAATGCGGCGTTTGATGTGGGCTTTTTGGACGCTGAGTTGGAACGTATCTCGGGTTATGCCACACGAATCAAAACGGTTTGCGGCGTTCATGATACCTTAATTCAAGCGCGTAAGATGTTTCCTGGGCAACGTAACGATCTTGACTCTTTGTGCAGACGTTATGAAATTAACAATAGTCACCGAGAGCTGCACGGGGCGTTGTTGGATGCGGAAATTTTGGCCGATGTCTATTTGGCCATGACCGGTGGACAAACGGCACTAACCTTAGAAGCCAGCAGTAGTTCCGGGCAAGAAGGTGGTGGCCGCTATCAAAATATTGATTATGCTAGTCTGAACCTGCCTAAAGTAGAACCCAGTCAGCAAGAGCTCGATCAACATCAAGACTGGTTATCAAGGCTGAACGATAAAGTCGAAGGCGATTGTGTCTGGTCTAAATTTAACTCGAGAAGCAATAGTGATAAGCAGCCAATGCCACATAATGATGAAAACCTTGAATCGACCGTACACTAAAGCGTAGATCTTTGTATGGGTGAATCATCGAATCATATTCTTGCTGAAAATAAGCGCCTAACGGGCTTTGATCTGTCTGGGTTTGACCTGGGTGGCAGTGATTTGGCGGGTGCCGCATTGTCTCAGGCACGATTGCGAGGGGCCGATTTATCTGGCGCTGACTTATCCGGAGCGGACTTAACACAGGCCGATCTCACCGGCGCAAATCTGTCAGGAGCTGATCTTTATCGAGCGAAATTAATGGGCGCGCGCTTGAATGGCGCGATTATGACTCATTGCGATTGTACGTCGGCAGACTTTACCGATGCCAACCTCAATGGTGCCAAGCTTGACGAAGCAAAATCTCCTTCAGCAACCTTTGATAATGCACAACTTTCGGCCGCCAACTTTGTCGGCTGTGATTTAAGTTCAGCCAGCTTTGTAGGCGCCAAAATGAGTGGTGCAATATTGATCAAAGCCGATCTCAGTGATGCTAAGTTAGATGGCGCTAAATTATTCGGTGCGCACTTGACCGACGCCAAGTTAATTGGCGCATCCCTGCGAAATGTCGATCTTAACTCTGCGAATGTGCGCTCTGCGAATTTGGAAAGCGCGGACTTATTAGGCGCCTCGCTTTTTTGCACTGATGTCAGTCAAGCAAACCTTCTGAAAACCAATTTCGAGACCGCTAATTTAAGAGGTTCATCCTTGGTAGGAGCAGATTTGGCACAGGCCACCATTGATGGCGCAAATCTGTCAAACGCACGACTGAGTCGTGCCAATTTTACTCGCGCCTCATTAGAAGAAAGTAACTTATGGGGGGCCAGACTTTCTGGTGCGCAGCTCAATCGGGTCAATGTTAAAGCTGCGAACTTAAAAGCAACCGGCCTCAATAAAGACTTTGCTTTGTCTGAGTTTCCTGACTTAGAGTTTTCGACGCTCACTCAGTGGGATACCGAACTCTATCGACGTAGAGTCATTTCAGCGGCACACGCTAAGACCATTGAAAGTGAAGTTAAAAAGCGAGGCTTTTTCTCGCGCTTGTTTGGCTAATGCACAATGTCACAGCAATCTATCTTGGATAAGGTTTCTACCCAGCAGAGCTGGGCATGTTTATGTGATGTTAAGCAGCAACCAGTTTTGGCAGAGGCTCTCACTAAAGCAAGCAGCATTGAGAGCTTGATTTCGCAGTTGGAATCTTTGCCGGTCACCTTAAAAGACAATCATCGCAGCTTAGTTAAATGCGGCAATATGGTCATGATAGAGCGCGCTCTGGGGCGTAGCCTTGAAGTGGTTGCCAAACGACCGGTCGACAAACATCGACGAAGACTGTCACGTTTGTCGAGCATGTTGGTTGCTGGCGAGGCGGCCGCTACCATCGAAAATCTTGCCAAGCTTAAAAATGCAGGCATTCAAAGTGTTACCCCTTTGTTTGCGCTTGAAAAACGGCGTAACGGTCAAATTGTCGATTCTTGGATGTGCTATGAGTATCGCCAAGGAAGCTCCTGTGATGAGCAAGACATGGACGATATCATTAAATTCCTGAACCAAATGCACGCCTCAGGCTTTCGACATGGTGACCCGACCTGGAGTAATTTTCTAAGAGATGAAAGCGGCGAGTTATTTACCATCGACACTAAAGCAAAGCCTTGTCGGGGTGCATTTCACGCTACGCAGGACTTTTTACTGTTTAAAGGCGCCAATGGCTTAGATAAGCTCGAGATAGCCTCGGTGATGCCTGTAGACAGGGCATCGCTGGGTTATTGGGCGGCACGCTTGTACGTTGGTTTTAAAGCCGTACGATCGGGCTTAAGGGATAGGATTAAAAAAAATCGCCCCAAGAACTCATAACACCTTTTAGTTATTTTTAGTTCTTGAGGCGAAGTACTTTCCAGAATCGTTGACGTTCTGGTGATTGAACCGCAGTATTAAAACTGTATTACAATCGCGGCGCCGCCCACCAAGCTAAGTACGATGGTGTATGGAAAAGCCATCGCTACCATTTTCAGATACGATAAACGAATCAGTGGCGCCAAGGCAGAAGTCAATAGGAACAAAAATGCCGCTTGCCCATTAGGTGTTGCGACGCTGGGTAAATTTGTTCCGGTATTGATTGCAATAGCCATTACCTCAAAGTGCTCTCTTGAAATAACGCCATTTTTGAGTGCCGCCGCCATTTCATTGATGTAGACCGTGGCCACAAACACATTGTCTGAAATCATCGATAAAACACCATTGGCAATAAACATCACAAGCGGTTGCGCTTCCACACTCATGCTGAGCACTAAATCAGTGACAGGCTGAAAAAGGTGTTGTTCGTGGATAACCGCCACTACGGCGAAAAACACAACCAGCAATGCGGTGAATGGCAAGGCTTCTTCAAATGCATGGCCAATTTGGTGCTCTTCAATTACGCCGTTGAAAGCGGTCAACAAGACGATAACCATCAGGCCGATTAGACCGACTTCCGCAACATGTAAGGCTAAACTGACGATCAATACCAGCCCGGCGAGCGCTTGAATTACCAGTTGAGCTTTCTCACGACCACCTCGTTTGTCCTCCTGTTCAGCGTCAAATTCAGACAAGACAGATCGCACTTCTTTAGGCAGTTTGCCGCCGTACCCAAACCAGCCGGTATACTCCAACACAATGCAAGTCAGCAAGCCCGCGACAAGCACTGGCATCGTAACCGGTGCCATGCGCCAGAAGAACTCCATAAACTGCCACCCGGCTTTTTCAGCAATTAACAAATTTTGCGGTTCGCCAACCAGCGTGCAGACTCCGCCAAGCGCTGTGCCCACGGCGCCATGCATAATTAGGCTTCTTAGAAACGCTCGGAAATCTTCCAAATCTTGCCTGCTGTATTCATGTATACCGTCATCGCCAGAGTGGTCATGATCTTCGTCAAACTTCTTTCCTGAAGCAACTCGGTGGTACACACCGTAAAAACCAACACCAACGCTTATTAGAACCGCGGTAACGGTTAACGCGTCTAAAAATGCCGAGAGGAAAGCACCGGCGAATGAAAATAGAAACGAGAGTGCTATTTTGTTCTTAACCGTTATTAGTAGCTTGGTAAAAGTATAAAGAAGCAAATCACGCATAAAATGAATGCCTGCTACCATAAAGACCAGTAACAGTATTACTTTCAGGTTAGCTTCAACTTCGTGATACACCGACTCCGGTGAGGCCATACCAAGGGCTATGGCTTGTAAGGCAATTAACCCGCCAGGTTGTAATGGATAACACTTTAGCGCCATGGCCAAGGTGAAAATAAATTGGCCTATTAGTACCCAACCTGCAATGAAGTGTAGGCCGGAAAACCAGATGATCGGGTTAATGATCAGAAATGCAATGATGGTATTTTTGTACCAGTCTGCTGAGCTTCCCAAGAAATTATTGCGAAACGAGCTAAAAGTCATTTGAGACATGTGTGATTTAAACCTTGGTTAGTGAATATTAACGAGGAGTAACTTACTGCGCTCCAAGCGCTGTTGAAGAGCTAAATGATCAATTTAAGGAGATCATCTAAGTAATACGGTCTTAATGTAATACGATCTTAATAGTTAGTGAATTTTTTGACGCCAGTCCTCTATATGGTATGCATAATATCAATAGCGATTTAACAGGACAACGTGATTTATGATGGATTTGCTTCGTATCCAAATCACGTACGAGGATATCATGCATTAGGCAGTACTTAGTTGAGCAGTTTGCTTAAATACCGCCGAATTGTGGCGTATATATTCAGTCGCGAAGTCATTTCTGAGAATTGCCAAAAAAACCCAAATTAGTGCTTGACCAAATTCTGTGGTGGGCATATTATGCGCGCTCCTTCGAGGTCTGGGGCTATAGCTCAGCTGGGAGAGCGCTACACTGGCAGTGTAGAGGTCGGCGGTTCGATCCCGCCTAGCTCCACCAGTTCATTCGCGGAGTTCGCTACGCGAACGGAAGCTGAGCTTCCTGCGTTGAGAGCTTTATTGAAGAAATTCAATGTTGAGTGAGCTGGCTCAGACGACAAGTGAAAGTGAAGGAATTAGGCCATTTAAAAGTTGAAATTTTAATTCAACTCAATATAATGCGCCGCAGACTGTCTTCAGTCACAGACGTCCCCATCGTCTAGAGGCCTAGGACACCGCCCTTTCACGGCGGTAACAGGGGTTCGAATCCCCTTGGGGACGCCAATAAAAAAGCCTTGCTCTTATTAGAGCAGGGCTTTTTTATTGGTTCTATTTATTTAAGTAAACAGCTTGGATTTAACTACCAAGGCGCCTAATTAATAAGTAGAAGTGTCTTTTATTGAATGGTTATATCGAGCTTTAAGTATTCCACGCGCCCCTGCCGATAAATGGTCTGAGCTAATGTGTAGTCTCCAGGGGTTATGCTTGAGGGAACATCAAAATTAAAGGTTGATTTCCAATAACCCGATGCTAATACAAAGTCTTCGCTATTGAGTAACGCTTTCTTAGTATCACTCTTAGACTCTATTGTTGTTTTTATTCGTACTTGTTGGTCATCGTCGGTATAGGTGCGATAGCAGGACACGATGTTCAAAGTGTCGCCTCTATTGACAATTGAGCTCGGTAAGATCATCAAAGTAGATCGCTTTGTTGATTTGTCACATTGCGTCAAATCGACCTGATCTCTTTTTTTGTCTTGGCTTCGGTCCGGACTTGGATCTGTGTTGGGCGCGCTACTTTGAAGATCGCCTGCGTCCGAACTGTTATTTGGAGTGGAATTAATGGCTGCGCCTGCCGCCAGTTGCTGCTGTGAACCTTCAACCGTTGGATTGTTGTTGCTCGATGCCAGACTGTCGACGCCTTTGTCGTCCTGTTGATCGAGCTTGAGTGGTTCAAACTGTGCAATTTCATTGCCGATTTGATTGAGACCTTTTTTGAGCGTTTTGGTGATTGCGCTGGTCCAACCTTCGATACTATTTGTATGTTGCGCGCGCGCCCTCGAAATCAGCGGCCCCAGTCCAGCGCTGCGATTAGCTGCTTGAACTGAGATGTCGGCTGTGACCGGAAAAGATGAAAAGTGTGCACCTTCAATAATGGTGCCAGCCGAGATGCGGGCCGTGATTTTGGCCGACTCGCCAGCTAAGAATTGTGTCAGTTCAATTGATCGTTGGCCATTTTTATTCTGCACGACACGAGACGCAATACCGTTGGCCGCTAAAATTGAACTGATGTTTTTCTTCGCTTTCGCTAGGTCAAAACTAATTGACTCATCGACTTCTAAAATAAGCGTGACGTATTTCTCGGATTGCGCTAACGATGACGTTGCCAAGCAAAAAAGGCCGCACAGCAAAAGCAACAAACTTCCTGAGTTGCGCAATGACGCGCAAATGATTTTTAACATTCTAAGGCTGTAGTTAAGTTAATCAACCGTGACGGACTGTGGATCTGAGGTAGGCCCATATAGTCCAGTTGTTGCGACAGCCGACACTTGATAGAAATATTGTTTGCCCGAGGCCAACTTTTTATCGATGAATTTAAGTGGTCGCGAGCTCTTTTTGTTTCTAAGCGTTTTTACATATTGATATGAGCCGTTTTTGCTGTTACTTCGGTAAATAGCAAAGCCGGAATAGCGGTCTGGTTTCATTGGGTTTATTTCGAGAGTGGCTTTGCTTCTCCCGCCAGTAATTCGTTGGACATTAGGCTTAGGAAGGTTAACGCTTGTGCGGTCGCCCACTGTGAGCCATTCGTCTACTAAGCGACCAATGGCTTGTGAGGCGAGTTCCGAGGCAAATATGCCAACATTTTGACCAGATTTACCAACCCCAGAAGCCGACAAAGTCCAAAGCTCTTCTAGGTTACTCAGTGAAACCAATTTGATACTGAACCCGATTGAGGGCACCGACCGGTCACCCAGAGACATCATTTCATAAGATGTTACGGTGCCACGTACTAGCGCATCTACACCGAGTATCTCAAGTGCTTGATCGCGATATTGAAGCTCTTCTGCCAATAGTTTTCCAATTTCATCACCTTGAGATCGATTGCCGTGGCGATACTTGCCAGTGCTAAACAGTTTGGTGTTGATGATGTCGGCAATACTGCTGTTTTTCTGGTCTGAACCGTTTATCGTGAACGACTCAACAGCAATTTTAGTGATATTACTGGATTTCAGATCTGGCGATACCACTGCTTCTATGTTTGATGATGATTTGCCGCGTTGCGCAAATGCCTCCCCAGAGCCTATGCTGACTGATATTAGTGCCACAACTAAGAAAGCACTAGATGTGAAGAGCGCAGAACGCTGGTTTTTCTGAGATGTGTTGAACATTGCCGTGCTAAACATTATGGAGCCTCTAATTCGGTAGGTGTAACGCTATTTTGAGTGCGAACAAGCATTCTAAGTCTTTTGGAGGTTGTCTGGCAACATGCTTGGGCAACTGCAAGCCCTGTAAAGTGAGTATATTGGGCCAAATAGGCACAGCAAGGGTTTAAAATGCATAAGCACGTTCATTACTTTTGATAGCCTAGTCTGTACGGAACTTAATTCTGCCAGATGAACTGAGTTGATTTGCTTGATCTCGACTTTTTATCGGATGATTTTGTCATCCTGTCCAACATCCTAATTCTTTGTGTTATCTTGCACTCAGAATTTATTGCGGCGCTTGATAATCTACAATGCTTGAGTATCGCTAATTTTGCCATTTTCTTCTTCGATTGATGAATCTACGTACAAGTAATATCCAACGATTAAAGCGTTCTGACCACGTTTACGATGCCCTGATTATTGGCGGCGGTGTTAATGGTGCCGTGTCGGCTGCATCTTTATCGGCTAAAGGCGGTTCAGTAGCTCTCATCGATAAGGGCGATTTTGCCGGTTTGACCAGTTCTAACTCCTCAAATTTGGCGTGGGGCGGGATCAAATACCTTGAGTCACATGAGTACTTTCTGGTTAACAATCTGTGCAAGAGTCGAAACCATTTAATGCGCAGTTACCCGTCAACGGTGAAAGAGATTCGCTTTTTAACAACAATCGAAAAAGGTTTTCGGTTTCCTTCTTGGTTTGTCTACTTAGGCACCTTGTTTTATTGGATTATCGGGCGCTTCTTCACGCAGTCGCCGGACTATATGACGGTAGCGACAATAAAAAGCCGTGAGCCGGTTATAAATACGGACAATGCGGCAGGCGGCTTTGAATACTCGGACGCGTATCTGTATGACAATGACGCGCGGTTTGTCTTTAATTTCGTCCGCTCAGCGATGAACAATGGCTGTGACGCAGTTAACTATGTTGAATCAACCGATGCGGTTCGTAAAGATGGTTTGTGGTGTGTGCAAGCCACCGACAATATTTCGGGTGAAACATTTGAGATTCGCTCTAAAGTACTGATTAATGCCTGTGGGCCCTATGTTGATCATCATAATGAATTGTCCGAGCAGAAAACTGAACATCGGCATCTGTTTTCAAAAGGTATTCATTTAATCATTGACCGAGTTACGCAAGAAAGCCGAATACTGACCTTTTTTGCCAGCGACGGGCGACTGTTTTTTGTAATACCCATGGGTAACAAAACCTGCGTAGGCACTACTGACACCCAGGTCGATAGCCCTGACGTAACGGTAACGCAAGAGGACAGGGCTTTTGTGCTTAAGAATATTAACGCCTTGTTGAACCTCGATGAGCCAGTCACTGAGGCTGATGTTATTGCCGAACGTTGCGGTGTTAGGCCCTTGGCTCAGAAGGGCGGCGATGGCGT
>CAZEXS010000007.1:23121-25111 GCA_964516915.1 uncultured Gammaproteobacteria bacterium
TTATTGCCGAACGTTGCGGTGTTAGGCCCTTGGCTCAGAAGGGCGGCGATGGCGTTGCGGATTGGGTTAAACTGTCACGCAAACATGCTGTTGACGTGAATGCGCAGGACAAGCACCTGAGTATTTTTGGCGGTAAGACAACGGATTGTATTAATGTTGGCGATGAAATTTCCGAGTACGTACAAGAAATGGGTGTTGAGCTGAGATACCCCGATTACAAATGGTACGGTGAAGACGACGACAGTGTGAAAGATAAGTTCTATCATCAGGCTGAATTAATAGATCTAGATGCACACACCGTTGTCGGTTCGTCAGAGCCACTCACACAACGCTTATGGCGTCGTTACGGGGGAAATGCTCTGGAGTTGTTGGAAGATATACGTCAAGACTCACGTCAAGCTGAGCGACTAATGAAAGATGCGGAATATTTACGTTGTGAAATAGAACACACGGCGCGATTTGAAATGGTTACGAAGCTAGAAGATTTTCTGCGTCGGCGTTCTAAAATTACTCAGGTCGTGCGCGATGAGGACATCATAGATGCGCCAGGTTTAAAAGAGGCCTGTAAGATTTTCTTTGGTGATCAATGGGAGTCTAAGCTGCAAGAATATAAAGACTCTTTGTAGTTCTAGTTTATTCGGTTCTGGTTCAAAGTTGCTTAAATCAAAGTCTAGAGCTTGGGTTGATTTAGTATCGTATTTTTTTGGATAAAAAGTACTTTTCGATTGTATGAAAGCTAATCACGGCGATTGCGCTTGAGAGCGCGACTTGTACTAAAAAATAGGCAAATGCTACGTGATTTGATGTGGGTAGGTATGCACTCAACACTGGTATTAGTATGGCCTCCAAATAGTTATTGAAAAGGAAGTGATAGACGTAGATCCCGTAACTATATTTCGCAAAGAACGCCAAAATTTTATACGGTAGGTGGAGCGACGGTCTGCTGAGTGCGGAGCTTTTGCCAACCAAAATACTAATTAATACACAACCAGTTAAGGCGCTGATGGCAGCCGGAAGTGCTGCGCGGTGTAAGTAAAAATTAGGTGCTTCTTTAAAAATACTCGAGGCCAGGCCATACCACACCACATAGCCTATGTAGATCGCAGCGACAAAACCTAATATTCGCCAAAAATTAAGGCTTGCCTTAGTAATAGTAAGCGCTGCAATCAGTGCCCCTACTATTAAGCCATCGCTGCGATAAAGGCTGTGTCCGAACGTAATGTCTGGATGTTGGCCTGAGTAAATCGCATAGACTCTAAATGAAACAACGCTGCCCCAGATAAGACTAAGTGCTACTGGTAGTTTATGGGTTGGCAATAAGGTAAGCAAGATTGGAAATACAACGTAAAATTGCATCTCCAGTGCTAGGCTCCAGAAATGCCCAATGCTGAGATCGACCGAATAGTATTCGCTGTTGTCGAGGTTTACTAAATTACTGACGTAGAACCACAACTGGTAGGTATCGGAAAAGGACGGAGCTTCAATGTTCAGAACGACTGGTGAGATTAAGAATGTGGATATCAATACTAGATAGTAAATGGGAACAATTCTAATTAAGCGATTCCAAAAGAAAATCGAAAAAGGCAGGCCTCGTTGTCTAAGCGTAATCAGCATTCGACATATTAGAAAACCTGACAGAACAAAGAACAGGTCAACTCCACCCCACCCGAGGGCGGCAATTTTAAAGATGAGCGCTGACAGCCCCAAGTTGGGGTTGTCGTCGGGTGTGCAATGATACAAAAGCACCAGCAATATGGCGAGCCCACGAAGTACGTCTAGGCCGGCTATGTGGCTGGTGGTTGATTTGTCTGAGTTAGAGTTTATACCGGCGTTCATTGGTTATTTACTAGTTGAGTAAACTGGAGGTAGATTAAGTGATGCGAGGACCTGATTTTGAATGAGTTTGTCTAACGCCCATAACTTACCGCGTTCTTAACTTGCTCAATGAAACTCTCTTCCTTTAGGCCTGTTATGTCAGTTTGAAATACCA
>CAZEXS010000007.1:25211-70279 GCA_964516915.1 uncultured Gammaproteobacteria bacterium
CCCCTCGCCGATAGCGCCTGTTGTGGTGTCGAAAGGGTATTTCATGATCGTGCGTGTTGGTGTGTCGGTGTGGTAAAGCGTAGTGCCATCTGGGCTCCAACACAAACTGTTGGTGATTGAAAGGCCGCTGATTGTTTTGCTTACTGTTAGGTCGGCATGAAGACAATATAGACTGCCTTTGTAGGTCGCTTTATCTTTGTCTTCGACCATTGTTCCGGCCCATAAACGACCTTGCCTATCTGTTCGACCATCGTTGAAACGAGTGCCAGGGTTGTCTTGCTCTAGGCGTGAAACCCAATCAATCTCGCCTGTGCGGGGTTCATAAAATGCAAAACCGGATTCAAATGCACAAATTAGTTTTTCATTGTCTTTAACAGGCGCAAAGCAACACAAGCGTTCTGGCGTGTCCCACTCATGGAGTGTTTTGGTGAGAGGGTCATACTGATAGAGTTTCTTTTGCAGAATATCCGTCCACCATGCTAGTTGACGAGCGTGATCCCAAATAATGCCTTCGCCAAGCTCGTTATGCACTTTTATTGTGTCAATCAACTTCATAATTAGTTTGCTTGGCCTGAGTTTGCGGACAGAACAAGACTTATTGACTCTACAATTTCGCTGGTGCGTTGATACACTTCGGTTGCGCTGCTACCAGGCTTGTATATTTCGCTGCCAATACCAAACCCATCGACACCAGCATTCAGCCATTCAGCGGAATTATGGGCGCCCACGCCGCCGACCGCTAATACTTTTGCGTCTGACGGAAGCACGGCTTTAACGGCTTTTACATGGCCGGCTCCATAAGTGCCGGCGGGGAACAACTTTAGATATCTTGCACCAGCATGATATGCCGCGAATGCTTCCGAAGGCGTCGCCCAGCCGGGCATCGGAGTCATGCCGAGTTCAATGCAGCGGCCGATGATGGCTGGGTTTGTATTTGGTGTTACGGCAATTTGGCCGCCGGCATCGGCCACACGTTTTGCATCCTCTGCAGTGAGTAAGGTGCCGCAGCCAATCACGCATTGGCCACCTAATGCGGTACTTAAATTTTCTATACTTTCAAAAGGTCTAGGCGAGTTAAGTGGTACTTCAATTATGCCAACGCCAGCTTCAAATATTGCGGTGCCAATTTCCACTACCTCTTCAGGCGTTACACCGCGTATGATCGAAACTACCGGGATTTTAGCTAGCCAAGTTTCAAGGGTGGAACTCATTTCTGCCTCATTTTATGGTGATTGTGGCTTTAGTTAGTGTTTCTACAGACATTGTGCCGCGCTAAACACTCAATGTCTTGCAAAAATCTGTTGATAAATAGCCGCGAACCCCGCGATCGCAATGGCGGAGGGGTCACAGGTTTCAACTGAAACGCCGTAATGATTGGCCGCTAATTCATAGTGTTTGGACAAGGAACTTTCTCCAATAATAGTGAGGCTATCAAAGTCTTTGAATAATGCTAAGGCACCGCTTATATCAGCACTAATAATTAAACCAGATAAATACGAAAGGGCGTCCTCGGCGGCTATGTCCCCGACAACCTGTTTAGCCCGCGTACTAAATAATGTGTGAATCAGTTGCGCATCATCCATATTGCTCGCTGTCTTGACACCTTGCAAAAATACTTGCTCATCAAAGCGGAATTCACTTGAATCGCTAATTAGGATGCTGTGGTTGCGTAGGAGAGCAAATAATTCTCCGGTATAGGCGGTTAGAAATGTTGAGACCTCGCCGTTTTTACAGAGCGCCCATTTATTATGGGTGCCGGGCAAGGCAAACAGCTGTCGAGGGGGACTAGTGGCTTGAGAGCGCAGCCAACCCAGTAATTGCAGTTCTTCGCCACGCATCAAGTCGGGCGAACCAAGTGGGTTAGTGTTGCGTAAACCTGCGAGGATAGAAAACTCAACACCGCGTGCCTCGAATGTGATGCGCCCGTCGGCGATTTGTTCGGTGCTTACAGGGCAGGATAAGTAGGGTGCATCTTTCCAGCCAATTGTTGAACCAACCATGCCAGAAAGTAACACTGGGGGAGTTGCAGGTTCGCCTAGCCAGTCATCTGCTAGTTCAAAAAACTGTTCTTCGAAGTCGCCGTCAATTTGACTGATGCCAGGGCCAAAACGAGTTTCGAGGATGCGTGACTGAGTAGATGTGTACTCGCACAAGTAGAGCCGCAACCTACTGGTGCCCCAATCTCCTGCAATAAATCGACTGCTTTTGGTTACGTGTGACTCGTTACTCATTCGAATTTTTGTGTTTTGGTCTATAGTGACTGCTTGGGTGGCAATATTGTTAATCTTATCCTAAAACGATGAAAGCTATTTAGGTGATGTGGCTTTAATTGTGATATTAATAATATTAATGGGTGGTGAGCGTAGAGCACATCGAAGCACAACTTTGACTAGAGCAATTTTATGAAACCTGTATTAGGCACTTGTTACTATCCTGAACATTGGCAAGAAGATGTTTGGCTCGAAGACGCTAAACGAATGTCGAACCTAGGCCTAGCACTGGTCCGAATTGGCGAATTCGCCTGGTCAAAGCTTGAATCCAATCCAGGGAAATACACTTGGGAGTGGTTAGATAGGGCAATTGATACTTTAGGCAGTCAAGGTCTAAAAGTAGTTTTGGGGACGCCTTCGGCGACACCGCCGCGGTGGATGCTTGATCGGTATCCAGACATGCTTGCCGTCGATGTTAACGGTGCGCCTCGAAAGTTTGGTTCTCGTCGTCATTACTGCTTTAGTCACGCTGGGTTTCGCGCTGAGGCGGCAAAAATCGCTGAACTGATGGCCGAGCGCTACGCTAACAACGAGCATGTCCACTCTTGGCAGTTAGACAATGAATACGGATGCCATGACACCATTATTTCTTACAGCGAGGTCGCGCGCACCGCTTTTTACAAATGGCTTCAAGAAAAGTACGGCGATATCACTGCGCTTAATGAGGCGTGGGGTAATGTGTTTTGGTCGATGGAATATCGCGAGTTTAGTGAAGTGGATCTTCCGAACTTGACGGTCACCGAGCCTAACCCCGCACATGTCATGGATTTCCGGCGCTTTTCCAGTGATCAAGTAGTGCTGTTTAACAAAGCTCTGGTTGAAGCGGTGCGTAAGCACTGTGATAAGCCGCTGATCCACAATTACATGGGGCGAATCACTGAGTTCGATCACTACCAAGTTGGCGATGATTTGGATATTGCCAGCTGGGATAGCTACCCACTTGGCTTTTTGGTGGATCGCTGTGGCGCATCCGCCGAGTGGCAGCAACGCTTTGAGCGGCAGGGTGACCCAGATTTACAAGCCTTGCACCATGATCTTTATCGCGAGGTTGGGCGAGGTCGATGGTGGGTGATGGAACAGCAACCCGGGCCGGTGAATTGGGCCCCTTATAACCCGGCACCATTGCCAGGCATGGTTCGCTTATGGACATGGGAAGCAATCGCGCATGAAGCCGAGGCTGTGTGTTACTTTCGCTGGCGACAAGCCCCGTTTGCGCAAGAACAAATGCACGCTGGGCTATTGCGCCCAGACTCAGAAAGGTCGGCAACGTATCCGGAGGTCGAGCAGGTCTATAAAGAAATTATTGAGTTGGGCGATATTGAGGTGCAACAAGCCCCTGTTGCTTTAGTGTTTGACTACGAGTCATGTTGGGCATGGGGCACGCAGCCACAAGGTGAGGGGTTCGATGCGTTTGCAATAGTGTTTGAGTTTTACCGTGGTTTACGGCGGCTGGGTATGACCGTCGACATTATTAGACCCGATAGAGAGAGTTTGAACGGCTATAAGCTTGTGCTGATTCCAGGTCTTTTTGATTTATCACCTCATTTGAGAGGTCTCATCAAGGCTCATGATGGCGTGGTGATGGTGGGCCCGCGCTCGGGCTCCAGAGATGAAAATTTTAAGATACCAAACCCCTTGCCGCCGGCGATTGACGGGTTGGATTGCACAATCGATTATGTGGAAACATTTCCGCCTAGCTCGGCTCGTCGATTATCCGGTGGCGGTGCGATACACACCTGGTTCGAGTCCTTAGAGACCTCAGCCAAGGTTATTGAAACCTTAGAAGATGGTTCGCCGGTATTGGTAGCAAAAGATAAGCAGCACTATCTAGGTGCTTGGCCAGACGAAGCCGGTTTGGCACAGATACTAGCGAAACTTGCTGATACAGCTGGTGTGGAATGTGAACAGATGCCCGAAGGTGTGAGAAAGCGTCAAACTAAGAGTCATGAATTTGTGTTTAATCATAACGCCGATGATGTGGAGTTCAGAGGTGAAATCATCAAGCCGGCAGGGCTTGTTGTAAATAAGAGATGAGCCGTAAGTTAGAGTGAGTGTTCTTGTCCTACTTGGCAGAGCGCGTTGCTAGATTAGCTGACTAAGGTTAATACAAGCGGTTAAATAAATATCGGTCTTGTCTTGGAAATACCTTTCTTGCGTACAAGCCTCGCGATACAATCACCGACCAATCAACTGTTTTAGTCTTTTTTTAGTGTTTAATGAAAGTAGATACCTGCAAACTTGAGGGCGTGCTATTGGTCACGCCTCAAATATTTGGCGACGATCGTGGGTTTTTTATGGAAACCTATAATCAAGAGAAAGCCATTGATTTGGGGTTGCCTGCAAGCTTCGTTCAAGACAATCATTCAAAGTCGAGTAAAGGTGTTTTACGTGGATTACATTATCAATGCCCACAATGGCAAGGCAAGTTGGTTCGAGTTGTACAGGGTGAAATATTTGATGTCGCCGTGGATATTCGTTCTGGTTCGCCGACCTTCGGTCAATGGGTTGGTTATGTTTTGAACGATGAAAATAAGCAGCAACTGTATGTGCCCGAAGGCTTTGCACATGGTTTTGTCGTCACCAGCGATACTGCAGAGGTGGTTTATAAATGCACCTCTTTGTACGAACCTGAGCAAGAGGGTAGCCTGTTGTGGAACGACCCCGACATTGGAATTGAGTGGCCAGTAGAATCACCCTTGTTATCGGGCAAGGATGAGCTTGGACAACGTTTGATAGATCTACCTGCGCTGTCAGTGTAGAGAGCGAGATAATCATGTCAACCATTCTTATTCTGGGAAAAAACGGTCAAGTTGCTACCTATTTACAGCAGGTCTTTTCGCAAAGTTCGTCTATACGCTCGAATACTGATGTTGAAAAGCCTTACCAGATTGTTGTGGCGGGTAGCGACGTTCTTGATCTAAGGTCGACTGAATTAATTTATGGTGCCTTAGAACGATACGCCCCTGAAATTATTATAAATACCGCGGCCTATACTGCGGTTGACGCAGCTGAAACGGATCAAGTGCAGGCCTATGCAATTAATCGCGATGCGGTTTCAGAAATAGCGCGGTATTGTGAAAATACCGACACCCCGCTGATTCATTACTCAACTGACTATGTTTTTTCAGGCGATTCTGAACAAGCTTACAGCGAAGACGACATAGTTGAGCCCAATGGTGTTTACGGTAAAAGTAAGTTGCAAGGTGAGCAAGCGATTCAACAAAGCGGGGCGCCGGCGATTATTCTCCGTACGGCTTGGGTGTATTCAAATCAAGGCAAAAATTTTTACAAAACGATGTTGGCCTTAAGCGAGCAACGAGACACGCTCAGTGTGGTTAACGACCAAATTGGTTCACCCACTTATGCTGGCAGTATTGCCTCAGCGACTAAGCAGATCGTCGATATTGTGCTTGATCAAAAGGGCTTAACCACAGCACAACAAGGTGTGTTTCACTTTAGCTGTCAAGGCCAGACTTCATGGGCTGATTTTGCTAAAGCAATCTTCGTGGAAAATGAAGTTACGCATATGTCAGTAAACGGAATCCCCAGTACTGAATACCCAACTCCAGTAAAACGACCGGCATTCTCGGTGCTTAATACGCAAAAACTGCTTGAGGCATTTGGTGTTTCATTGCCTCATTGGGGCACCGCCTTGAGTCAATGCGCCGCTGAAACCAAGATTCAGCTAAATGCAAGTCGTAACATTGATTGAGTGATTGGCGATTAGCCCTGACTGTTAAAATGGATGATCTATACGATGGACAAAGTGCCGCAGAAATTTTAGGAGTAGACGGGGCATTTGCAGATGCCATACCCAATTTCACGGTGCGAGAAGCTCAGGTTCAAATGGCCGAAGCCATCGAGCAAACAATCGACTCCAAAGCAACTTTACTAGCCGAGTCGGGTACCGGTACGGGAAAAACGTTTGCTTATTTGGTTCCGGCTTTGATGTCAGGTAAAACCACCTTGGTGTCAACGGGAACTAAGCACCTGCAAGAACAGCTGTTTCACAGAGATATTCCGACCGTTGTTAAAAGTCTTAAGCTGAATTCGAAAGTCAGCCTTCTTAAAGGGCGAAGTAATTATATATGCTTGCACAGGATGGCGGCCGCGCGCGGTGATGCGCGCCGAATGGATAAAATTCAGTTGCATGAACTCGAAACACTGACGGCATGGTTGCCTCGAACTAGTTCTGGCGATATCGGTGACCTTAGTGACGTGCCTGAGGACTCTCGATTGTGGCCCTCGGTTACGTCAACCATTGATAATTGCATTGGGTCTAATTGCAGCTACTTCGAAGACTGTTATGTTAATAAGGCGCGTAAAGCGGCTTTAGAGAGCGATGTGATTGTGGTGAATCATCACTTGTTTTTCGCTGATAAATCTTTGAAAGATGATGGCTTCGGAGCGTTACTCCCAGAGGTTAATACGGTGATTTTTGATGAGGCACATCAAATCCCCGATATAGCATCAAACTTTTTAGGCCAAAGCTTTAGTTCCTGGCAAGTTATGGAGTTGGTGGCTGATACACGCGCAGCTGAGTTAAAGGAGAAAAGTTTAATAAGAAGTTTAATTCCCGAAGCGGATGCACTTGATAAGCTTACTGCAGATTACCGTTTGAGTTTAGGGTTGAATGAGCGTCGCGTGTCTTGGCCTGAACTGGTGGATGAGATTCCGAATCTGCCGAAAAAACTAAGTGCATTGGCCGCTAAACTTACCGCCTTTTCTGAGCTACTTGAAGAAGCCGCCGTGGCCGGCGAAGCGTTGGCTCGTTGCCACGAGCGAGCCTTAGAGTTGGCTCAAGAGTGCGAGCGGATTGCGGCGGATGATGGTGATGACGATGTTATAAGGTGGGTAGAGGTGTCTCGTAGAACCTTTCGAATTCATGAAACGCCTTTGCATATCGGTAACGAGCTCAGTAATTATTTTGGCAATAATAAACAAGCCAGAGTGTTTACCTCGGCAACGCTCTCGGTTGATGGAGATTTCAATCATTTTCAGCAATTAGTTGGTTTGCAAAATGATTGCCAAGAGAAAACTTGGGACAGCCCTTTTGATTATTTTAATCAGGCGGTGTTATACGTGCCAGAAGGCATGCCTGCACCAAAGGATGATGCTTTCGCCGACGCCCTATTTGATGAAGTATTACCGGTGCTCACCGCCAGTGCAGGCGGTGCTTTTGTGCTGTTTACCAGTTTTAGGGTTATGCAAAACTTTGAAGAACGCTTGTATGAAGAGACCAAAGACTCTGAAACGAAGTTCAATGTTTTAACTCAGGGAGATACCAGTAAGCGCGAGTTGTTGCGAGAATTTGTCGAAAAAGATAATGCCGTATTACTGGGTACCATGAGCTTCTGGGAAGGGGTTGACGTGCCCGGTGATGCATTGCGATGCGTTATCATTGATAAACTACCTTTTGAATCGCCGTTTGACCCGGTTATTAAAGCCCGCTTAAATGCCATGCAAGCATCGGGCGAAAATCCGTTCATGACGTACCAGGTTCCGCGCGCGGTGATTACGCTGCGCCAAGGCGCTGGTCGTTTGATTCGTAGTTCAAGCGATAAGGGTTTATTAATGATTTGTGACGGTCGCCTTCGAACAACTCACTACGGTCGAACGTTTTTAAACAGTTTGCCTGAAATGCGAAGAACAGCCGATCGAACTAAGGTTTGTGCCTTTCTAGAACGGCTAGCTGTTGCGGCTGACACTAGCTCTGACTAATTATGAATAGATTGATGATAGTCGTGCAAGCCGTTCAGCTATCAAGTGATAAACAGGCAATTCAATTATGAGTACCTCGAAGCTTAGCCCAACGATTCTTGCTATTGAAACCGCGACCTCGGCATGTTCAGTGGCATTATCACATCAAGGCGCTATTATCGATTTGCACGAAGTTGGTAACAATATTCATTCGGGCGTGCTATTGGGTATGGTTCATCAGTTGCTAAGTGAGGCAGGACTAACAGTGAGTGAGCTTGATGCGGTCGCCGTAGGGCAGGGGCCGGGTTCTTTCACTGGCCTACGAATTGGAGTGGGGGTAGCGCAAGGGCTTGCTTATGGCGCTGGCTGTAAAATGATTGGTATCTCCTCGCTCGCTGTTTTGGCTCAATCGTTGGCAAGCGCTGCGGATTTTTCGACAGGTTCGACAAGTTCGACATCGATATTGGCCGGCATTGATGCGCGAATGGGTGAAGTTTATTGGGCTGAATTTAGCATGCAAAGTCAAAGCGTGAAGCTGGAGAGCGAATTGGTGGTAGGTGCTCCAAGTCAAATAGCGTGCTCGCAGCCTAGATTCCATTTAGTCGGCAATGCTTGGTCAGAGTATTGGGATGAAGTCAGTGAAGGAATTCGGAAAAATGGCATTGTTGAAGCTTCGCAAATCTACCCGAGTGCCGTCGCTCTGTTAACGCTTGCGAATGAAAAGTTTGTGGCAAATGAATTAACTGAAGTCACTAGTTTCAAGCCGATTTATGTTCGAAATGATGTCGCTAAGAAGTCGACAAAATCATTGCCTGGTAAGCGCGTTTAGAGGAATCAGCAGTTAACTTCGAAATGATCATTGTTGATGGTTTTTCCATCCAATAGCAGTTCGAGTTTCCATTCTCCAATGAATTCTTCTAAGCCTGCCGCCGGGTTTAGCCATTGAATCATGCCAGCGCCTTTTGCTCTTGAAAGCTCCAACCATGCCCAAAGTTTGGTGGTTGGTTCACTGCGCATAAAAAAATCATAGCGAGTACGTTCGCGTGTTTCTCCATGCGGATCGATCCATCGAAACTCGATTCCGTGCTTATCTTCCCCTTTGAAATTAGACAGTTCTGTGACAGCGTAGATTTTGTCAGAACAATCAAAATTCGTGAGTTGTTCACCTACTGGAAAGCCGTGCCGATCTGACAATGAGAAAAAGAGAGTCGAAGAACCTTTGTTTTTCGTTACTGCATGCTGTGTCTTCGCATGCAGTTTTATCGGAGTAATGCTTAAGCAGCAAACAGACAATAAAATCGCCGTAAATACGGCGATTTTATTGAGTCTTTTATCACAAAAGATCCAGATCAACGTCTTGGTAGCTTCACGTTGAAACTAAATCTTAGGCGCGGTTGAGAGTGATACTACCGCTTCCTGTTGGGCCGCTACAGCCATCGACATCCCCACTCAGGACATAGGTGCCGCTTAGAGAGTTACCGTCATCGCCGATGTTAAGCTGAAAGTTAACGTTATTAACCGTTAATGATGCTGTAAATCCAGTAACTGTGCCTTCCACTGTACCACTTATAAGACAAGTGTTTCCGCCTTCTAGGTCGAAGATGGCGTTGCCAGTTACGTTGCTGCTATTTTCCGCTTGGGCAAGGTTGAATGTCGCTGTGCCGTCTTGAGTTTCTACAGCATTTTCAAAGCTACCCGTGAATGTGCCAGAAATGCTTTGAATTTGACCCGTATCACTTGAACCGCTGCTGCAGCCAATAAGAACTGTAGCGAGTACAGAGATCAGAAGGGCGGTCGCTAATTTATTCATAATATGCTTTCGGTTTGGTTTATATGTATTTGTTATTTCAGAGAATATATATCAAGATATTGGTGTCTAGCAAGCCTCAAAAGGTCATTGTAGTGCATTTATTTTGATTTAATATAGTCGAGCCCTTATCTGGCTCAATTTATTCATTGAGCTAATAAGCACGGGCTCCTTCATGAGGTCAGCTGAGACTAATGTCGCTTTAGTGTTTGAAAACACGAGCCACATGCACAGAGGTGTCGCGTGTTTGTACAATCTCAATGACATAGCCATTGAGTTTAAAGCAGGTCGCGGCTTCAGGGATATCTTCTAACTGCTCTGTAATCAAACCGTTAATGGTTTTTGCGTTTTCGATGGGTAATTGCCAGCCGAGTTTACGATTAATATCGCGAATGTTGGTGCTGCCTCTCACTAGGTAAGAGCCGCCATCTTCATGGTCGATGTCGTCATCCAGTGCTGGTGCAACACTGGTGAACTCGCCCACAACTTCCTCTAGAATTAACTCCAGAGTGATCAGCCCTTTGATATCGCCGTATTCGTCCACCACAATTCCAAAACGGCGTCGTCGATCTTGTAAATTCGTCAAAGCGTGTGTGACAGACGTGTTTTCTGGAATGAAATACGGCTCGCGAATCATGCCAAGCATGGTTTCTTTATTGAATTCGCCCATTTGGGATAGGTAAAACATCTTACGAATATGGGCAATGCCAACCATATTGTCGAGACTGCCTTCAAACACGGGGACACGAGTGTGGTGAGAGGTGGCAAGCTGTTCGACGATGTCTTCCCAATCGTCTTCTAAGTCAATGGCTTCCATTTCGGCTCGCGGTACCATTACGTCTTCGACGGTCACTTTCTCCATTTCGAGTATTCGCATGAGCATAGCTTGATGCGAATTGTCGAGCAATCCACTTGATTCTGCTACTGCCGCACGCAATTCTTCATTACTGAGTGCGTCGTTTTGTGCAGTAACGCTGACAGAAAAAAGTCGCAGCAGACCGTTTGAGAAAAATTTCACCAACCAAACAGCGGGGGCCAGAACTATTTGTAAGCCAGCCAATACCCAAGCGGCTGGAAAAGCGATCACTTCAGGATAAAGAGCCGCCAAGGTTTTGGGTGCTACCTCGGCAAACACAAGCACCACAAAGACTAAAATCATGGGCGCATAAGCCAAGCCTACATCACCAAATAGGCGTAAGCCGATTACGGTGGCCAGCGTGGATGCTGCGATATTCGCAACATTATTGCCAAACAGAATAGTGCCGAGTAGTTTGTCCGGCTCTTGGAGTAATTTTAATACTAAGCGCGCGCTGCGATTGCCGCCTTCAGCTCGCGTTTTTATTCGGTAACGATTAACCGCCATCATGGCCGTTTCAGACGATGAAAAAAAGGCCGATAATAAAACCAGCAAAACGAGGGTTAAAAAAAGAACCCCGATAGAAATTTCGTTCAACGCCTATTCACACTCATGATAGTCAAAATTCGCCCGTTAGCTGGGCTTGAAAGCATTGTAGCACTTCAAGTTTGTGCTTGGGTATAGTAAAATTCGCGCTCAGATTTGGGCTGACTCGTAATTCTACGTAACGCCCGCACTTCATCTCATGAAGAATTAACCGCATACGCTGAGGATTTACTGTGTTAGAAGCCTACCGCGCCCACGTCGCTGAACGTGCAGAAATGGGTATCGTACCCAAGCCATTGGACGCTGCTCAAGTAGCCGATTTAATCGAACTGTTGAAAAACCCTCCGGCGGGTGAAGAAGAGTTCTTGATGGAACTTTTTACCGAGCGAGTGCCGGCAGGCGTTGACCAAGCCGCTTACGTTAAAGCAAGCTTTTTAGCGGCTTTAACTGTTGGTGAAGCTTCCTCGCCGCTGATCAGCGATGAACGCGCCACCGAAATTTTGGGCACTATGTTAGGTGGCTATAATATTCAAGCGCTGATTTCAGCTCTGGATAATCCAAAGTTGGCGGATGAAGCGGCCAGTGCCCTGTCTCACACATTACTTATGTTTGACGCGTTTTATGATGTCAAAGAAAAAGCCGATGCGGGTAATGCGCACGCTAAACAAGTAATCGAATCGTGGGCCAGTGCCGAGTGGTTCACATCGAAGGATAAAGTTGCTGAAAAAATTACCGTGACCGTTTATATGGTGCCTGGTGAAACAAATACTGATGATCTTTCTCCTGCCCCTGATGCGTGGTCGAGACCGGATATCCCTCTGCACGCATTAGCGATGTTGAAAATGCCGCGTGATGGTTTTGATGTAAATGGAGATCCTCTAGGCAAAATCGAAGAATTGAAAAAGAAAGGCCACCCTGTTGCTTATGTCGGTGATGTGGTCGGAACTGGTTCCTCGCGTAAGTCGGCAACCAATTCTGTGCTATGGACCATGGGTGATGACATTCCGCATATTCCAAATAAGCGCGACGGTGGTTATTGTTTTGGTAACAAGATCGCGCCTATTTTCTATAACACCATGGAAGATTCGGGTGCTTTACCGATCGAAATGCCTGTTGATAAAATGGAAATGGGCGATGTCATTGATGTTTATCCGTACCAAGGCGTTGTTAAACGCAATGGTACCGATGAAGTTATCTCTGAGTTTGAACTTAAAACAGAAGTGTTGCTTGATGAAGTTCAAGCCGGCGGCCGTATCCCATTGATTATTGGTCGTGCACTTACTGCACGTGCTCGCGAATCTTTGGGTCTTCCTGCTTCTGATTTATTCCGTAAGCCTGAGCCAGTTAATGATTCTGGTAAAGGTTATACCTTAGCGCAAAAAATGGTGGGCAAGGCCTGTGGTTTAGAAGGCGTTCGAGCTGGCCAATACTGCGAGCCCAAAATGACCACGGTGGGTTCACAAGACACCACTGGTCCAATGACCCGTGATGAATTGAAAGATTTGGCTTGCCTAGGTTTCTCGGCTGATTTGGTTATGCAGTCGTTTTGCCACACAGCGGCTTACCCAAAACCGGTTGATGTAACAACGCATGCCAATTTACCTGATTTTATTATGAATCGTGGTGGCGTATCGCTAAAACCGGGTGACGGCATTATTCACTCATGGTTGAATCGTATGCTATTGCCTGACACGGTCGGCACCGGCGGTGATTCGCATACTCGTTTCCCACTCGGAATTTCGTTTCCTGCGGGTTCCGGTTTGGTGGCGTTTGCCGCGGCAACTGGCGTAATGCCGCTGGACATGCCTGAGTCTGTCTTGGTGCGTTTCACTGGTGACATGCAACCTGGAATCACATTGCGTGACTTAGTTCATGCCATTCCTTATTACGCCATTCAAAAGGGCTTATTGACTGTCGAAAAAGAAGGCAAGAAGAATATTTTCTCCGGCCGAATTTTGGAAATTGAAGGTCTGCCTGATTTAAAAGTAGAACAAGCATTTGAACTCGCTGATGCCTCGGCTGAGCGTTCAGCGGGCGGATGTACTATCAAGTTAAATGAAGATTCAATTGCCGAGTACATCACGTCAAACATCACCATGCTTAAATGGATGATTGCGGAAGGCTATGGAGATAAGCGAACTATTTCTCGTCGAATTGTTGAGATGGAAAAATGGTTAGCGAATCCGGAGTTGATGCAAGCTGATGCGGATGCTGAATACACTGAAGTCATCGAAATTAATATGGACGAAATCAAAGAGCCGATTCTTTGCTGCCCGAATGACCCAGACGATGCAAAAACCTTGTCTGAAGTATTGGGCTCTGGCGAAGTGGGTGTGGACGAAGTGTTTATTGGTTCGTGTATGACTAATATAGGACATTTCCGTGCTGCGGCTAAGTTGTTTGATGAAATGGGCGAGCCAACACCAACTCGTACTTGGATAGTGCCTCCGACTAAAATGGATGAAGCTCAGTTAACCGCAGAAGGTCACTACGCGACTTTTGGGCGAGCTGGAGCTCGAACCGAAATGCCAGGTTGTTCTTTGTGCATGGGTAACCAGGCGCGCGTGGCGCCTAATTCTACGGTAGTATCGACTTCTACGCGTAACTTCCCGAATCGCTTAGGTGACGGTGCAAATGTTTATCTAGCGTCTGCAGAACTGGCCGCGGTTGCAGCGGTTAAAGGTCGATTGCCTAGTGTTAGTGAATATTTAGACATCGCTAAAAATATAGACACCGTGGCTGACGACATTTATAAATACTTAAACTTCAATGAGTTACCTAAGTACCAAAACATCGCCAATGAGGTTGTGTTGGAGGCTTAAGTTCTAGAGATTTGAGTTTGGAGATCTAGGTTTTGGGGATCTAGGCTAAAAGCGTATATCTTTGAGATTTATTTGAAATGAAAAAGCCCCAGTAGATATCGTCTGCTGGGGCTTTTTCTTTCTTACCAGTTTAAGTTTGTGAGTTTCGCGAGTCTGCCTTTTATTTTTTTTTGATCAGGCCGTACAATACGCAACCGAAGGCGACAACTATAGGGCAACTTACATCGCGCCTGTTTAGCGGAAATTGCATAACAGAATGACTTTTAAACAATTAGCATTAAGCGGTAAATTCGTATTAGCACTCGGCGCTACCTGCCTTGTTCTTGTGGCTGGCTTGCTGATTTCCTTACAATGGCCAGTTGGTGGTAATGGCCTGATTTGGCTTATTTCCTTGAACAAAGTGTTTTCGGAAATGTTGTTAGTCATCGCCTGTAGTTTGCTGTTGTTTTCTGTGTGGTGGCCGATTCGTATTCTCTCAGGTGTGCTATTTACCGTTTATGCTCTGACGCTATTTACTCAAATAACGTCATTGCAATTTTCGTCCGAGTATTTAGCTCCAATCGCCCTAGAGAATGCCCAACATGTTGACTTTATTTTTGATTCCACCAAGCTGGGTTGGTTGGTCATTGTGTTTATGGCGGTATTTGTTACTGCGCTAAATATTCGGCGAACTGTGCGCCCCATACCTTCAGTTGGTAGCCGCTCTACTGTTGCCATAGCGTTGGTGGTTTTGGCAGTATTGGTCAAAAACGACGAGCGTTGGATATCTGACCACGCGGCAGCCAAGCGTTTCGACTTCTACAATTCGGGGCGTGCTTCAATTCGACATCAAGCGCCGGGTTCGGCGATGGTTGATACTCTGAAATTAGTATATGAAACGAAACTTCGCGAGCGTTGGATAGAACAAGCTAGTGTCGAGTTGCCTGAAAAGTCGGCGTTGTTTGCCTATGAATTTGGTATTCAGTTAAACGAATCGGATACCGACTATCCGCTGTTAAAATCATTGGAGTTCGAACGCCCGCCCACGTTTCTCAAAGAAGAAAATTGGCAAGCAAAAAACGTGATAGTTTTTTTTGTTGAAGGCATGTCATCCAGAATTATCCAGCCATATACTCAATACTTTCCGGATATCAGCCCGAACTTCGAAAACTTTAGTGAACACGCGATTGTTGTGGATGACTATTATAGTCATAGTTACGCTACCTATCGTGGTTTGAGTGGCCAATTTTGCTCCATATACGCGAACGGGCGTCTCTCAGCCGATACTAACTATTATTGCCTGCCTCATGTTTTATCTGACAATGGCTTTGATACTCATTTCTTTGTATCGCAATCCCTTGCCAAAACAGATTTAGATGAAGTCGCAACTAGAGCAGGCTTTGCGAATGTGCATGGGTCAAAAGAATTGGCTAAATACATTCCCGATGATGCGGAAATGAGCTTTGACCTCGAAGACTATATTCTGTATGACACCAGTTTTGTCGAATCGTTTAAGCGCTGGATGACTGAAAATGAAGCGCGCGTAGAGAATAGTTCCAGCGATCCGTTTTTTGCCGCTTTATATAATTTTCAAACACACACCGGGGTGCGTTTGAATTCCGACGTTAAGTACCTTGATCCGACCGGTAAATCGAGTAGTTACGTGCTGGATACTTTTCATAACTTTGATATGGCGTTTGGCAATTTTTGGGAGTATTTCAAAGGCTCACCTTATTACAAAAATACCATTGTTGTGGTGACCACCGATCACGCGACCTTTGGCAGCAATGACTTTGCCAGACTTGTGAGAGACACCCCTGGGTATGTGCAATTATTTGCAGATAAAATTCCGTTGATGATCTACCACCCAAATGCTCATGCGAGCCGGTTCAGCGCGCGTGGTGCAAGTAGCGTTAATTTAGCGCCTAGCTTATTGCACACGTTGAACGTCAATGTGCCAGAAGTGCCGTTTTTTGGCAGTTCTATTTTTGATGAAAGCAATGTCTATCCCAAGCCTTTAGTGGCAAGCAGTGGCATATCATACTCAAATGTAGGCGGTCGTCACTGGGTGCGACAAGTTCGTGAGCGAAAGACCGATATCCCTCCCAGCGCGAAGCAAGCGAAGCCGTTTCACGACCTCATTCTGTTCACACAAGGCTTAGAGCGCGACAACCGATTGACCCCACGCGACAAGTAATTGAGGTTTTTAGTGTGCACTCCCAAGTATCGCTATGAGCACTAATCGTACCTTTTATAGACCTGAGATTGATGGTCTACGAACCATTGCGGTGTTGTCGGTGATTATTTATCACGCCGAGTTTGCTGTGTCCGGTGGCACTTTTTTGCCCGGCGGCTTTCTGGGGGTTGATGTGTTTTTTGTGATTTCGGGGTTTTTAATCACCAGCCTGATCGTCAACGAAGTGGCGGAATTCGGTACATTTTCCGTCGCTAATTTTTACGTGCGGCGCGCTCGGCGTCTGCTTCCCGCGCTGCTATTGGTGATGTTGGTCTCGAGCTATTACGCCTATAAATATCTATACGCGGCTCAGTTGCAGGACTTTGTTAATTCGATTGCGGCGTCGATTGCCTTTGTGGCGAATATTTATTGGCATGTCACTCTGCAAGAGTATGGAGCCGAATCAGGTGCATTAAAACCGTTCTTGCATACTTGGTCGTTGGCAGTAGAAGAACAGTTTTATCTCTTTTATCCATTACTCTTTGTTCTTTTTTTTAAGCGTAATCAGCGCTACACCTTGATTGGCATGTGGGTACTGTTGATCATCAGTTTGCTCTGCGCCCATTGGACAACTCAGCACTACCCGTCCTTTTCGTTTTTTCAATTGCCAACTAGACTTTGGGAATTGCTGGCCGGCGCGGTGTTGGCCGTGGGTTGCCAACATCATGGTGCAGGTCTAGGGTCGGCCATAGATAAACGGCCATGGTTAGCCAATTCTTTGGCGACGGCGTCGGTAATGAGTTTGGTCGGGGCAATGTTTATAATCACTCTAGCCGACCATCATCCGGGATTCATTACGGCAATACCGGTTTTCGCTACGGCCATCTATATCGTTAGTGCCCGTGAGAATCAGCTGGTTACAAAATTGCTTTCAAGCAGGCCTTTTGTCGGTATCGGCCTTATTTCCTATTCGCTGTATCTTTGGCATTACCCCATCTTTGCGTTTGCTCGTGTTCGAGGCAAGGTTTTTTATTCTATTGAAGATAAACTGGCATTAATTGGGCTGACATTTTTGCTGTCTATAATTACTTACTATTTGGTTGAAAAGCGATTCAGGAACCCAGCTAAAGTTAAAAGCCTGCCGTTTTTCTTTACGGCTGGTTCGACTATATTAGTACTAGGCCTGATGTTGTCACTTTTCATTCGGGCAGATAGAAACCAGATTCGATTTGAACACTTGGTAAAGCTGTATGGTGATGCACAGTTCGATAATCACGTATTGAAGGAGGAATCAGTTAGCTTGATTTACAGTCGCCCCGAAAATGTTCGTTTTAAGCAGGGCAGTGGAAAAACCAAGGTGGTTATCATGGGCAATTCGCACGGTAAGGATATGTATAACGTGTTTGCACAAAATATGAATTTGTTCTCTCATTACGAGTTCGAATATATTGGCATTGGCATCGGAGCGAATGATCAGCGTTTCGCCCAAAAAACCTCTGGATTAGAGTGGTTTAATCAAGCCGATATTGTGGTGCTGTCAAACAAGTTTATGCCCGCTACGCATAATTATCAGGGTGATCTGGCGGTTTTAAGTACATTTATTGATAAGATTCAGGCTCTAGGGAAAACATTGGTCGTGATGTCCAACACCGTCGAGTTCAGTGACATTAATGACCAAAGAGTATTTGACTGGTATGTAAAGAACAATGAAGTCTTTAAGCCCCAGGAATTAAAGCAATTGTTCTATAAACAACGGGTTTTGGACATCGAGCAGCGGGTTAACCCGCAAATAAAACGCATCGCGACTGATAAAGGTGTGTTGTACCTAGAGAAAGCCGATTATATGTGTGATCACATTGCCCAAACTTGTGATGGAGTTACGGATGATGGGCGCAAAGCATTTTATGATTCTGAGCACTATACGCTTAATGGGGCTAAGTATTTTGGCCAAAAAATAGCCGAAATAGGCTGGTTAAAGCTGCCTCGCTAGCGGTGTTCAACAAGGCTGTTGATCTGTAGAAGTTATTCCATAAACTAATTCTGGCCATAGATTAGCGTCATCTCTGATAGTCTGTGGATAGACTATACTGCTTTTATGTAATCCAATTTGGAGCCTGCTATGGAATTTGACCCGGTCATATTGTCGCGTATTCAGTTTGCTTTGAATATCAGTTTTCACATTCTGTTTCCGACCATCACCATCGGGTTGGGTTATTTTTTACTGTTTTTTCGAATTCGTTATACGCAAACACAGGACCCGCACTGGGAATTCATTTACTCGTTCTGGGTTAAAATATTTGCGCTTACATTTGCCTTGGGCGTCGTCACCGGTATCGTAATGAGTTTTCAGTTCGGTACCAATTGGCCTGGCTTTATGGAGAAAGCCGGCAACATTGCTGGCCCCCTATTGGGCTATGAAGTACTAACCGCCTTTTTCTTAGAAGCGTCCTTTCTTGGCATTATGTTATTTGGGCGCAGTCGTGTTTCAAATCGCTTGCATCTAGTTTCCACCGCAATCGTTGCATTGGGCACCACATTGTCGGCATTTTGGATTCTCAGTCTTAATTCATGGATGCAGACCCCACAAGGTTATGAGTTTGAAAATGGCGTAATGGTGCCAACCAGCTGGGTCGAAATAATTTTTAACCCGTCGTTTCCGTACCGATTCGCTCATATGATGGTGGCTTGTTGGTTGACTGCGTCGTTTTTAGTCGCCGGCATTAGTGCGCATAGAGTGATAAAGGGCGTAGATGGCCCGGCCACTAAAAAAGTCTTGAAAGTTGCGGTTATCGCCGCCGCTTTACTAACCCCATTGCAGGTATTTATCGGCGATTTGCATGGCCTAAATACGCTAAAGCATCAGCCAGCAAAAGTGGCGGCGATGGAAGGGGTTTGGGAAACCCAAAAAGGTGCGCCCCTCACACTGTTTGGGATAATCGATGAAGAGCAGCGAACCACCCACTCAGCCATAAAAGTGCCCAAGCTTGCAAGTTTGATCCTGACTCATGATTTAAACGGTGAGGTAAAAGGCTTGAATGAGTTTGTGGGCGAGCATCCGCCCGTAGCGCCGGTGTTCTGGGCTTTTCGTGTAATGGTAGGGACCGGAATGCTTATGTTGTTGATTTCTTGGTTTTGCGCATGGCAATTTTGGCGTAAGGGCCAATTAAACAGGTTCAGTTTGCGTGTGTTGCATGTTATGAGCTTTTCAGGTTGGATTGCTGTTTTGGCCGGCTGGTACGTGACCGAAATTGGTCGGCAGCCCTGGATCGTTTCGGGCGTACTTACCGTAAGTGAAGTGGTAGCCGACCATTCATCTGGTATTCTGTTGACCACCTTAACCGCGTATTTTTTGATGTACGGGTTTTTGTTAGTGAGTTATATTGCTGCGGTTTTCCATATATCCAGCAAGCCGGCTAAGTCCTTATTGCATTTGCATACTTACGGTAATGAACCGGCTGCTGATCTTGCAAACTTAACTGCTTCGTCCTCAACCACCTCAACCCCAACTGCTTAAGGAGCCATTATGGAAACTGCATTGCCACTCATATTTGTTGCTGTCATGGGTTTGTCTTTGTTGCTCTACGTCATTTTAGACGGTTATGACTTGGGCGTGGGTTTGTTACTGCCGTTTGGAACAGATCAAGAGAAAGACGTAATGATCGCGTCGATAGGCCCGTTTTGGGATGCCAATGAAACATGGATAGTAATGGGTATTGGCGTATTGTTAATCGCTTTCCCGAGCGCACATGGCATTATCCTCACCAAACTATATTTACCCGCCACGATTATGTTGCTAGGGCTTATTCTGCGAGGTGTGGCGTTTGATTTTCGCGTCAAGGCGGGCGATGACAAGAAAGCCATGTGGAACAAAAATTTCTTTATAGGTTCTCTGGTCGCCTCAATGGCCCAGGGTTGGATGCTTGGTTCCTATATCACTGGCTTAAACGGTTCGGTTACCAATACCGTGTTTTCGATATTGATCGCATTATGTTTGCCTGCCTTGTATTGCGTGTTGGGGGCTACCTGGCTATTGATAAAAACCGAAGGTGAACTATTTTCGAAAGCCGTGGGTTGGGCTCGAGCATCGGTATTGCCGATGTCGCTGGGCTTGTTTTTTGTGTCGATTGCCACGCCCTTGGTCAGCGATGTGATCGCCGAACGTTGGTTTCAGTTACCTAACTTCATTGGTTTGATGCCAATTCCAATTGCATCTGCAATGGCGGTGGGCCTGTTGGTTATTCTGTTGCGTCGCGATGTCGATGAGCTAAGAGAGCTGAACCCTCGGTTTCTTTTTGTCTGCCCGGTCATTGTGTGTTTGATGGCCGCTCTGGGCCTAGCCTACAGTATTTTCCCGTATATTATTATTGGCCAGATGACAATTTGGGAGGCTGCCTCGCACACCGACTCCTTAATGTTTACTTTTTACGGAGTGGCGGTCGCCTTGCCTTGCATCATCGCTTACACGATATTTATTTATCGCGTCTTTTCGGGCAAAGCCACTGAGCTGTCTTACGATTGATCGTGCTTTTTTGCCTGTTCGTTAGGCAATTCAATTAATCAGTGTACGGAAAAAAGCATCAATATCTTTCGCTACGTCGTCTTGTTTAACAAACCAAGGGTGTAGCATGGTCACCATGTCAGTGTGCGATGGCTCAGCGTAGATCACCTTTTTGCTGGTCACACCTGCCGTCTGTAAGCGCTCATGCAAGCCGTCCGTATTGTATTGACCTACTTGAGCATCGTTGCTTGAGTGTAACAAAATTGTGGCCGGTTCAGCCCCGTCAATATAGTTGAACACATCCATTAATGGGTATCGCTCGGCGGGCCCAAAAACGGCTTTTGTTACTTCCCAATCGGGTATGAAACTGTATGGCCCAGCGATTCCCGCGACCCCACGTATGTCATTTTCAGTTAAGCCTACCTTATTCAGATATTGTGCGTCGGCGGTTAAGATGGCGACCGTGTGAGCGCCAGCTGAATGACCTGCGAGAAACACATTATCCGCATCGCCATTATATTCGCCAATGTTCTTTTTGACCCATGCAGTCGCGGCGGCGGTATCTTCGGCAAACGATGGGAATTTGGCTTCTGGGTTCGGGTATTTAATATAGTCCGGCAAAACCACCGTATAGCCCAACCTGATGAACGCATCGGCGGCAAAGCGATACTGATCTTTACGCCCGTGACGCCAGCTTCCGCCATAAACAAACACAATCACCGGTGCCTTACTGACGTCTTGAGCCGGGTAAATGTCTAACTTTTGCCAGGCTTTATCACCGTATTGAATATCGCTCACCACCGGGTGCGGATTGGCAATTTTAACGGCCGTATTGAGTACCCACATGCTGCGATCGCGGTCTTTGATAATAAGTGTTAGAACAGCGGCGATGGCGGCTAGAAAGCCAAGGATGAACAGGGTTTTTTTCATTTGATTATTTTGTTTATTGTGCGTATTTCGTTATTTACTAATGATCGTTCGACCTAATTTATGTGCCATTTGATTGTTGTTTAGTATTGAACTGCTTGCCCAGCCACAAAGACGTTATACACCATGCGATGCCAAGCACAATACTTACTCCGGCGATGCCTGCGCCGGCTGTACTACCCATAGACCGTATGGCGGCGTAAATCCATGCGCTGGACATACTGCCAGTTCTTAATACCGTGGTATCAATAAAATTTTTGGCTTTGTATTTTTCTTCACGGCTGACCACACTGAATAACATTTCCCTTGCGGGTTTCATGATTGCGTAGTCGCCAGCGCGCCGAAATATTTCAAGACCGATCATTACGCTAAGAATCGGGGCAGTTGCCATTAGCCCAAACCCGATGGTGATGCCCAGCGGCACAATTAGCAAGGTGTATCTGAGGCCAAGCCAGACTATGATTTTGCTAGTCAAGAAAACTTGAAAAATAAGCACTAGAACATTAACCGCTAAGTCGATGGTGGCAAATAGTTGTGTGCGTTTTTCCGGGACAGTGTAAGCGGCTTCAATCAGTTCTGCTTGCCGAATTTGTACGAAGGTAATACTGGTGGCGTAAAGCAAAATAAATACGCAAATACCAGCAAGATATGGAGATTTGAAAATAAGAGTCAGGCCGCTAAGCGCGCTTCCTTTCAATGCCTTGTCTTGTACTTTGTAAGAGGCTTGCGAAGAGTCATAATCGTCATTTTGCCAATTAATTAGCCAGATGATTAGCACCAGCGATAAACCTAGTGTGCCAGCGGATATGAGCAATAGAGGCGCCAAGCCCAGAGTTTCTACCAGAGTTCTCGTTATCAGTGGGCCACAGATAGCCCCGGCCGTACCGCCGGCGGCGATGCAGGCAAATAATCGTTTTACTTGATCACGCCCAAACACATCATTCATGAAACTCCAAAAGAGCGATACGATAAAAATATTAAAGACGTTGACCCAAACATAAAACGCTTGAGTCACAATGGCGGGGCGTTGCTCTGTACTAAATAGAAAGTAGAAGATCACCAGATGGCTGGCAAAAAATAAAGTGCAGTAAGACAAAAATTGCCGTGTTTTGAAACGGCTGGTAACCCAGCCAAAAATGGGCGTTAACAATAGTAATACGACCACTGTCGCCAGTAACATCCATTGAATATTGGCCACGCCATTCGCGATGGCCATTTCGTCGCGAATTGGGCGAATTATGTAATATGCACACAGAATTAGAAAAAAATAGACGCAGGCTGCAATCAGCGCGCCAATTTCTCTGGGCTTAACTGACACAAATCTAGTTACAAGGCTCATGTTGATTTACATTTGTTTTTTATATTTTAGTGAACTGTGTAATACCAAAGCAAAATAGGCAAGAAATACAAATAAAACGAACGCTCGCTCTATTTTTGTGATACGCTGTCAGCATGACGTCAGTGTTAGATTTAACCAAAAGTGCAAGTTCATCGACCGTGCCAGTAGCGACCGGCCCCGTTGAACTTGGTTCATTTGCTTCGTTTCTAGAGAGTTTTCCACTCCAGAGCGAGCAATTGTATCGCTCTGTATTTGATCGAAATGCTGAAATGATTCAAACCCAGAAAGCGCGTTTTGCCGTGGCTAATTTAGAAAAAATTCTGACTGCCACATTCGAAGTCTCGGCGGTTTCTGGGTTTGACCGAATGTCGTTGAGAGACTTGTCACGACAAACGGGCATGAGCATGGGGGCGATCTATTCTTGTATTAGTAAGAAAGAAGATATTGCTCTTATGATCGCTGATGTTGTGCGTTTAAGCAGTGCCTTGACTCAAATGCATGCTCAGCAAGCCCCAACAAACTGGGCGTCGTTAGAGCAGTGCATTCGCTATCATTTGTACGCGAGTACTGTGCTTCAGCCATGGTACTTCTTTCTTTATTTTGAGACGCGCAGTTTGCCGCAAGCACAGCAAGAAGAGTCAAAGCAAATTGAGTTAGATGCGATCAGAGAATTTGAGGCACAAATTGTCGCGGGTGTTGAAGCGGGAGAATTCCATACCGATAACGCGCACAGTGTTGCAAATGCCATCGTTGTATTGCTGGAAGACTGGTACCTAAAACCCTGGAAAACCAAGTCTTTGGCGATTAACGAAAATGGTCGTTACGAGCTTCAACTCGATGAGATTGAAGATGAAATTAATAAATACAACCAGTCCATCATTGATTTGGTGAGCAAGCTGTTGGCGAAGGGTTAAATTGTGCGTAGTGAGAAGTATGTGCAAAGCGACAGCGACGCTAACCTCCATTGAATTATCCACGAGAGATTTAAAAGATGAATTATAAAGTTCCTTTAAAAGATATTAAGTTCGTAACTGAGCGTGTATTAGACATGCCGACTCACTACACTAAATTCACTAAAGGTCGAAATACTGACCCTGAAACTTTAGAGGCTATTTATGAAGAAGCCGCTAAGTTTTGTGAAAACGAAATTCAACCATTGAATAAAGTGGGTGATGAAGAGGGTTGCACATTTAAAGATGGTGAGGTTACGACTCCAACTGGCTTCAAAGAAGCGTATAACAGCTTTGTTGAAAATGGCTGGCCGGCATTAACCGGCCCAGTTGAATATGAAGGCCAAGGTATGCCCGAGTCAGTAGGCTTGGTGATGATGGAAATGATGATTGCTTGTAATCACAGTTGGTCGATGTACCCAGGCTTGAGTTCTGGGGCGATTAAAACGGTTTACACCCATGCTCCTCAAGAAATTAAAGACCGCTTCATGCCGCCAATGGTCGCAGGCAAGTGGACAGGCACCATGTGTTTGACCGAGCCGCATTGCGGATCTGACTTGGGTATGTTGAAAACCTACGCTGAGGAAACGGGTGAAGAAGGGGTATACAACCTTTCTGGCAGCAAGATCTTTATTTCTTCAGGTGAGCACGATATGGCGGACAATATTGTTCACATCGTATTGGCACGTCTTCCAGGTGCACCAGAAGGCATTAAAGGTATCTCATTGTTTGTTGTTCCGAAATTTCACGTGAATGATGACGGCAGTGTAGGTGATCGCAATGCCGTTACCTGTGGTTCAATTGAAGAAAAGATGGGTATTCACGGTAACTCTACCTGTGTCATCAACTTTGACGCAGCTAAGGGCTATTTGATCAGCGCGCCGCATAAAGGTATGCGTGCGATGTTTACCTTTATCAATGAGTCACGTTTGGGCGTTGCGATGCATGGCCAAGCGCACTCAGAGGTGTCGTTTCAAAAAGCACTGACTTACGCAAAAGATCGTCTGCAATTTCGAACTAAGCCTCGTAAGGACCCTAGCAAGCCGGCCGACCCAATCATTGGGCACCCCGATGTACGTCGAATGCTACTCACGCAAAAGTGCGTCGCCGAAGGCGGCCGAATGCTCAACATGTACTGCGGTAAGCTAGTTGATATTGAACAATCGCCCGATTTCTCTGAAGACCAACGAGAGCACGCGGATACAATGTTGGCTGTTTTAACGCCGATTGCCAAAGGCTTTTTGTCTGAGCTGTCTTTAGAAGCCACCAACTACGGTATTCAAGTTCTAGGTGGTCATGGTTTTGTAAAAGAGTGGGGTATGGAGCAAGAAGTTCGTGATGCACGTATTTCGCAACTTTACGAAGGCACTACAGGCATTCAAGGTTTGGATTTATTGGGACGTAAAATTCTTGGGTCGCGCGGTAAAGTCCTTAAGCCTTTGGTCAAAGAAGTAGAAGCGTTTATTAAAGAGAATCGTCGCAACAAATTTGCTAAGCAACTCAAGCCATATATGGGTACTTGGGAAAGCTTGACGCGATCGATTGGCATGTCGGCGATGCGTAATACAGACGAAGTAAATGCGGCAGCAGTTGATTACTTAATGATGGCTGGGTATGTGACAATTGCGTTCTTCTGGGCGAAGGCAGCGGTAGCCGCTGAGCAGGCCATTGCCGATGGTGCGCCAGAGCCAGAGTTTTATAAAGCTAAAATAGCCACCGCTGATTTTTACTTTCAGCGCATGATGCCGAGAGTGTTGGCACATGAAGCGGCCATTAAAAATGGCATGGACACATTGATGGCCCTAGACGAAGAGCACTTCGTATTTGTCTAGACTTGATGTTTAAGTCCACTTTAAAAGCCCGCGATTCGCGGGCTTTTTTGTTTTTCAATGTGTTTTAACGTAGCGCTTCAAAGGTGGTTTTAGCCAAAATAGCTAAAAAACAGCTCAAATCATGATTTTTAAACGCTTTTTTCGAATAGCTTTGTAAACATTGATTCAATTAGAAACTGAAGAATGGTATGGTGCAGGCCAAGAAATGAGGACGAATACGCACAGTAACCTACTAACTCGTATTAATTGGTCATCATCTTATTTTCGAATTGGTGAGTTCGGAGATGAAAATTATTAAATTCACCACAACTAATATAGAGTAAGAAAAATGAGTAAAGGTACTGTTAAGTGGTTCAACGCAGATAAAGGTTTCGGTTTTATTACACCAGAGGACGGTGGTAAAGATCTGTTCGTTCATCATTCAGAAATTCAAAGTGGTGGCGGATACGCTACTCTAGCAGACGGCCAGTCTGTTGAATTTGAAGTTGGTGAAGGCCAAAAAGGCCCATGTGCAAACAAAGTTATTCCGTTATAGAACTAAACGAATAATTAATTTGTATTCGAGTTGTTTCTCCAACAAGAGTTTTCGCTCGAAACCAGCTAAAACGGCGAGATTTTCTCGCCGTTTTTAGTTTTAACTGAACTGTTTTTTAACGGCTAGAGATACTTTTTTAAAGGCTGAAGATACTTTTTTTAAAGGATAAAGTTGCTTCTTTAAAGGATAAAGATATTTGGACTAAGATTTAAATATCCTAGTTTCCTTCGGCTTAGCTTTCACGTTAGCTTTCAACAAATGCCCGCTCGATCACGTATTCGGCAATTTCTCCACGAATTGTTTCTTTAAAGCCACGTTCGTCCAAAATCTCACAAAAATCTTTAAGCATCGAAGGTGAACCGCAAATCATAAATCGGTCGTCTTCTGGGTTGATCTCTGGTAGCCCCAATTGTTCTTGCATTTTGCCAGAAGTGAGCGCGTCGGTTAGACGTCCTTGAGTGTGAAAGTCTTCTCTGGTTACGGTTGGGTAGTACAACAAATTGCCCTTTACCATTTCACCAAAAAATTCATTTTCTGGTAGTTCCTTAATTACGTCTTGGTAGGCCAGTTCTGATACTTCGCGCACACCGTGAGTCAGTATGACTTTGTCAAAGCGTTCGTATACTTCCGGGTCTTTTATCACACTCATAAATGGTGCCAAACCGGTACCTGTTGATAACAGATATAAATTCTTGGCAGGTTTAAGTGCATCGGCTAAAAGCGTGCCAGTAGGCTTAGTGCTGGTGAGCAGCTTGTCACCCGGTTTGATTTTTTGAAGACGAGAAGTCAGTGGGCCATCCTGAACCTTAATACTGAAGAACTCTAAGTGCTCTTCATAATTGGCGCTGGCTATACTGTAGGCTCGCATCAAGGGCTTATCATTCACCATTAGACCGATCATAATGAACTGGCCGTTTTGAAAGCGAAACCCAGGGTCTCGTGTTGTGGTGAAACTGAATAAGGTATCGTTCCAGTGGTGGACAGTAAGTACTTCTACTTCACGAAATTTTGATGCCATGACTGCTTCTCTTGCGCGATAAAATAATGTGAACTCAATGCTTGAATTCATTAACATAAACTGCGCGCAAGATTATAGAGTTGGCGCGGTTTTGTCTACAAAATAGTGGGTAATTCTTAGAACACTTTTCTATATCTTATATAAGAATCTTTATAATAATAAATTATAAAAATCCAACCCTTAATAATGTTTTCTGTTTTTTCTTCAGCTTTATTAAGGAACGTTGGCGGGTTCCTATTTAATCAACTTCAAAGGGTTGGTTGACTTTGCGTGCGCCGATAACTCGGTGGTTGTGTCCGACTTGCGAATTCAGTAGCATGCGTCTATGAAAGAATTTTCTCATTTGAATGCCGCTGGTCAGGCCAATATGGTCGATGTCTCGGATAAACAAGACTCTATTCGGGTCGCCGTGGCCGAAGCAAAAGTTTTGCTAAGCGACCAAGTGCTAGGAAAAGTAACAGATCAGTCGATTGCGAAAGGCGATTTGCTTGCTACGGCCCGCATAGCGGGTATTCAGGCCGCCAAGAAGTGCTCAGATTTAATTCCGCTTTGTCATCCTTTGCCTTTGACTAAAGTCACACTCGATATTGAAGAGTTTGGTGAAGAGTCACAGAGAGGCTTAAGAGTACAGGGTGTGTGCAAAACTACCGGTAAAACCGGCGTTGAAATGGAAGCCTTGACGGCCGTATCAGTAGCCGCGCTTACGATTTATGATATGTGCAAGGCGCTTGATAAAGGCATTGTCATTAAAGATATTCGTTTACTAGAAAAGACCGGTGGTAAATCTGGTCGCTGGGTTAGAGTCGATGATTAAAGTGCTTTTTTTCGCAAATTTACGTGATTTTGCGCAGACAGATTCCATTCAGGTGGATAGTTCACAAATAAGCGATATCCGAAGTTTGGTCAGTGCCTTGGGTGAAGTCTTACCAAGTGCCTTGACCGATGCGCTGGCCGATGAAAGCGCGATGGTGTCGGTTGATCATCGTTACGCTGGGTGGGAAGCTGAGCTGCACGACGGAGCCGAAGTCGGTTTTCTGCCGCCAGTATCGGGCGGCTAAGTGGGTGAACCTATGAGCGATGACTATCGCGCTAAGATATGGGTAGGTGAAGCCGATTTCGACGTGGCCAACGAATATAAACGCACCTGTGATATGTCGCCCCACGCTGGCGCAGTGGTGTTTTTTGTGGGTTTAGTTCGTGATTTATACGCTGAACAACTCGCTTCAGAATCTGTTGATTATATCGAGCTACAGCATTATCCAGGTATGACTGAATCTTTATGCGATGAGATCGTCAGGCAGGCCTATGATCGCTTTCCCTTTGATACGGTGCGCGTCTTGCACAGAGTAGGTAAGATCTACGCTGGCGAACAAATTGTGATGGTCGCGGTTGCCAGTAAGCATCGCGATAATGCCTTTCATGCAGCGCAGTTTATTATGGATTATTTAAAAACACGAGCTACGTTTTGGAAGAAGGAAGTCGGAACAAAAGGCGAACAATGGCTGGGCGTGAAAGATAAAGACCAAGACGCTTTGAAACGCTGGAGCTAGCCCTTATATTTTTAGTAAGCGCAAAATTTAACTAGCTTTGAGTAGCTAAAAGAGAAAATTATGAGCAGTACAGAAAAACAATTTATTGCGTTGAATGTGGCGGTTTTAACCGTATCCGACACGCGTACCGCAGAGACTGATACGTCAGGGCAATACCTTGTGGATCAGCTTACTGCGGCTGGCCATCACGTGGCTACCAAAAAAATCGTAGTAGACGATATTTACCTTTTGCGTGCGGCGGTTTCTCAATGGGTGGCGGACCCTGCAATTCACGCTGTTGTATCAACCGGCGGCACAGGTTTTACCGGCCGGGACAGTACGCCCGAAGCATTGATGCCATTATTTGATAAAACGATCGATGGTTTCGGTGAGTTGTTTCGCCATTTATCGCTTGCCGATATTGGCACATCCACGGTGCAATCGCGTGCGGTGGGTGGCATTGCAAATAAGACCCTTGTGTTTTGTTTGCCTGGCTCAAGTGGTGCGTGTAGTACAGGCTGGGAAGGAATTCTCAAGGAACAACTCGACAGCCGACACGGGCCCTGTAATTTTGTGCCTCATACCTTAGCTAATGGATCTGGCGCTAGCACATCGAACGCTAACATTGAGGAAGATAGCTAAGCCTACGATGATGCTACTAAGCGAAGCGCAGGCACGTTTAAAAGCCGCCCCTGCGTTGGAAATGAAGGTTGAAACTGTATCCTTAGCAAAAGCTTTAGGTCGTATTGCTGCGCGTGATGTTAGCTCAGGACTGTCCATTCCGCCAGCGGATAATTCAGCGATGGATGGGTTCGCGGTGCGCAGTTCAGACCTGGTCGAAAACAGTCAATTGATCATTTCACAGCGTTTGCCAGCGGGTTCTCGGCCTGAACCATTGTTGCCGGGGTCAACGGCCAGAATTTTCACGGGTGCGAATATTCCTCTTGGCGCGGACACGGTGGTGATTCAAGAAAACTGTGCGTACTCCGCTACCGATATCGGCGAAACCGTGACCATACATAAAGCACCAGCAAGTGGTGCTAATATTCGCCCTAAAGGGCAGGATATTCTATGTGGAGCGACGGTTGTGAGAAAAGGCCAGCGCTTAAACGCGATAGACTTAAGTTTGTTGGCGTCCATCGGGGTGGCCGATCTTGAGGTGTTTGAACCTTTGACCGTGGCGATTTTTTCGACCGGTGACGAGCTGGCAGAGCCAGGTCAGGCCTTAAAAGAAGGTCAGATTTATAATTCAAACAGACCGTTGTTGATCGCACTTTGCGCTGAATTAGGTTATCAAACTGTCGACTGTGGCATCGTTGCTGATACCTTAGAGGCAACCAAGCAAGGGTTGCTAGACGCCGCAAGCAAGGCGCATATTATATTGAGCAGTGGCGGGGTCTCGGTTGGTGAAGAAGATCATATTAAGCCGGCGATTGAATCCGTCGGCGCACTGGATATGTGGAAAGTGCAAATTAAACCTGGCAAGCCAGTCGCTTATGGTCAGGTCGGCGCAACGTCGTTTTTAGGCTTACCCGGCAATCCTGTTTCATCTTTTATCGTCTTTCAACTTATGGCCGTGCCTTTGATGCGTGCACTGCAAGGAGAACAGTCAAGCGACCCGAAAGCATTTACGGTTAAGGCCGGTTTTGATAAGCCGAGCACGACTCGTGAAGAATACATAAGAGTGCGCTTAGAAGTGGATCAAGGTGGTGGTTGGGTTGCCGATAGATTTGCTAACCTTAGCAGTGGTGTATTGTCTTCTTTGTCGTGGGCAGACGGTTTGGTGCGCCATAACGTCGGAGAAACGATAAAAACCGGTCAAGCTGTTGAGTTCTTCCCTTTACGCGAGGCGATGCTATGAGTGACCATGAGCAAGCGCCCATTCTGATTGATTCATTCAATCGGCAAGTTCGGTATTTGCGCCTATCGGTTACTGATCGCTGCAATTTGCGTTGTACGTATTGTATGGCTGAAGACATGGTTTTTCTGCCTAAATCGCGTGTACTGAGCCTTGAAGAGATGACCTTGGTTGGCCAGGCTTTTGTGGAATTGGGCGTGGAGAAGATTCGTTTGACTGGCGGTGAACCGTTGGTCAGAAACGGAGTTGTTGACTTGGCGCGCAACCTCAGTGAGTTGCCCGGTTTGCGTGAGCTGGTGATGACTACCAATGGGGTGCTATTAAATAAGTTTGCTCGGCCTTTAAAAGATTCGGGTGTAAGCCGATTAAATATCAGCATAGACAGTCTTAAGGCCGACCGCTTTAAAAAGCTCACACGCTTTGGCGCTCTTGACGACGTTATTCGAGGCATCGATGAGGCTCGGTCGGTCGGATTTGAAAAAATCAAATTGAACGCCGTGATTCTCAAAGGCATCAATGACGACGAAGTATTGGATCTCACGCGGTTTGCAGTTGAGCGAGGGTTGGATATTTCATTCATCGAAGAAATGCCGTTGGGGGACATCGATAGCCACGATCGAGTTGAAACTGCCGTGGCTAATATGTCCATTAAAGATGCCTTAAACGCAGAATTTGGTTTAGAACGTTCGGGTTTTTCTGACCTGGCGTCTGGCCCGTCTAGATATATGAAAGTGTCCGGCAGCGATTCTAAAGTAGGGTTTATCTCGCCAATGAGTGATAATTTTTGCGCAAGCTGCAATCGTGTGCGCGTGACCGCAGAAGGGCGTTTATTGCTTTGCCTTGGTAACGAACACTCGTTAGACTTAAGGGAAATTATTAGAACTCGGCCTGCTGAGCTTAAAGCTGAAATAATTCGCTCTATGCGGCGCAAGCCGCAACAGCACGAATTTGACCCTAATGACATCACGATTACACGCCATATGAGCGCCACCGGTGGCTAAGCCCACGATAACTGGAGACAAATCATGTCTATTTATGAATTTTCTGCGACCGATATAAAGGGTAGTGAAGTTTCACTGTCTGACTACCAAGGTAAGGTGATGTTGATCGTTAATACCGCCAGCAAGTGTGGGTTTACCCCGCAGTTTGAAGGACTTGAGACACTGCACAATGAGCTGCAAGAACAAGGTTTGCGAGTTTTGGGTTTTCCTTGTAACCAATTTGGTAATCAGGACCCTGGAGGCGACGGCCAAATTGAAGAGTTTTGTCAGTTAAATTACGGTGTGTCGTTTCCCATGTTCTCTAAGGTTGAAGTAAATGGTGATGGCACACACCCGCTGTTCGCCTACCTTAAGCAAGAAGCCAGAGGCGCCTTGGGCTCAAAATCGATAAAGTGGAATTTCACAAAGTTTTTGGTCAACAAAGATGGTGACGTAGTGCGTCGTTACGGTTCGGTTGATAAGCCTGCTGATATACAAAAAGATATCGAAAAGCTTTTATAGCAATTTCGTTTTTATTTTGTTGTATGGTTGGATGGGTATTTTAAGGCCGTTCAGCAGCTGTATATCTAAACACTAGTGACTAAGTAACACGTGCTGAACGCAATAACAGGAAGCCACCATGAATGACATAATTGATGTAGCCGCTCTGTTGATCAGTTTATCGGCGCTGTTCGCGTATATTAATCTTCGTTTCATTGGATTGCCGTCCACCATTGGCGTGATGGTGATTGCTATGCTGGTTTCCTTGTTAGTCTATGTCTTGAGCCTACTAGGTCTGGGCGATTTTCACGGTGATGTGAAAAGGCTGCTGGCAGACGTGGACTTCAATAAAACACTGCTGCACGGCATGCTCAGCTTTCTGTTGTTTGCCGGTGCACTGCACGTTAACTTGGCTGACTTGGCCAAGCAAAAGTGGATTATTTTGAGTTTGGCAACGGTTGGCGTGTGTTTGTCCACCTTTTTGGTTGGTACCGCGGCGTACTACTTATTGTCGGCGTTGAGCTGTCATCTGCCGTATATTTATTGTTTGTTGTTTGGGGCATTAATATCGCCCACTGACCCCATTGCCGTGATGTCTACTGTCAAACGTTTGGGGGTTAGCAAGGAGTTAGAAACCACCATTGCCGGTGAGTCATTGTTCAATGACGGAGTCGGCGTTGTCGTATTCACTGTTTTGTTAATGCTTTTGAATACACCAGAAAGCCTTAACGCGCCTCAAGTGATTATTTTGTTTGCTGAAGAAGCTCTGGGCGGCATCGTGTTTGGCTTGCTATTGGGCGCATTGGGCTATTATTTAATCAACACCATAGATAATTATAAGGTCGAAGTATTGATTACATTGGCGCTGGTGATGGGCGGTTATGCCCTTGCGATGTATTTACATACATCGGGGCCAATCGCGGTCGTGGTGGCTGGGTTATTAACCGGCAGTGTATTGCGCCAGCATGCAATGTCTGACCGAACACGTCAAAGCGTAGACGACTTTTGGGAGCTTTTAGACGAAATATTAAACGTGATTTTGTTCGCCTTGATTGGGCTGGAAATGTTGATTATCCCATTTGAAGGGCAGTGGTTAATCGCTGGCTTATTGCTGATTTTGGTGGTCGTATCAGTGCGTGTTGTTAGTGTGGGTTTACCTGTACGGATTGTTGGCTTAAAAGTGCCGGTGGCGCCCCATTTGGTTAAAATCCTGACTTGGGGAGGCTTGCGGGGTGGTATTTCGGTTGCGCTGGCATTGAGCTTGCCGGATGGTGAAGCCCGCGATTTGGTCTTGTTTATAACCTACGTTATTGTGGTCTTTTCAATAGTTGTGCAAGGCTTGACCATTGGGCCATTCATTAAGCGACTGACTAGTTAAGCAGTCTTGGCTTCTTTGAAGTTTGCTTCAATATATAGGCAAAGGCAGAAGCTAATATGCGCTTCTGCCCCTTCAACTCGAGCCTTTTTACCAAGAGTCGTTGATAGATACCATTTCTATTGGCGGCAGTTTCACTCTACTTGGTTTCTTGCTGGCTGCTCGTGGATTAGCTTTCTTCAGCCGGAGCCGACTTAACTTTCTTGTATACAACACCACCCACAATTTTTTCACAGGTTCCTTCGGGTAGATAAACCCACTCAGTAGGATCTGCATCTGTCTTGGCCATGCCAGCACAGCTGTGCGCGCCATCGGTAGAGCCGCAATCATTCGCGCCAGCTTTCGATACTCCCAAACATTTTTCCCATGCTTCAGGGGCATCAGGGGCCGCGTGAGCAGAAACATTTAAGCTAAGCGCTACTGAAACCAAGCTAGCGGCCAGTGTGGTGTTCTTGAGGGTCTTATTATTTTTCATGGAACAGTCTCCGTTTTGAAAGGGTTGGATAAAGCAGTTGAACTATTTTTAGTTAGCTATTTGAATTTAACTATTTGAATTTAACTATTTGAATTTAAGTATGGATTATATATGACCGAGTTTTGTGTAAGGTGATTGCAAAATATGCGTGGTTTTCTAATCAGGGCTAAGCTATTAGCAGTGCGATTTAGATTTTAATCTCCATCTTTAACTGCGAAAGAAAGGGACTGGCCAATTTCATCTCCAAGGCAGAATACCGAGTGCCAACAGCAGCTTTCACTGTCTTTTTGAGGTAATAAAATGACATCGCCGGCACCTAGGACGCGATAATGTCCAGCGGCAATTAGAAATTGCACAAACTCTTCAGTCTCATTGATTAAGTGAATTAAGCCATCGTGCGAGAAGCTGTTCAATGCTTGACTGATCGATGCCTGATCGTGACCTAGCTCTAATACACTCTGGCGCTGATTGTTATTAAGTGACGCTGGTAGCTCGTGGCTTTGCAAAAACGAGGCTACTTCAGTTGCTAAGGCTTGGTGAGGTAATGCCAGCCAAAGTGTGGCTCCACTTAGCTGAGCGTAGACGACACCAGCATGTCCTCGCTCTAGATCATGGTGTAAGTAGGCTCCGCCATTTGGCGCATTGAAATACATTATGCGTTCAACAAAGTTTGGCTTCTTAATATCCAACTCTTGTTCAAGAAATTCAAGCAATGCGCCGTTTTGGCTGATAATTGCACATTCAGGAAAGATTGCTTCAGCCAGTTCGGCCGCTGCGCTTTGTCGAACTGGGTCTGAGGCTACATCCTCTTCTAGGTCTACGCCAAACGAAAAACGAAACCGGATCGATGCGTCTTCCTCGTGGTACGACAACCAAGACACTTTCAGCCATAGGTCTTCCGCGATGGTCTTCTCATTTTGTACAGCGTCGAAATACAGTGTTTCTACTTCCTGGTCATCGCCCTCATTGTTCGCAGCGCCAAGAGCTTCGAATCGTTGCGTCAATCGAAGCGAAAACGGCTCGGATAGAATTGTTTCTTCAATACTATTTCCTTCAAGGATTTCGATCACCAAGGATTCGGTATTTTCAATATCATTTTGGTGCGCGGCTATCGAGCTTTTACAAACATCTCTTATCTTAATGGGCTTACCTTGAATCCATTCTTCTCCTGGATTGTTGTCTTGGTCTTGGCTGGGGTTTGGCAGCGGAGCTTGCCCTAGGTTAAAGCCGCGTCGGATGAGGTTTTGCATTTCTTAACAGTGAATTTCCTGGTTCGCGTGTATTCTAGCAGGCCTAGACGCTCTGGAAGGGTTGAAGTAAAGGCTTTTTAATTGCGATAGCTGAAGTTCGAAAACGTTGGTCTATTTATCTCGTACATCTCGCATATTCTGTCCATTTCGAACGGTATTTTATTCCTTTTGTTAGCCCAATAATAATTGACTCAATAAGCGCTGTACTTCAAGTGAAGTTCCATCGCGCATTTTTTAGACTTATTACGATCATTCATGCTTTTCGTTGCTTAAGCGATGGCGTATAGCGTTCTCGCTGGTATTATTGTTTTACAAAATGTACATTAAGGTGTGAAAATCAATTTAGGAAACGACTCAAATGAAGATTAGATTGCGAGATATAAAGTTATTTGATTTGGACAGCCAAACGGTATTGCAGATCAATAAATTTGTGTCGCGAGCTCGGTCTCGTGATGGCGTGTCGATCCGTTTGAATGATCCCCTAATTGTTAGAAAAGTTGTCTATTACGGCTTACATACGGAAGATTCTGAAATGAAGAGTTTGTTTCAAGCGATCTATAAGTCCTTGGTGGCGCGTTACGATAATCAGGCTAATGTCCCTCCATTACCAACAAAGTCAGGGCGACAGTATAAGAACGGTAACTCGAAAGCGGTGGCGTAGCGATGAGTCAAGCTGTCAAGTTGGGTATTTTGGTAGCCTGAGTTACAAAACGGCCGATATTTTCAGACTTTAGTCCTATCAAGTCGAGACAAAGGTTGCGCGCATTTCTGTTATCTTATAAATCATAATTAATTGGTTGGGGAACCAAATGAAAGTCAGGCTAAAAGAAATTAGGGTTATCGATTTAGATTCTCAGTCTGTCATTATGCTGACTCGATTTGTAAGAATGGCGAGAAAGCAGGGCGTTGACCTAAAAATGCAACAACCGGATATTGTTTATAAGGTATTTGCACACGCTTCTGTTACAGAGGACCCCGATTTGATTGTTCTGTTTATGCGCTTTCGTCAGCATTTGGTGAAATACGTCGTCAAATCCAATTTAGAAAAGCCGTCGTTCAATATGTATTCTGAAGCCGTAGCATAGCTTTTGGTATAAATAGTAATTTTTTAACTACAATAATGGCTAGCTGTATCGCATAAAGTGGTTCCATAGTTGTAAAAAAGTTGTAAAAAAGGGTGCCAATCTGATGAGTGGCACCCTTTTTTATTGTTGTGACTCTTTACGGGCCTACATCTTCGAATAGCTAGGGCCGCCGCCGCCTTCTGGGGCAATCCAGACGATATTTTGAGTCGGGTCTTTAATATCACAGGTTTTGCAATGTATGCAGTTCTGGCCGTTTATTTGTAGAGCGGGTTTGCCTTCGTCTTCACCAACAATTTCGTATACGCCAGCTGGGCAGTAACGAGTTTCCGGAGCATCGAAATCCTTAAGATTGACATCTATCGGTATCGACTGATCTTTGAGCGTGAGATGACAGAAAATTTCCTCTTCATGATAAGTGTTTGACAAGAACACCGATGATGGTTTGTCGAAACTCAATTTTCCATCGGGCTTAGGGTAGTCCACTTTTTCGCACTCTGAGGCTTTTTTCAGCTGAGTGTGATCGGGTGTATTATCACGAAGTGTTGGTAAAATGCCGCCGAGCACTTGATCGATATAGTTATAAGTGCCGCCTAACCATGGGCCGAATTTATGCAATGCCGGGCCAAAGGAACGAGACTTCTTCAGTTCTTTGCCAGCCCACGATGCGCGAAATGCTTCGTCAAATTGACTCAGTGTTTGGCCGGCATCACCGCCGTTTGAAAGGTGGTCAAACAAGGTTTCTGCTGCGACCATGCCAGATTTCATGGCCGTGTGAGTGCCCTTTATTTTTGCAAAGTTTAAGGTGCCTGCGTCGCAGCCCACGAGCAAGGCTCCTGGCAAACTCATTTTCCCCAGTGCATTCCAACCACCTTTGGTGATTGCTCGCGCGCCATAGCCTAAGCGTTTGCCGCCCTCCAGTACTTTAGCGAACTGGGGGTGGTGTTTCATGCGTTGAAACTCATCAAAAGGGCTGATGTTCGGGTTACTGTAATTTAGATCAATGATGATTCCGGTCGTGACTAGATTGTCTTTCAGGTGATACAAAAATGATCCGCCGGTTGTGCCTTTTGACAGTGGCCAGCCTGAACCATGCACCACTTTACCTTCTTCGTGGTTTTCCGGGTTTACTTCCCATAACTCTTTGAAGCCAATACCGTAGTGCTGTGCGTCGGCATCTTGATCAAGGTTGAACTTAGCAATCAGTTCCTTACCGAGTTGACCACGGCAGCCTTCAGCAAACACCGTGTATTTGGCGTGCAGCTCCATGCCTGGTTCAAAATGCGCTTTGTGACTTCCGTCTGGGTTAACCCCATTGTTTGGAGTCGCGACACCTTTAACGCTGCCATCTTCGTTGTAGACAATCTCGGCTCCAGCAAACCCTGGGTAGATTTCTATGCCCAATGCTTCTGCTTGCTCGCCCAACCAGCGCACGACATTAGACAAGCTAACAATGTAGTTGCCATTGTTGTGCATTGATGGCGGTATCATAAATCCAGGGAATTTAATTGAACCTGTATCGTTAAACATATGCAGCTCATCGCCCTTTACAGGTGTGTCAAGAGGGGCGCCCAATTCCTGCCAATTCGGTATCAATTCATTGAGTGCTCTTGGCTCAATGACGGCGCCGGACAGAATATGAGCACCGACTTCTGCGCTTTTTTCAAGCAAACAAATGGTCAACTCTTGGCTTTTTTCATCAGCAAGCTGTTTCAGTTTTATGGCTGTTGCCATGCCAGCGGGGCCGCCGCCAACGATGACTACGTCATATTCCATACTTTCGCGTTGAATGTCACTCATCATGGTTCTCCGAGTTTAAGTCGTACTATTGAGATTCAGTAATTTTCTAATGCTTTAAATAACTTAAGCAAATTTGTTTTTTTTGTCGCCTTTGAGGCGGCGTTCTATGCGGTCGCGGGCCCGAACAATGTGGCGTTTCATGGTCACAGCCGCCAGTTCTGGGTCACGTTGTTCGACAGCGTAAATGATTTGTCGATGTTCAAGTAACGAGTTCGATGTGCTGTTACTTGAAACCTGGTGTTGATAACGAAACATCTTAATGAGCGGGTACAAACGATGCAGTAGAGCGTTTTTTATAACGCGGTTTTTGGCGCCGCGAATCAAAGCTTCGTGAAACGCGTAATCACTTTCGGCCGGAATGTACGCATTTGAATTATCGTGCATGAATTTGCTTTGGGCGTCGATTATTCGATGCATTTTATCGATCTCGCTCGACCCCATATTAACTGCGGCAAGTTCAGCTGCTTTCGTTTCTAGGGCTTCTCTTGTTTCATATACCTCCAGCACGAATTGCATATTAAGAGTAACCACTCTGGCGCCTTGCTGAGGCACATGCTCAATGAGATTCATTCCTTCAAGTTTACGAATTGCTTCGCGAAGCGGGCCCCGACTTACGTCGAGATCGCGCGCTAACTTGGTTTCACTCAACTTGCTGCCTTGTGGAAACTGACCGGTAATGATGGCATCACGAAGCGTTTCAGTGATCTCTCCGCTGATTGTGCTGCCCTGGGCAAGTTGTTTTTGAGTGTTTTGGCGCATTGTGTGGAAAATATAGATTATTTTGAAAAAATGTCAACATTTTGATGAGTTATATCGATTATATAAAAATAATCTGGTTATTTGGTCTATAAATGTCGACAATTGTTGTTATTGCTGTTTTTTTCACCTAAACTGCCTGCACTCGGTAGACCGTCACTGATTACGTTGATGGTCTGCTTAGACCCGAATTACGATTAATCTGGAGTAAGCAATGAAAGTTTTAGTTCCTGTTAAACGCGTTATTGATGCTTATGTGAGCATCCGCGTTAAAAGTGACGGTTCAGGTGTTGATACTGATAACGTCAAAATGTCTTTGAACCCGTTTTGTGAGATTGCGCTTGAAGAAGCGATTCGCTTAAAAGAAGCCGGTACCGCGAGTGAAGTTGTTTTGGTGAGCGTTGGCTCATCCGATATCGATACTGTGATCCGCTCTGGTTTGGCCATGGGTGCCGACCGAGCTATTCGTGTTGACGCGGAAGACGACGTAGAGCCATTGGCTATCGCTAAAATTCTTAAGCATGTGGTTGAGAAAGAAGAGGCGGGCTTGGTGATTACTGGTAAACAATCGATCGATGGTGATAATAATCAAACAGGTCAAATGTTGTCTGCATTATTGGGTTGGCCACAAGCCACGTTCGCTTCTGAGGTTGAACTTGAAGGCGACAACGCTAAAGTGACACGAGAAGTTGACGGTGGTTTAGAAACTGTCGCTATTCCGGTGCCTGCTGTGGTAACCACAGACTTACGATTGAATGAGCCTCGTTATCCAACTTTGCCTAATATTATGAAGGCTAAAAAGAAGCCATTGGACGTAATCGCCTTGGCTGATACGGGTGTTGACACGGCTAAACGAGTGACCACGTTGAACGTTAGCCCACCGGCAGAACGTTCGGCTGGTGTGCTGGTCGGCTCGGTGGCTGAATTGGTCGAAAAACTTAAAAACGAAGCGAAAGTGATATAGAGGGGTAACGAAAATGAGTAATTTAATAATTGCAGAACACAATAATGAAACCCTTGGCGCGGCAACTCTAAACGCAATCACAGCGGCTTCGCAGATTGGTGGCGATGTGCATGTATTGGTGGCTGGTAGTGGCGCAGCGGGTGTGGCATCTTCGGCGGCTCAAGCTGCCGGTGTGGCTAAAGTATTGCACGCCGACGGTGAGCAGTATAAAGATGGTGTATCGGTTGAGTTAGCGAACTTAGTCGTGGCCTTAGCCGGCGATTACAGTCACATCATGGCGGCATCAAGCACGTCTGGTAAAGATGTTATGCCGCGCGTCGCTGCACTCTTAGATGTTGCGCAGATTTCTGACATCATAGCGGTTGATTCACCGGATACCTTTAAGCGCCCGATCTACGCCGGAAATGCCATTGCGACAGTGCAAAGCGCCGACTCAACCAAGGTGTTGACTGTACGCCCAACCGGTTTTGATGCCGCCGCCGCGGAAGGCGGATCGGCTGAAGTTGTTGCTATAGACGCGGTTGATGCCGTAGGCTCCACGTCGGTTGTAGGTCGCGAACTTACCGTTTCAGAGCGTCCAGATCTTGGTTCAGCCGACATCGTTGTGTCGGGTGGTCGAGGCGTTGGTAGTGCTGAGAACTTTCAAATTATCGAAGCCTTGGCTGACAAACTGGGTGCGGCTGTTGGTGCATCTCGTGCGGCGGTTGATGCGGGTTATATGCCCAATGACTATCAAGTTGGTCAAACCGGTAAAGTAGTGGCGCCGAGTCTGTATGTCGCGGTGGGCATATCAGGCGCTATCCAGCATTTGGCTGGCATGAAAGACAGTAAGGTGATTGTCGCAATCAATAAAGATGAAGAGGCGCCAATTTTTCAGGTTGCCGATTATGGTTTAGTTGCCGACTTGTTTGAGGCTGTGCCTGAACTTGTTGAGGCGCTGTAATAAGTTTTTGTTGATGAAACGCCTTTTTAACTAATAGTAACTAACTAGTAACTAAGAGTACTAGCAGTGACTATTAAGTTGTAATACTAAACTGACAGTCAGTGAATAGTTCGCTTATCTTGCGATTTAGCAAGATTAAGAAGAGGCGGTCAAAAAATGGCCCCGACGGTGAATAACCGTTGGGGCTTTTTTTGTATGTAAGTTTGTTTCAAGTGGTGCGTGACGAAGTTTTACAGGTAAATCATTGGCCGGCCTTTGGTTTTGTAATCTTGCTGGCGAAAGTCTCAATTTTCCCGACCATAATATGAAAATTTATTACATAAAGTCTGAGCTTATATGGGCAATATTCACCCATAAAATGCAGCAAAATAAAATATCTTGGTTATAATTCCGACTCCACGAATGCTGCCCAGAGTTTGGCTCTCAAAGCCACTGGGCGCTTAAAGTACATCTACTTTTAATAGCACGATTTGATCGACAATATGAGAGGCTTTTATGACTCGCGAAGTTAGTCAGCAATACTTGGTAAATTGGAATGAACGGCAGGCGCTCGCCGAAAAAATGATCCCGCTGTTAGGTTCATTATATCGCGGGTCTAGCGTAGTAGTTCGCGTCTTCGGTCAGAAGATTGCCAATTCTTCGACCATTGAAATTATCAAGGCGCATTTGCATGGACGATTGATTGTTGGTCAATCGTTAGACATGGCAAAAAGTTTCAAAATGCTCACACTCATTGATCAAATGAACCTGCGACCTTGTCGTATTGATTTGGGTAAACTTTGTCATGAATACCTGTCAAATGATTCTGATGAAGATATGCAAGCTTTTCTTGATCGGCGCATCGAAAAGTTACTTGGTGAGCGAGCACCTGAAGATATCGAATCGCACGATGTGGTGCTGTATGGGTTCGGCCGTATTGGTCGACTTTTAGCAAGGTTGTTAATTGATCGTACTGGCACTGGAGCCAAATTGCGTCTGCGGGGTGTGGTGGTTCGCTCTAAAGGAGATGTGCAGCAAGATTTAGAAAAGCGAGCCGAGCTTTTGCGCCGAGATTCGGTTCACGGTGAATTTGATGGTTCAATTTTGGTTGATGCTGAAGCGCAGGCGATCATTGCAAACGGTAACTACATTCAATTTATCTACGCTGGCAGTCCGAGCGAAATCGATTATACCGACTACGGCATTAAAGATGCTTTGGTGGTTGATAACACCGGCATTTGGAAAGATGAAAAAGGTTTAGGGCAACACACGTCCTGCCCGGGTGTATCAAAAGCATTACTGACGGCACCCGCAAAAGGGGACATCAAAAATATTGTTTACGGTATTAACGATGATTTGATTGAAGCGGCCGATACCATTTTGTGCGCGGCTTCGTGCACGACCAACGCCATTGTGCCGCCTTTGCAGGTTATCAATGAAAAATTTGGTATCGAAAGCGGTCATGTGGAAACAATTCATTCCTACACTAACGATCAAAATTTAATTGATAATTATCACAGTGCCGAGCGCCGTGGTCGAAGTGCGCCGCTAAACATGGTTATTACTTCTACCGGTGCAGCTAAAGCGGTAGCAAAAGTATTGCCTGAACTGAATGGCGTATTGACTGGCAACGCGATACGGGTGCCGACACCGAACGTGTCGATGGCCGTCATGAATTTAAACCTTAAAGTCGACGTTACCGCCGAAGAGCTTAACGAGACTTTTAAGCAGATCTCTTATCATTCTCCGCTACAAGAGCAAATTGGATTCACTTACTCAACTGAAGTGGTGTCGTCTGATTTGGTCGGTTCTACGCATGCGGGCGTTGTCGATGGCGGTGCTACGATCGCTGACGGTCGGCGCGTGGTCTTGTATGTTTGGTATGACAACGAAGCGGGTTATTCAAATCAAGTGATACGAGTAATGCAAAAAGTAGTAGGCTTGTCCTTAGATTGCCTTTCTGGCTAGAGCTGCTTTAACTGTTTCACTGAGCTCTTAAGTTTTAGCAGCAAGCAACTTTCAGCAGTAAGTAAATGCCAGCCGCAATTGCGCTGGCATTTGTATTGCTGAGTAACGCTCTCCTGACCTCGAATATTCTATTTAGCGTGTAACGCTTAGCTTTCCCTAAGCTTCGACCATGCAAAACGCATTGAGTTTATTGCCGTCCAAGTCGCGAAAATACGCCGCGTAAAAACCAGAGATTGCTTCCGGTGGCCTGAACCCAGGCTTGCCTTCGCAGGGCGCTCCAAGTTCGATGGCCTTGTTGTATAAGGCATCTACTTGCTCCGTTGATTCAAAAAACAATGCCACCATTGTGCCATTGCCAACCGAAGCGGGTTTCTTGTCGAACGGAATCGACACCGCAACTGAAGGTTGGTCGGGCGTGGTTGCCCAAGCAATAAAGTAATCGTCTTCTTCCATAAAGCGCCCAGCGCCAATTGAAGCAAACAAGGCATCGTAGAACGCTGCTGCGCGTTGTAAATCATTTGTGCCAAGGGTAACGTAGCCGATCATGTTGTATCTCCAATGTGATAATTATGATTGCTGTATGTTTATACAGTTTTCGTTTTGTGTCAATAAGCGGCTTGGAAGTTTTTTTTATTTTCAGCTTACTCTTAGAGCCGCGCCTCACTAAAAAACAGCAATTTATTTTCGCATTTCTTTGCTCAAAAAAAGTCAAACCAGTAAACTACGCTCGTCTTAACAATAGCATTCAACTCCGACCTGATAAGCCAATGATTTCAACTTCAAACATCACCATGCAGTTTGGCGATAAGCCGCTCTTTGAGAATATTTCAGTCAACTTTGGCGACGGCAATCGTTATGGATTAATTGGCGCAAATGGCAGTGGAAAGTCTACCTTCATGAAGATCATGCAGGGTGAGTTAGAGCCAAGCAACGGAAACGTCAGCGTGACACCGAATGAGCGAATCGGTAAGTTGAATCAAGATCAGTTTGCGTACGAAGAATTCAGCGTTCTAGATACCGTTATTATGGGCTACAAAGAGCTTTGGGACGTTAAAGTTGAGCGAGATCGTATTTACGGTTTGGCTGAGATGTCTGAAGAAGAAGGTATGAAAGTTGGCGAGCTGGAAATGGAGTTCGCTGAGATGGATGGTTATACGGCTGAGTCTCGTGCCGGTGAGTTGTTGATGTCGGTTGGTATTCCAATTGAGCAGCATACTGGCTTGATGAGTGCGGTGGCGCCGGGCTGGAAATTGCGGGTATTGCTGGCGCAAGCCTTGTTTTCTGACCCCGATATTTTGCTGCTCGATGAGCCAACCAATAACCTCGATATTCACACGATTCGTTGGCTTGAAAAAGTATTGCAAGAGCGCCGTAGCACGATGATTATCATCTCCCATGATAGGCACTTTCTAAACTCAGTTTGCACGCATATGGCCGATTTGGATTACGGTGATATTAAATTGTTTCCTGGCAACTATGATGAATATATGACGGCTGCGGAAATGGCGCGTGAGCGAATGCAGGCCGAGAACGCTAAAAAGAAAGCGCAAATTGCTGAGTTGCAGACCTTTGTTAGCCGCTTTTCGGCGAACGCGTCAAAGGCAAAGCAAGCCACCTCTCGACAGAAACAGTTGGATAAAATAAAACTTGATGAAATGAAGCCTTCAAGTCGAGTGAATCCGTTTATAAGGTTTAAACAAGATAAGAAGCTCTATCGAAATGTGGTCGAAGTTGAAGGTCTGAGCATGAGTTTTGATGAAACTCTTTATGCGAATGAAACCTTTAATATAGAAGTGGGTCAGCGCTTGGCTATCATCGGCCAAAATGGCGCGGGTAAAACCACTCTGTTGCGCAACCTGTTAAGTGAAATTACGCCAAGCAGTGGCTCAGTTAAATGGTCAGAAAACGCTGAAATAGGATATTACGCGCAAGACCACGAGCACGAATTTGAAGAAAATCTAACGGTCTACGATTGGATGTATCAATGGCGAAAAGACGACGAAGACGAACAGTTTGTACGCGGTGTGTTGGGCCAGATGTTGTTTTCTAAAAATGATATTAAAAAGCCAGTTAACGTGCTTTCTGGGGGAGAAAAAGGTCGCATGCTGTTTGGCAAGATTATGATGCAACGCCCTAACGTCATTGTCATGGATGAGCCGACCAACCATTTGGATATGGAGTCGATTGAATCTTTGAATCTAGCTCTTGAAAACTACGAAGGCACATTGATTTTTGTGAGTCATGATCGCGAATTTGTTGGCAGTTTGGCAACACAGGTGTTTGAAATTACGGCTGACCGCATTGAGCATTTTGTGGGTTCCTACGATGAATACCTGAAGTATAAAGATGCCTT
>CAZEXS010000007.1:70379-76568 GCA_964516915.1 uncultured Gammaproteobacteria bacterium
TGCTATTAAATTTAATTGATTAATTTTGAGCTAATGGTTTGAAGCCATGATTGGTGATTGATAGGGTTGTGTGTATATGAAAGCATCGATGAAGGCGTATGAAATTGGCAGGAAGAGCACGGTGGTTTTCTACCTGCACGGCTTGCGCGGCCACGCTTTCGCTCAAGTTTCTGTATTGCGGCACATGGTGAAGAATCTTGGTGTTCGCTTGGTGACAATGGAGTTACCTGGTCACGGCCGAGATTCAGAGAGCGCTCAATGCATGGTTCCTCGTTATTCTGACATCGTTCAGATGATTGTTGATGAGGTAAAAATTCGTTCGGGCGATGCTGAGCAGGTGGTTTTGATGGGCTACTCCTTCGGAGGGGCGTTGATGACTTTGGCAGCGCAAAAGCTTGAGCAAGATAGGCAATTTCGCACTCGTGTGGTCGGTTTAGTTGGAATTAGTACCGCCTATAACGTCTCGCATAATGTGCCCAAGTGGCAACTTGCCTTAGTGGATGTCATCGCGCCCTTGTCGAAATTTTTACATATTCGCCTTCCAAAAATGAGTCAGTTGATCACGATACGTGAAATGAACGTGACCTTGATTTCAGCCGACAAAGCGGTGCAAGACTCTATTTTGAATGACCGTAAGGTTTATAAAGGCCGAATTCCGCTTTACACCTCCGCTCAAGTCTTTAAATGCAGTGTCGCAGCTAGGGCGGCGATTGATCAATTGCGCGCGCCGGTTTTGCTATTGCACTCGGCGGACGATGAGATAGCGCTGGCGCCAGAGGTTGATGAGTTTAATGCAAATGTCAGACTTCGATTGTTTAAAAAATTACGCCATAATTGTATTGATGGTTTAATGCGTGAGGCGGTTGTTGCGCGTAAGACCATTACGCAATTTATTGCCGAAAAGTTGTAAGTTTTTCAGTAACGCGATAATAGTCTTCCAAAGAACTATTTCTTCCAAAGAGCTATTGGCGCAGACCGGTTGGCGTGTGTAGGCGCTCATGAAGGGTCATGTTTTTCGCTTTCATGTTTGTATTCCAGGCTGGTTGTAGTATTTAACGGTTAATTCGTTTGATTAGAATAAGGGTGAAAGTGGAATGAATGCATTTGATATACGTTGCGCCAACGATCTGGCTCTCTATGAGAAATTGATAGCTCACAGTGATGTGAAGCGAGTGAATGAACAGATTGCGCGACACGAGGCTGAAGGCCCCAGCGGAATTAGGCGAAACTTGTTGGCTACTTCGGTTCGTTTAACACCAAGTATGGCTCCCGATATTGCAAAAATGGCCGACGAATGCATTGAAAAACTCGATGTTAAAATGGCATTAGAGCTCTTTGTTTATTCTAGTCCACAGTTTAATGCCGCGTGCTTCAAACCCGAAAATGATCGTTTGTACGTGATGTTCTCGTCCAGCCTGCTTGAAGGCTTTACCTCTCAAGAATTGAAATTTGTCATGGGGCACGAGTTAGGTCATCACGTGTATGATCATCATGCGATACCCATTGGCTATCTATTGAGAGGCAAGCAGCGTCCTGACCCGCAGTTGGCTTTAGAGCTTTTTGCATGGTCGCGATACGCCGAAATCTCCGCTGATCGAGCTGGCGCGCACTGTGCTCAAGACATGGATTCAGTCGCCAGAGCACTGTTTAAATTGTCTTCTGGCTTAACCTCTAAGGTTGTGGAGTTCAGTTTGAATGATTTTGTTGCACAAGTGGACGACATGGCTTCGGGTGACCAAGAGCCTGGTCAGGGTGCGCCTCAATCAGATTGGTTTTCAACTCACCCATTTAGCCCACTCAGAGTCAAAGCATTGAAGTTGTTTGAAGATTCGGAGCTATATGGTGGCGAGGGCAGTAAGGCCGACCTTGAGTTGGGCGTGCAGTCAGTGCTGAGTCTAATGGAGCCAAGCTACTTGGAGGCAAAGACCGATACCGCTGTTGCCATGCGTCGATTACTGTTTGCCGGTCTTATAGATGTAGCGGATGCGCATAACGGCATCAGTGACGATGAACTTGAGGTTTTTGCTAAGTTTTTCGGTAAATATGCATTCAGTGAAAAACTGCATATCCAAAAAATTAAAGAAACGGTGGTTCAGCGCGCACGAGAAGTCGCAGAGAAGGCGTCGCAAACCCAGTGCATGCAAGTACTGCATGATATTTGTCTAATGGCGGGCGCAGATGGCGGTGTTAAAGCGCCTGAGCGACAAGTGCTGGAAAAGATTGCGCAGTTATTGAATGTGCCGTTGGCTTTCGTAGATCAAGCCTTGGCGCCGACTGAAGAGTTGGACTAATCATTGCCAAATTTCTTTTTTAAGACAATTTAGCAATAACTAAATTCCTAAATGTTATTTTTGCGTAGGTATGAGTCTGCCTATACTGCATGATCATAAAGCGTAACCTTTACTATCATCTTCAATGTTGATTTAGTGGTTTCGAATACAAATGCAGTACAAGGTGAATGATATGAGTTTGGAATTAGCGCAAGAACAAAATGGTGCTTTAGACAATTTTAGTTTTTCAGGTGAGTCGAACTTGATTGAGCTTAATGAGCTTTTTGCTGGGGCAAAGCCGAGCGAGATAATGAAGTTCACTATCGAGCATGCTAAAAACCCGGTTATTTTCACCAACTTTCGACCGCTTGCGGTGGCGTTTTTACACCTTGTCACCCAACCTAAACCAGATATCCCGGTCATCTGGGTGGATCATGGTTTTAATACTGCGGAAACCTACCGACATATTGAGCGTGTTGTTGAGCGATTAAAGCTGAACCTCAAGGTGTATTCGCCGAAAATGTCGGCGGCTCATTATACGGCCGTGCACGGACCAATACCTCAGGTGGATACCCCAGAGCACGATCGTTTTTCTGAGATTGTGAAATTAGAGCCGTTTAATCGGGCCATGTCTGAAATCAAACCTGATGTCTGGTTGAATGGGATTCGCCATGATCAAAACGCCCACAGAAAAAATCTAAATGTATTCACGTTTGGAAGTCACAGCACCGTGCGAGTGGCGCCGATGTTTAACTTAACTGAGTTGGATGTTGAGGAATACATCTACGATCGCGATTTGCCAGACAATAATGACTATTTTGACCCAACGAAAGTCGAAGAGCACAGAGAGTGCGGCCTAATGCTAATGAAATGACCTACAGGATGTAGGTTCGCCGCGGAGGCAGGAGCCGGCAGCGGTGGTACAGGACAGAGTGCCCCTCCTTTCGGGTATGTAGGCAGTTTTTTGCTCCTGCAAAAACTGCATTCCCGCCGTCCTTGGCGGTCGTTCACCGTCGATTATTATTTTGACCCAAGCGGACGACTGCATGGAGGCAGGCGATAGGCCATAAATCCTAATAGACCGTATCTTGTTTTAGGCTTTATATAAAAACGGTTAGCGCAAGGGAAATAAATCGCGTCGTTAAAACCTCTATGGCCTAACTAGTACAATCTCTTTAATAGGGATTTGTTCATACAAGCTTTATGAAAGCGGCAGGATATCTTGCTACACTTAGTCTATGGAAGGAATAGAGACAATCGTTGAGCATTTAAACCGGTCAGGGCCAACCTCGGGCTCAGAGTTGGGTGAAGCTTTGGGTATTTCCAGAATGGCCGTACAAAAGCGCATTCAAGCCCTGATTGATATCGGTTTGCCGGTCAGTGCAACGCGCGGGGTGGGCTATATGCTCGACAACGATGTGCGTTTATTGCAGGCTGGCAAAATTGAGTCGCTTCTGATACCAACAATTGCCGATCTGACGGAATCCGTTGAAGTTTTTCAGTCCATAGAGTCCACGAATTCCTATTTGTTAACTCAGCCTTTTGAGGTTGGCAAGGCGCGTGTGTGTCTGGCTGAATCACAATCAGCCGGGCGTGGTCGGCGCGGCAATGATTGGCAGTCGTCTCCCTATCGAAACATCATGTTGTCACTGAGCTGGGGATTCGATCATTGGCCTGCAACAATTACCGGTTTAGGTTTGGCTGTCGGTTTGGTGATCAGCGAGTATTTGAATTCTGAGCACGGTCTTGGGGTGAAAATTAAGTGGCCGAATGATCTTCTGGTTGGCAAAGATAAACTTGGCGGGATTCTGGTTGATGTGTCTGGTGAGTCCTCCGGGGCTTGTAATGTGGTGATTGGGCTGGGTTTGAACGTGCACCAGCCAAATTGGTCCACTGAAACCGATTACCAATGGCAAGACTTGCGAGGTTTGGGTATGAGTGTCGACCGAAATATATTGGCGGCTGACTTGGTTTCTGTTTTGAGCGCTATGTTGAGTCAATTTGCGACCTCGGGCTTTTCCCCGCTAACCAAACGTTGGAATGCTCTAAGTAGTTATGCCGATCAAACAATTCGCGTGGGCAATGCCGAGCAGGCGCAAGTGGGGCTGATGCGTGGTGTGGATGAGCTTGGGGCTTTACTCTTAGAGTGTGATGGAAAGTTGCAACGTATCGATGACAGCAGCGTCAGTGTGCGCTTGGTGAGTTCGTAATGTTATTGCTTTTGGATGCCGGTAATACTCGACTTAAATGGGCAATCGCCGATAAGGCGCGTACGATTGCGGAGTCCGGTGCGATCGAATATTTCGATTTTGATGACGTATTACAGCGCTTAGCAGTGAACCAGTGTTTTACCGCGGTGCTTGTGTCTAGTGTCGCGGGCGATGATCGAAATCGTTTGTTGACTGAGATTTGTAAAAAGCATCTGAATCATGAGCCTGAGTTTGTATGCGTCAATGAATCGGATTGTGGAATTCAAAATAACTATCAGGCGCTGGATCGTTTAGGAGTTGATCGATGGGTGGCTGCAATGGGGGCGGCTAATAGGGTTGGAGTTAATCGCATTATTGTCGATGCTGGAACCGCTGTAACGATCGATATTGTTGACGCTGATAATACGTTTCTTGGTGGTGTGATTTTGCCTGGCTCTAAGTTGATGCACGATTCCTTAGTGGGTGAAACGGCCGGCATCGATTCAATGCGTCAGCCGGTTTCATCGGTTGTTGGCACAACCACAGTGGAATGCGTCAACTCTGGAGTACTCTATGGTTTGGCGGGTGCCATAGATCGTGTTATTGCCGAAATTTTCGCACTGAAAAGTGATGACCGGCCTTGGCAGGTACTGTTATGCGGTGGTGACGCGAATTGGGTGCAGAGTCAGCTGAAAACTGAGTTGCCAAAAACGCACACGCCTCACCTTTTGTTTCTCGGGTTGCTTAATTTACACGCTTTTGGAGGAGTTTGATGAGCGCTACATTTAAAGTGATTTTGTTGTTGGTTTTGGCGAACGTCGTGGTTTTTCTGTGGCCCAGTAAAGCGAATCTGGCGCCGCATGTCTACACGAAAAAAGCAGAGTTAAATCCGCATTTTGTGCGTCTCAACAAAGAAATCGAAGACCCGTTTTATGCCAAAGTGGGTGATGAGCAAGGTGTTGAAATCAAATCTAATTTGGTGCAGCCGGAGATCGAAATTATCGACATTGAGACAAGTGCTAATGCAGTCGAAACGTCTACGGCAGATTTTGATTCAATTTTGGCCGAAAGCCCAGTTAGTCAATCGAGTGGCGGGCAGTGTTATAGATTGGGCCCATTTATGCATCAAGCGAGCTATGAGCTAGCACAGGCGGTGTTATTTAACGCCAATGTTGATTTTCAAACCTCGGTGCGTTCAAGTCAGGAATCAAAAGTTTTTCGACTATTTCTTGGGCCGTTCGCTGACGCAAAGGAGGTTGCTGCGGCTCGTTTAGAGCTTAAGCAGAAGCGTGTTCTTGATCACTTTTCAAGAAAGCTTGATGACGGAAAATACATGATTTCACTTGGAATCTATAGTACTCAAAAATCGGCAAATTCGGCATTTAGATTGTTCGCCGATAAAGTGGCTGACGTAAAAGTGCAGAATGAAATGGTGGTTCTTCCGGATAATTATTGGCTTCACTTCAAGCTGCTTCGCGCGTCATCAAAATTTGCGCAACTAAGCAATATTGATTGGGGTGAAACCTCAGTGAAATTAGGCCCTCACAGCTGCGGAACTGTCTGATTTAGTTGGCATTTTTTTTAAGACGACGTCTGTACGTGAAAAAACTAAAATATTTAGTGATTTTTTTACAAGAAACGTTGTATTTGATTGCAAGTAGCCCTAAAATGCGCGACCTGAATGAGCACAAGCCTGCATAGCTCAGTAGGTAGAGCAACTGACTTGTAAT
>CAZEXS010000008.1:0-74165 GCA_964516915.1 uncultured Gammaproteobacteria bacterium
ACATCGTAAAGCATCGTTTTCGGTGCCAACCGGTAATTTTGGTGATATATACGCTGGCTACTTAGCCATGCAAATGGGCCTGCCAATCGAGCAATTGGTGATTGCCACAAATCAAAACGATATATTGCATCGCTGCATCAGTGAAAATGATCATACCAAACGTGCCCTTAGCCAATCGCTTGCGCCAAGTATGGATATCATGGTGTCGAGCAATTTTGAACGATTACTGTTTGACCTCTATGGTCGAGACGGCGATGAAATTAAACGCTTGATGTCGGAGTTTGAAAGCGGGGCAATGGTGCTTCGTGATGATGTTCTGCAGAATGCCAGACAAGTTTTTTCAAGTTATCGCTTGGATGATGGTGGCATGCTTCGCGTTATCAAAGGTTTGCACGATAACACCGGTTATTTACTTGACCCTCATACTGCTATCGGTATCGAGGCGGGTCGTCAAAAGCGGCTGAATAGTGATACGCCTATGGTGTGTCTGGCAACCGCTCATCCGGCTAAATTTCCTGATGCGATTGTTAAAGCGGGTGATCTGGGTGAGCCTGAGTTGCCGTACCATATGAATGATTTGTTTACACGGGACGAACATTATCAAGTTCTGGAAAATGATAAAGGCATGGTACAGAATTTTATTGCCGAAAACCTATAGGCCCATTGAAGCGTCATATGGTTTGATTAAGCATGGGTATTTGTCCCAATAAGGATTGCGAAGTAGTGTTAAAAGCCGGGTGATTTTGTTAAAAATTGCACGTTTGTACAGTAAACTAAGGTCTTACACATTAACAAGCGGTTACCAATGTGTTGCTGAGTACTTAATTCGTGGTTAGTTAAACAGAATTTAAGTATCATTGCTTTCAGTTATATAAGGTGGGTAGTTTAGGGAGTGCGTTAAAAACGCTGCACTCGGTTCGCTCATCTCATACGTCAGCATACTTTTAGATGTCATACACGTTTTGCTAGTACTGTTCGCAATCGCCGAAACTCTTGGTTGTAGCACGATATTATTGGCGGGGGTTGTTGGCCAGGATTATTGGCCGGGATTATTGGTGTCGGTCGCTAAGTTGCCGGTAAGCGCAGATCGTGATTGTCTAAACCCAGAGATTTAAATGAAAGAACATAAAGCAAAGACTTGGTTTAGCCTAAAAAGGTTTAGTGGCAAGAGCTTTAATCCAGACAGTAAAGTTAAGTCTGCGGACCGATTGATGACTGATATAGAGCAGGGTCGATTAAATTGCATCACAAATCGCAACATAAATAATAAGAGTGCCAAAAACACACCCACCGGAGACAGTTTGATTACATTATTACTTAAACGGCTTGGTTTAGTATTCAGCTGTGCATTGATGACTTTATTTGTTGGCGTGACCTCGGTGAGTGCGCAATCAGCCACTGATGGCGCCAGTGATCAAGAAGAATCGCGAGAAGAAATAAAACTTAACCTCCAAGACGTCGATATACGCGTGTTGATTAGCACGGTTGCCGAAGTCAGTGGTAAGAATTTCATTGTCGACCCTCGGGTCAAAGGCAAGGTCTCTGTTATTTCAGGCAAATCAGTGAGCCCTGAAGAGTTATACGATTACTTCTTAGCTATTTTAGAAGTACATAACTTTGCGACGGTTGGCTATGGCAATGTGATTAAAGTTTTGCCATCGAATGTGATTAAGCAAAAGCCAACCACCACCTTGTTTCAACCGACGGACCAAGAGAACGATGAGCAGATCACGCAAATCATTCAGTTGCAGCATGCAGCAGTCCAAGACTTGGTACCCATTATTCGGCCGTTGATTCCACCGACCAGTCACTTTGGTCAACACTCGGCGTCAAACAGTGTGATCTTGACGGATACTGCCGCAAACATTCAACGACTTTTAAAAATCATTCGTCGCATAGACATTCCCGATAAACGCTCAAATACGCACGTGGTGTATTTGGAAAAAACCAAGGCCAGCGATATGGCCAGCTCATTAACACAGTTAATCGCCAGCACGGCTAACCCCAAAGATGCCGCTGGCTCTAGTGCTAAGTTAAGTATTCAAGCCTTTGACGCCATTAACGCCTTAGTTATCAGCGCGACCGATGAGCAGTTTGCACGTGTTAAGGCTTTGGTTGATGAGCTTGATGTTGAGCGTGACATTGCCGGTGACGTAAATGTGATTCCGTTGAAGTACGCTAATTCCGAAGATCTTGTTTCAATACTTAATGATTTGACCGGCAGCAGTGGCGGGCAGGGTGCGGTTGGCGAGTTTAGTGTGCAGGCTGATGAAGCGTCTAATTCGTTAATAGTGAAAGCCTCGGCCAGCCAACTTAAAACCATTAAAGCTGTGGTCGATAAATTAGATAAGCGTCGTGCTCAAGTGTTTGTTGAGACTATTATCGCTGAGGTGTCGTTAACTCAAGCCGCAAGTTTAGGCGTTACCTGGGGTGCTGGTGTGCCCGCTCCAACCTCGTCAACCACTGTAGATGGCACAACAACCACAACCTCTTCACCGCGATTGAACACAGTGGGCAATACACCTGGCACCGGTACCAGCGCAACCACTTTCTCGAACCTAGCAACCAACGGATTTAGTTATTCACTATTAGATTTTGGTCGTTATCAATTAGACTTGGTGTTGAACGCAATTCGTTCGGACTCCAACAGTAATGTGTTGTCGACACCCACAATTTTGACGCTTGATAATGAAGAAGCGGAGATTATCGTAGGGCAAGAGGAACCATTTTTAACTGGTCAATTCAATAATGGTATTAACCAGACTACGACGGATAACAACAACAATACCACGGGCACGCCGATTGGTTCCGGGTTTCAAACCATTGAGCGTAAAGACGTAGGGATCAAATTAACAATTAAGCCCCAGATTAATGAGGGTGGCACGATTAAAATGGAAGTTTTCCAGGAAACTTCCGGTGTAATCGAACAAACTCGCGGTGGCGTTTTGGGTCCAACAACCAATCAGCGTTCGATCGAAGCGGTGGTGCAGGTAGATGACGGGCAAGTAGTTGCGTTGGGTGGCTTGATCACCGATGACTTAGTAGATATCGAAGATAGAGTGCCGGTACTGGGAAAAATACCCATCCTAGGTGCCTTATTCAGAAGTAAAAGTAAAACCGCGATCAAGCGCAACCTAATGGTATTTTTAAAGCCCAGAATAATTCGAACTCCTGATCAGTTGGCTAATTACAGTAAAGTTAAATATGATGAAGTGCGTCGTGACGGCTTAGTGTCTAAATACGCTAACGATGATTTTTTACTGCCTCAGTCTGAGCCACCGGTCTTGGTTGAATATGATGAAGCGGTAGATGAAGGTGTAGTGGGCAGTGAAGCTCGGGTACGCCAACTTAAATCTGGGGACCCTAGGCAGTCGGTACAAAGTCGTGTTAAAGATATTATCTTTGGGCGTAAGCTGCCGAAAAAACTCAAGGATCTCGATGTTGATGATGATCATGATTCGAACTGGAAAACCGGTTTGGAAACTAATGACAGCTTAGAAGAAGCCAATGAGAAAGCCAATGTCGAGAAACTTTTGCAAGACATTGATCAGCGGCAGCGACAAACTGAGGGCCAGGTATTTGATGTGTCTGGCAATCGTGGCCGAAGTGGCGTCGGCGAGTAGAGCGCTCTTATGAATGAATCCGTAATCGATGTCAACAGGGATGAGTCAGACGAAGAACTGGTGATCGATGCGAGCCTGCCAGTGCCCGAGAGCGCGGTTGAGGAGCCGAACGATTCTACTCATCTGATACCTTATTCGTTTGCCAAAAAGCACAACGTGCTCGTTGAATACGGCGAGAGTGGTGAAGCGATTGTGTCGTTTTCAGACATGCCTAAATTGGCAATCTTGTCGGAGCTTAAACGTCGCCTTCAGACTCCACTTAGTCTAAACCAACTCGACTCGTCTGATTTTGAGATACAACTCAGAACCGTGTACGACAAAGGCGGCAGTCAAGCCAATCAGCTTATGGATGACATGGGCGAAGACTTGGACCTCGAGCGCTTGGCTGAGGAAATGCCGCAAGCGACAGACTTACTTGAGGCCGATGACGATGCTCCCATTATTCGCCTTATCAACGCATTGCTGACTCAGGCCATTCGAGAGGGAGCATCAGATATACATTTAGAAGCCTTCGAAGAGTCGTCGGTTGTGCGGTTGCGTGTTGATGGGGTGTTGCGCGATGTTTTAAGCCCAAGGCGTGAAATGCACGGCGCGTTAGTGTCGCGAATTAAGGTAATGTCAAAACTGGATATCGCCGAAAAGCGCCTGCCACAGGATGGCCGTATGTCGTTAAGAGTGGCTGACCACCCGGTTGATGTACGTATTTCGACTTTGCCCACACAGCATGGCGAGAGAGTGGTAATGCGGCTGTTAGATAAGCAAAGCGCCCGACTTAATCTTGAAGCGCTTGGCATGCCGGGCAACCTGCTGGCCGAATTTGAAGAATTGATTAAAAAGCCCAACGGAATTTTGTTGGTAACCGGCCCTACGGGTTCTGGTAAAACCACAACATTGTATTCGGGCTTGCATAGGCTAGATCGAAAGCGCCTTAATATTTTAACGGTGGAAGACCCGGTCGAGTATGACCTTGATGGCGTTGGTCAAACCCAAATGAATTCCAAAATTGGATTGACCTTCGCGAGTGGCTTGCGATCCATTTTACGCCAAGACCCTGACGTAGTTCTGGTTGGCGAGATTCGAGATTTAGAAACCGCCGAAATATCAGTTCAAGCTAGTTTGACCGGTCACTTAGTGCTTTCTACCCTGCATACCAATACCGCTGTTGGCGCTGTAACGCGCTTGGTCGACATGGGGGTTGAGCCATTTTTGATCGCCTCAAGTTTGGTAGGCGTGCTTGCCCAACGATTAGTCAGAAAGTTATGCCCCGACTGTAAAGAACTTTATTCGCCAGATGAGTCAGAGAGAAATCACCTTGGGCTGTCTGCTAACAGCAATAAACAAGTGTACCGAGCGAAAGGTTGCTCATCGTGTGATCAAGTGGGGTATCGCGGTCGTTTAGGCATCTATGAATTGATCTCGATAGACGAAAAGTTACGCAAACTAATTCACGATGAAACGTCTGAAGACGAAATGACCAAACAAGCGAGAACCTCGTCACAAAGCCTGATGCAAAATGGTTTTGATCGTGTTTTGGCTGGTGAGACGTCGCTTGATGAAGTGTTCAGAGTAACGCAGGCGTAAAGGTTGGCGGACTAAGGAGCGACTATGGCAGCATTTGAATATGAGGCATTAAACGCCAAAGGCAAGACCATTAAGGGTATTCAAAATGGTGACTCGGCTAAGCAAGTGCGGTCAGAGCTGCAGGCGCAGGGGCTCACGCCTCTTGAAGTAAAGTCGATTTCTGAAAAACAAGCCAGTAAGTCGAAAAGTAAAGGCGGAAAAATCAGTCGGGCCAAGATCAAAGTCAACGAGTTGTCGATACTGACTCGTCAAATGGCCACGCTTCTTGATTCGGGTATGACCGTCGAAGAAACCTTAAGTGCCGTTATTAAGCAAACCGAAGGCCATAAAATTAAAACCATCATGAGTGATGTTCGCTCATTGGTGACAGAGGGCTATTCGCTTTCGGACGCCATAGCGACCTATCCGAATAGTTTTCCAGAAATTTATCGTGCGTCCATTTCCGCTGGTGAACAATCAGGAACATTGGATAATGTGCTTGATCGACTGGCGGACTATTTAGAAGACAGTCATGCTATGCAACAAAAAGTATCGCAGGCGGTTGTTTATCCTATATTTTTGTTCTTTGCGTGTTCGGCTATTTTAATCGGCTTGGTCGTTGTCGTGGTTCCAAAAGTAGTGGACGTGTATAAAGATCTTGGTCAAGAATTGCCGTTCTTGACAACCATGGTTATCAAAATTTCCGATGTGTTTGTCAATTATGGTTTGTTTATTTTTGCTGGCCTGGTGGCATTAGTCATTGGGCTTAAGTACGTATTCTCTAAGCCTAAACCGAAGTTTTGGTTACACAGTCTTTATCTTAAAATTGGTGGGCTGCGTAAAATGGTACAAAATGTCGACTCTGCTCGTATGTCTAGAACCTTGTCGATCATGGTGGGCTCTGGCGTGCCTATTCTGGCATCCATGCGTGCCAGTGAAGGTGTGATGAGCAATCAAGTTTTGAAAAAAGATTTAGAGTTCGCGACTGATGAGGTTGCGCAAGGTGTTGCTATTGGGCGTGCGTTGGATCGCAATGGCCATTTTCCACCGTTATTGGTGCATATGGTAACCAGTGGAGAAAACAGTGGCCGTCTAGGACACATGCTTGATAAAGCGGCGTCGGCCACTGAAAACGAAATGCAAACGCGTATCAGTATGATGGTCAGCTTGTTAGGGCCAGTGATGATTTTATTGATGGGCTCAATGGTGCTTACCATTGTGTTGGCAATTCTAATGCCGATGTTCAATTTACAGAATTTGGTGAATTTTTAGCGGCTTTTTGAAAGCTCGGAGAAGTGATATGAAACGAATAGAACATAAAAGTATGGCCAGTTTTCAAACTGGCTTCACATTGATCGAAATTATGGTTGTGGTGATCATAATCAGTATTTTATCGGCGTTGGTTGCCCCACAGTTTTTTAACAAATTAGATCAAGCCAAAGAAATTGCGGTGCAAAATGATCTTAAAGCGATCTCTAGCCAAATGGCAATGTATCGCTTGGATAACTACAATTACCCGAGTACCGGTGATGGTATAAATGCATTGGTTTCGAGCACCGGCAAAAAAACATGGCGCGGCCCGTATTTACCAAAAATGCCGCTCGACCCCTGGAAAAACGAGTATCAGTATCAATTTCCCGGAACGCGTAATACTACGGGCTTTGATGTCTGGAGTTTGGGCTCAGACGGCCAAGCAGGTGGTGAAGGTAGTGCGGCCGACATTGGTAATTGGGACATAGATCAATAGCTAGCAAGCACATTTCTGGTCATCGCTAGTTAAACCTCAATCATTAACCTCTAATGTTTAACCGGGGATAGGTTTAATCCCGTAGCAGGGGTTATGGTAAGGATTGTGACTGTCATTAGCGGTGATTGAAATTTTCGAAGTCAACAGCGCAATCAGAAAAATCAACCGCCACATCACCAATTTGCTGATGCCATTTGTACATTGCCCGTCCTCCATCTTGATAGTAGAGGATTAAATTTTCCCAAGCCTCACGTTTGATTAAGCAGTGCAGGTTTTGGCGTTGTTGCCCATCATGCACAAAAGCCGTTTTAGCTGGCGAAGACACTAATTTACTGTGCAAGCGTTCCGCCATGAAGTTTGGGATATTCGGCGTATCGCAACTCGATACTAGCGCAAATTCATAGTGTGATTCTGTTAGTGCGGCTAATCCGGCGGCAATGCCGGCCATTGGACCATGGTAGTTTTGGTCGGCATCTTCGACCACAGTGTGTCCAAAGGCGCGATAGCGATCTAGATTTCGATTCGCTGAAATAAGCAGGCTATCGGTTTGAGGAGCCAGGGCTTGAATAACGTGATCAACAAGCGGACGGTTTAAATACGCCTCTAAACCTTTGTCTACGCCCCCCATACGCGAGCCTTGCCCGCCAGCCAAGACTAGCCCAACGATGTTTTTGCTAAGAAAACTCATGAGCGGCTGATTCCATGTTTAAAAAGTTCCATGTTTAAAAAGCTCTATGTTCAGACGACGCTATCTTCATAAGACGAGAAGTGCAGTTTAGACTGTGTTGATTCGGGTTAATAGATTATTCCATATTGCGGTGTATGCATAGCGCTTGTAGCCGTCCTTGTTATGCTAGAGGCTGCATGTGTTTAGAACAATCCCTCTAAATCGTGCGATTTATATGGTCTTTAGTCAGCCATTGGGGTAACCTGCGCGCAGTTTCTCGGTGAGCATAGTCTGGTGACTACGAGCTCACACTTAATTTCACTCGTGAGCTTTTGGAACATCCATGAACTTTAAAGACTTGGGCCTTGCCCAACCCATTCTCGATGCTATCGATTCGTTAGGCTATAGCACCCCATCACCGATTCAAGCCCAAGCCATACCGCCCGTTATTGAGGGGCGAGACGTCATGGCCGCTGCGCAAACAGGCACGGGTAAAACCGCGGGTTTTACTTTGCCGATTTTGCATAATCTAGCTAGTAAAGACCGACCAAAGCACGCAGGCAATCAAGCTCGCGTTCTAGTGTTAACACCGACTCGTGAATTGGCTGCCCAAGTTGCGCAAAACGTTAAGGAATACAGCGAAAACTTGCGCATCAAAAGCGCCGTTGTGTTCGGTGGTGTGAGCATTAATCCTCAGATGCAGAGGCTGCGTGGCGGAGTTGACGTGCTTATTGCCACGCCAGGACGGTTGCTTGATTTGCATGGCCAAAAAGCCATTCAGTTCGATAAACTTGAAGTGCTGGTTCTAGATGAAGCTGACCGCATGTTGGACATGGGTTTTATTCACGACATCAAGCGAATTATAAAACTTCTCCCCAAAAAGCGCCAAAACCTGCTTTTTTCCGCTACGTTTTCAAATGAGATTCGTGAACTGGCGCGCACAATTGTGCACAAGCCTGTCGAAGTATCCGTCACCCCTCCGAATAGTACCGTAGATGCAGTTACTCAAAGTTTAATCGCCGTTGAAAAGACTGATAAGACCAAAGTGCTTACTCGCTTGATTGAAGAAAATGATTGGTTTCAAGTGTTGGTGTTCTCACGCACCAAACACGGTGCAAATCGATTGGCTAAGCAGCTTGAGAATCGTGGGATTCATTCTTTGGCGATTCATGGCAATAAAAGTCAAGGAGCCCGCACCAAGGCTTTAGCCGAGTTTAAATCCGGCAAGTTAAGAGTATTAGTGGCAACCGATATCGCTGCACGAGGCATCGATATTTCGCAACTGCCACATGTAGTTAACTTTGATTTGCCGCATGTCGCTGAAGATTATGTTCACAGAATAGGGCGCACAGGGCGCGCAGGTGCAACGGGCGAAGCGGTATCTTTGGTCAGCCATGATGAGTATAAGCAGCTGATCGATATTGAACGCTTTATTAAAAAACTAATTCCACGCATGGATTTGGACGGCTACGAACCTAAAAACAGCTTACCTGAATCCAAAGGTGACTTTCGTGATCGTAAGCCTAAAAAAGCTAAGAGCCCGAAAAGTGGTGAAGATAATCAAGGCGCACGACGTGGCGGCAATTCATCCAACTCGCGATCAAAACCAAATAATAAGAGCGGTGGCCGAGGGCGTAATTCACAAAGACGTAAGTCTGGCGATGAACCAAACGCCAACGAAGAGCGCCGATCAGGCGGCGGCCGGTCGCAACAACGGTCTGCTAAAACGAGTAAATCAAACGCTAAGAACACAAATAACTCTAACAACAAGTCTGGTCAAAGAGAGGGTAATGAGGCATCGTTGCGCTCATCTTCAGAAAACAATACGGCTTCTGCTAAGCGCAGTGAAAGAACGCCTTTTAAAGCTAATAACTCGGCTAAGAAAGCCGGTAAACCGTCTGCTAAAAGGTCTGGAAAGACGCTCTACGGTAACAAGATCAAAGCGGCTAAAAGAACAACGCCAGGCATTGGTTAATCGGTTCTAGTTATGAATCGCTTGCTTGCCTTTTTTCGAAAGCTATCCGTCATTCAGCGCAGTATTGTGAGTGCCGTGCTTGGATTCGCAGTCTACGGTGGCTGGGGTGTCTTGGTTAATTTTATGCACGGAGAGGACTTGGCTCTGCGTGCAGGGCTTACTCAGGGCTCTTACAGTTTTGTTTTGACGTTTTTTATGACCCTGCTATTAGAGTCAAGCTATAAGCGTTCTGATGCCTTGTTCGGTGGCGGGCGATCAGCCATTGCCGCTACCGTTGTATTTTCATGCGCATTGGTCTTTACCGGCTCTTGGCTGGTTAACTATGTGTCGGGTACGCCAGAAATATTTAAAACGGTAATCCTTGGATACGTATTAGGCGGTGCCTATTCCTTGATTTATACCATTGGCTTAGCTCGAGAGCATGCCTCGAGCTCGCGCTAATAACACCCATTTATAGCATTACTCTAAGACGTAACAAGGCGTATAGTCGCCAGATAGCTTCATGCGGTTTTGCTGAACGAAGCTTGCGAGCGTAGCGTCAAGCTCGGCCATTATTTCTGGGTCGCCTTTCAGTTTAAACGGCCCGCGGTCTTTAATCGCTTGAATGCCCTGAGGTTTGACATTGCCGGCAACGATGCCTGAAAAGGCGCGTCGCAGGTCGGCGGCCAACTGCGCAGCCGGTCGCCCTTTATCTAAATTCAGCGCCGCCATATTCTCATGAGTCGGTTCAAATGCTGCCTGAAAATCAGGGTCAATACTGAGTGACCAATTGTAGAAAAATGCGTCATCCAGCTTCTTACGGTTCTTATAAACCTTACGCATTGCTTTGCTCGTTACTTTAGCCACTTCAATTGGGTCGTCAATAATGATTTGGTATAGCGACTGTGCTTCAGCACCCAGTGTCTTAGCAATGAAGCGATCCATGTCATCAAAGTATTGTTTGCTTTTTTCTGGGCCAGTAAAGATCAAAGGCAAACTAATATCCTTATTTTTCTCATTCAGTAAAACACCCAGTATGTAGAGAATTTCTTCAGCCGTGCCTGCCCCGCCTGGAAACACAATAATGGCGTGACCAAGGCGCACGAACGCTTCCAATCGTTTTTCAATGTCCGGCATAATAATCAATTCATTGACTACCGCATTGGGTGCTTCAGAGGCAATAATGCCTGGCTCGGTGATGCCGATGAACCGCGTATTATCAATGCGTTGTTTGGCGTGCCCGATTGCCGCGCCTTTCATTGGGCCCTTCATTGCTCCGATGCCGCAGCCGGTGCAAATATCGAGCCCGCGAAGCCCTAATCTATACCCAACTTCTTTGGTGTAGTCATATTCATACTCACTTATTGAGTGACCGCCCCAGCAAACCACTAAATTTGGACGCCGACGTGGTTTTAACGAATGCGCATTTCTTAGTGTTTTAAACACCATGTCAGTGATGGACTCATTTTGTTGTTCCCACATCGTAAACTGATTTTGAATGAACACGATATCGCGCAACACCGCGAATAAGTGGCTGCGTATCCCGGCAATGATGTCTCCGTCGACCAGTGCGTTCTCTGGCGCATTAGACAATTTAAGTTTAACGCCTCTAGGGGATGACAGCACCTCGATATCAAAGTCAGCATGAGCGGCCAACAATGCATGACCATCATCACTATTGGCGCCGGTACTCAGCACAGCGAGCGCACAATCACGAAAAAGTTGCTGAAATTTTTTGTCGTTATTAGTGTGCAGCGCATCTAATTCGCTTTTCGAAAGAAGGTCCAATGAACCCTTGGGGCTAATAATGATGTCGGCCATGTGTGTTTAAATCCTCGATATTAGTTGCCCGGCCTATGAGATTTTATGAACGGGCGGGTCAAAGCATAAAAGCTATAAACCGATTATAAGGTATGACGTTTTAAGGTATGACGTTTTAAGGTATGACGTTTTAAGGTATGAAGATAGCTGGTGCTCGATGTCGCCACTAACTGACATGCATGCCCGAAGACGGTGAAAATCCAAGTGAAGCCAAGTGAAACATAGTGAAAAATAGCGCAATAAAAAAGCCATCTGACGATGGCCTTTTCATTTTAGTGCAATCTAAGTTGCGACTACTTTATCTTTCAGCCGCTGCTTTCTCAACCAGCAGGTCTACTGTTTTAAACATGTTGGTAACACCGTTCGTCATGCTTTGGGTAGTTAGATATTTACCATCGACCACAATTGATGGCACGCCGGTTGCGCCTGATTGTTTAGAGATCTTCTTAGCGGCTCTTACTTTACTGTCAATCTCAAAAGAATTGAATGCCGATGTGACTTCCTCTTCTGACTTATCGTAAGCGGATAAAAAGCTTACCAAGGCATTCAGGCTGTTGATTTGCTTACGCTTGACGTGAATGCTTTGAAAGAACGCATCATAGGCTTGCTCTGGCACATCCAAGGATTTCATAGTGTAGAAAGCTTTACCATGAAACTCCCAACGAGAGCTGAATATGGCCGGCACTTTAACAAAGGTTGCATTAGATGGCATTGTCTTTTTCCATTGCTTAAGAGAAGGCTCTAAAGCAAAGCAATGACCGCAGCCAAACCAAAATAGTTCAGCAACTTCGATTTTTTCGCCAGTACTGACGGGAAAGACCTGACTGACAGGTTTAAACGAACCAGCGCTGAGTGATGGTTTTGCAACAGAGGTTTGCGCATTGCTGTGCGTTACAGCAAACGCGATGCTTAAAATTGCAATTAAAGCGGCCGACAGTTTTAGTGATTTTGCGCGTAAAGACATATTGTTTTCTCGGTTGATTTCGATTCGGTTCTAAACGACGCTAAAACTTGGTATTTATAGCGCCGTTGATAAATATTATATTCAGTTTATCAGACTGTATTGCCTGACTGTGTTATCTGGCTGTGTTATTTAACTGTGTTATTTAACTATGGATCTAACAGCCTAATTTTCAATTGGCTAACAGCTATCAGTGAACATTAGCTAGATACCCATAATCGGTAGTTTAACTAAATGATAGATTAACTAAATGTTAGAGCAAGTATAAAACGTTAAACATGAACGTTAGCTTAATTTTTCAATCAATCGTTGATATAAACCTTCAAAGCCGCCGTTACTCATAATAAGTACATTGCATTGATTAGGCGCCATTTTGGTTTTTTCAACCAAGATGCCTAACAAGCTGTCTACGTCGCTAAAGGTTGATATTTTTTGGTTGCTAAGCTGGTCAATATCCCATTCCACTTGATCGCTGGCGTAGATTAGTGCGCTGTCGGCAAGTTTCAGTGCATTTCCAAGTAAATGTTTATGTACGCCCCGCTTCATAGTGTTTGACCGCGGTTCGAGAACCGCGATCATCGTTTGTTCGCCAATGTTCTCACGCAGCCCGGCAACGGTTTGATCAATGGCCGTTGGGTGGTGCGCAAAGTCGTCGAACACGCGTACTTGTTTGCCAAAGGCCGATGCGTCAAAGATTTTTTCCATACGACGCTTTACAGATTTAAAACCACTCAATGATTTGACGGCATCTTTGACTTGAACACCCACATGATGCGCCGCTGCCACGGCCGCCAAAGCATTGTGCATATTGTGATCGCCGATCAAATCCCATTTAGCATGATGGTTTTTGCCTTGATAAATAATATTGAACTGACTTGCGTCGGCATTGATTTTTTCAACTTGCCAATCGGCTCCAGCACCGGCAAAGCTCTGTGTATCACTCCAACAGCCTTGTTCTAATACTTGGTCGATGGCCTGCGACTCGGAATTATGGATGATTTGGCCATGGCTAGGTATGGTTTTAACCAGGTGATGGAACTGCGTTTGAATTGCTTCTAGGTCTTTGAAGATGTCGGCATGGTCAAATTCAAGGTTATTGAGTACCAATGTTTTAGATCGATAGTGGACGAACTTAGAGCGCTTGTCGCAAAAGGCCGTATCGTATTCATCGGCCTCGATTACGAAAAACGGCGTCTCTCCTATGCGAGCCGATTCGCCAAAATTTTCAGGCACGCCACCAATCAAATACCCAGGAGACAAATCATTGTCTTGTAATAGCCAAGCCAATAAAGAACTCGTGGTGGTTTTACCATGGGTGCCTGCGACGCCCAAAACCCAACGTTCGCGTAATACATTTTCTCCTAACCATTGCGCGCCAGAGGTGTAGGCAAGGTTGTTGTCAAGCACGTATTCGAGTTCTGGGTTTCCACGGCCAATGGTATTGCCGACTACGACAATATCGGCATCCGGTGGCACATTGCTGGCTCTGTACCCTTCGAAAAGCGATACGCCTAAGGATTCCAATTGGGTGCTCATTGGCGGATAAGTGTTCGCATCCGAACCGCTCACTTCGATACCCAGTTGTTTTGCCAACCTGGCAACGCCACCCATGAACGTGCCACAGATACCGATTATGTGTATTTTTTGGTTTTGCATTGCAAACGTAAGGTAATGGTGACCAAGCTATTTGGTGATTAAGGCATTCTGAGTGATTTCTGCTGGGAAAATCATGGTCGCTATCAACATGGACATAAGCGCTATGCCAATTAAGGAGAACACCGTTCGCACCACGCCGTATTCAAGAGATTCGGTCACCACACGCACGGCGCAGGAAATTTTCAGACCCAGTATTAACAGGGCGATAATGCCCGCACCCGGCAGCGGTGATATCACCACGTTTAGCATTGTGAGTATGAACGAGGCGCCAAAAAAAGCCGTTGCAGCTTGAATGAAGCGCGTTTGCTTTTCTTGTGCCGCGTAAAACGAATAGAACAGTGCGGTGAAGATTACCGCATAGACAACACCTAGGCCCACCGGTAAATGATTGATGGTGATTTGCTCTAACTCTAGTCCTTGTTCGTTGACCATTAGCGTTAAGGCGATTAAAGGAATCGCATCGGCCACAATGGCGAGTGCCGCGAATGTAGGGTTGTAGTCGATGTCTTTTACCTGTCTTCGGTAAAAAATAAATTCGATAAGTTGACGGATTATGGTCATTGCTTGATAAATTTTGGTAAAACGTGAGTGAAATTAGCTAAGATTTAGCCGTACTGCATGTTAGCATCACAGGCTAGAGATAAGAACTATCATTACTGGAATTGCATGAATCACCTCATTGAGGAGCAGTCGCAGCTCACGGACTTAGAGCCGATTATAAATCAACTTTGTATAGACGGCGGCGCCGTCGCTGTCGACACCGAATTCTTTCGAGAAAAGACCTACAGTGCCAAGCTCTGTTTAGTGCAATTGGGCATTGGTGAGCATCAATATTGCATCGATGTACTTCAAATAGATGATTTGAGCTTACTAGTCAAACTCTTAGTTGCTGACAATGTTGTTAAGCTGTTTCACGCAGCGAGGCAAGATTTAGAAGTGATCATGCAAACCTTAGGCGTTTTGCCAAAGCCAATATTCGATACGCAACTGGCCGCGGCATTTTGTGGTGCTGATATGCAAATTGGCTATGGTGCACTGGTGCAGGAAGTAACCGGTATTGAACTTGCTAAAACCCAATCGAGAACCGACTGGACTCGACGTCCGCTAAGCGATGAGCAAATCAAATACGCCGGTGAAGACGTCGCCTACCTCGAGGCACTTTATCGACACGGCTTGCAACAGCTAGAGCAACATCAGCGGCTGTCATGGTATAAACTTGAAATTGATAGTTATTATGACGAATCTCTTTATATTGTCGATCCAGAGCAGGCGTATAAGCGTTTGTCTGGCGGCATGCTCAAACTTAAGCAACAGTACCTACTTAAAGCGTTGGCCAATTGGCGTGAAGCAACGGCGCAGACTAGAGATATACCGCGCACCTGGGTTATTCGCGACGATAAACTGTATGACTTGGTGCAGTCCGGCGCAAAGACTGAGCAAGATATTGTAAATTTAGGTGTGTTTGGTCGTAAGTCGGTGAACTATCTTGCTAAGCAGGCACTCGAGGTTATGCAGGCGGTAACCACCGGTGAAGAGAAAGTTTGGCGTAAAGTGGAACCGTTGAGTAAAGCGGAAAAGGCCATCTGCAGTGGCTTAATGAAGGAGCTTTCGTCACTGTCCGAATCATTGTCGATAGCACAGGCCTTACTGGGTACTCGCAAGGACATAGAGTCATTGTACCGACATCGCCAATCTAAAAAATTATTGCGTGGCTGGCGTGAAACGGTGGTTGGTGAGCATTTATTGAGCAAAATATAAGCATCTGATTCTTGCGTCGCCCAACCAGTTGCAATGGATTAGATGGCGAGGTCGAAACTACCAATACTGAAATATGTAGGGAAAAAGAGCGGCATTTTCACTAATTTTATGCGCTGTTGGGTTGTTTTTTTCGTAATATAAGTTTTTGTATTTATTTGGTATTTAGATATTTTTTATTGATTCAGCTACCATTCAGGCAGCTTAAACTAAAGTGGCTTCATCGAAACACATACGATGATTAAGGAGTCACTTATGACTAACACTACAAAAGACAATCCAACTCATAATACGCAAGCAAGCAACACTAAGTTTTCGCTTAAAAAACTTGCCTTACCATTAGTCGTGGCGGGCAGCATGGCCTTGGTCTCGGTTCCGGTAGCGGCAAAAAAATATCGCAGCAATGCCAACCAAACATTTGATTATGCGAAAGTGACCAATGTGAACCCGGTTTATGACACGTATCAAGTAAACAACCCGGTTGAGCATTGCTATGACGAACAAGTGCGGGTACGTGATAAAAGGCGTTATAGCCGATACGACAGTAAAACACCGGAAATAGTCGGTGGCATTATAGGCGGCGTGATTGGTAATCAAGTCGGCAAAAATGGCGGCGGAAAAGCCAGAGACGTGGCGACCGTGGTTGGTGCCGTGTTAGGCGGCAGCATTGCCAGAGATGCAAAGCATAACAACCGAAACAATCGTTATCGCGGTGGCCAAGATCGCTATGAAACTGTGCAACGTTGTGAGGTGCGTGACTCATATACGACTCGACAAGAATTGGTAGGCTATGACGTTACCTATAAATATCGTGGTAATATTTACCATAGCCAGCTGAACAATCACCCTGGTGACCGAATTAAAGTCAAAGTGACCGTTGATCCGGTATAGAATTAGGTCTATTAAACTGATCTATAATGCTTGGCCTTATCTTGATTTTCAGTAGAAGTTAAGGCCAAGTGTAGTATTAGCGTGAATACGTTATTGAACTTGAGCAGTCTATTAAACGCGAGCAGTCTATTAAACGTGAGCGCGCTCTGGCGCCATACCCGCCAGAGATCGATTGACCCAGAATATCCAACCGCAGATTTAAGAGTATTAGCATGAACTTATTGAAGCTAAAGCAAGCTAGCAAGCTAAAGTATGCATTGAGAATCATATCAATGTTCTTCGTGTTTGCCAGTTCCGCTGCGCATGCTCTTGAGTTTTCTCAGTATGAAATAAATCAGCGAGATGGCCGCCACAGTTCATCGCAGCTTAACGATTCTTATCACCTTTCTGCGAATAGCAAGCCCGGTTATCGAGCCTATGGCCATGATCAAAATAGTGGCTATCGGAACGCGATCTCAACTCGTTCTAATCCTTACAAGGTTTTGCGCAATCAGGTGTCGCCTAGCCTCGCACAAAACAATGGCCGCTCATCTCGACAGAACATTCGTAGTCGAAGTGAGGTAATGAAAGAAGTTAAGAGGCGTTACAACGCACAGGTTTTAAAGATTGTATTAAATGACAATGCGTCGGCATACCGAGTGAGAATCTTAATGCCAAATGGCCGGGTTAAGGAAGTTTCGGTGAGTGCAACTCGTTGAGTTTTTAATGATTTAACTCAGGAAATAGAGATGAGAATATTGATCGTCGAAGACGAGCCGTCGTTACAAGCGCAACTTGCTCAAAACCTACGTGACAATGGTTACGTTGTAGACACGGCAAGTGATGGCGAAGAAGGCTTATATTTTGCGCAGGAATATCCCGTTGACATGGCCATTGTAGACTTAGGCCTGCCTAAGTTGGATGGCGTAGAGCTAATCAAAAAGGTCAGGGAGCAAGGCCTTAGTTACCCGATTTTGATTTTAACTGCCCGTGATCGTTGGCAAGAAAAGGTCGAAGGTTTAGAGGCTGGCGGTGATGACTATTTGACCAAACCATTCCATCCTGAAGAATTATTAGCGCGAATTAAGGTTCAATTACGTCGCTCAGTAGGGCTAGCAGATAACTCTCTGGTTTGTGGCCCAGTAAAAATTGATACTTCTTCAAAGCAAGTCTTTTTGAATGGCGAGCCCGTTACCATAACTGCCTATGAATATCGTTTATTGTCGTATTTAATGATGCACACCGGCAAAGTATTGTCGAAACGCGAGTTAGTTGATCATATTTACGAAGAAGATGATGACCGAGACAGTAATACCATTGAGGTGTTTATTCGCAGATTACGTACCAAGTTAGACCCCGATGGCAGTTTGAAACCAATCGAAACACAACGTGGACGGGGTTATCGATTTAGTATTCCACGCGACGTTACATAAGTTTAGATGCCATTCAGTATTAGACTCTATTTATTATTTCAAATGATGAGTTTGACGTTTTTGGAATATCATTGCTAACACTCAATTAATGCAACCCTAACAAACCAAAAACACCGATATCAGCCTTGTATTCATTACGCCGCCGACTGTTAATTTCTTCTGCACTGTTGTTGTTAGTGTTTTTGGGAATCATGGGATTTGGACTAAATCGCGCGTTTGAACGTAGTGTGTTGGCGGCGGCGGAAGACGCTTTACGAAATCAGGTAATGCTGCTGATTTCGGGCATCGAGGTGGTTGACGGCAAGGTGGTACCACCATTGGCGCTGACTGAACCAAGGCTGATGCAAGCTGATTCAGACCTTTACGCTCAAATCCGCGCTTTTCCATCCGCAAATACCGTGCTTTGGCGCTCGCCTTCTCTGCTCGAAAGAGAGCTGCCTAATGCAGAAAGCGGCCTTGGTAACTTTGAATTTTCGCCGTCGCTAGCTTGGCAACAAGATTCAATCAACTTGACTACGTTAGCGGTAGAGTGGGAGACGCCAGAAGGGGCCGTACCATTTATAGTGCAGGTAGGCGAATCCGACGCTTCGTATAAACGCAGGCTTGTTAGATATCAACGACAGGTCGGCGTGTGGCTGTTATTTTTTGGTGGTGCTTTGATTGTGTTGTTGCTGGGAATGCTGGGCTGGGCACTAAAGCCGCTGGAGCGGGTGCGTAAGCAAGTGGGTGAAATCGAGGTGGGCGAGCGTACGCGCTTTGATGAAGACTATCCAATGGAGGTCAGTCGCCTTACACAGAACTTAAATCAATTACTTAACTTTGAAGAAAAGCGTATTGAGCGCCATCGAGAAGTGCTAGGTAATTTGGCGCACAGCTTAAAAACACCGATAGCTGTGTTAAAGGGCTTACAGTATCGCCCAGAGGTTAAATCTGAAGCGGATGAACAACTTTCATCCATGCAAACAATCATTGATTATCAGCTGCAGAGCGCGTCGGCCGTGGGGCGGCGGCGGTTTTCTCAGGCGGTTGATATTCAAGAGTCGAGTGAACAAATTGTGCGTAGCCTAGAAAAACTGCATGTCAGCAAAGGGCTGAGCGTCGATTTAAGCATCAGTCCCGGCACGGTATTTTTTGGAGACAAAGGCGATTGGATGGAAGTGCTTGGCAACCTTTGTGATAACGCCTTTAAATGGTCGAGCTCTAAAGTCAGTATCGAGATAAAACCACTGGAGACAACGCAAAGCCAATCAAACAAAAGCTCAATTGAAATCATCGTACAAGACGACGGTCCTGGCATTGATGAGGCGCTAAAAACCTCAATATCGCAACGAGGCGTGCGTTTAGACACTCAAACACCCGGGCATGGGCTTGGCATGCACATAGTTAAGGGGGTTGTTGACGCTTATGACGGTGTATTGACTGTCACTCACTCTGAATTTGACTCGGGCACCAAATTTGTCGTCGTTTTGAACTGAGTTTAATCTGCCTCCCCTCCCTCAAAACAGTTCTGACCTACTTAAGTTCTAGACAGTTAGCCAGTATCTTGGCTGTCAGAGCCCATATAAATGGCAATTGACTAAAGGGCCGTTAAACTGGTTGAGTGTTTGGCCTTAGGGACTTAGTATCTAGACATATTAGTAATTTTTTAAACCAACAAATAACCTCCTATGTCGACTCCAGAAATTCTTAAAAACCTCACTCTGCCGGTGATTGCCGCGCCCATGTTTATTGTATCCAGTAAAGAAATGGTTATCGAACAATGTAAAGCCGGCATTGTCGGTTCATTTCCTGCACTTAATGCCCGAGGCGAGGGCGAATTTGAAACATGGCTGGCCGATATTACCGAAGAGCTGGATCGATATAATCAAGCGAACCCGGATAGCCCTGCGGCGCCTTTCGCGGTGAATCAAATTGTGTTTAAGAGTAATGCGCGCTTGCACGAAGACATGGAATTATGTGTTAAGTATAAGGTGCCGATTATCATAACTTCGCTTGGTGCAAACCCAGATATTAATGATGCGGCGCATTCTTATGGCGGCATTGTGTTTCACGATGTCATTAATCAAAAGTTCGCTAGAAAGGCAATTGAAAAGGGCGCTGATGGCCTGATAGCGGTCGCCGCTGGCGCCGGTGGTCATGCCGGAGCGCTGAGCCCGTTCGCGTTAATCCAAGAGACTCGTGAGTGGTTTGATGGCCCATTGGCTCTTTCAGGTTGTATTGCGCGTGGCTCTTCAGTGTTAGCCGCTCAAGCTATGGGTGCTGACTTTGGCTATATTGGCTCGGCTTTTATCGCCACTAAAGAAGCGAATGCCGTGGATAACTACAAAAACATGGTCGTAGATTGCAAGGCCGACGACGTCGTTTATTCAGATTACTTTACCGGGGTTTCGGGTAACTATTTAAAGCCCAGTATTATTGATGCTGGTCTTGACCCGAATAATCTACCGAAGGGCGATATTAGCGCAATGAACAAAGTGACTGCCTCTGATGAAGAAAAAGATGCGAAAGCATGGAAAGACATTTGGGGTTGCGGGCAAGGCATTGGCGCCGTCAATGAAGTAAGCACGATTGCCGAACGCATAGCGCTTTTGAAAAGCGAATACGATGCTGCCCGTGCTCGCATAACAGTATAGTCATCATTGTTCATGCGAATCGCTGACGTTTTGATGATCAAGGTTAATTGTCTAAATTAGACTGATTGGTAAACATCTTTGCGATTTTAGGCTTTGTTGCTACGCTGGTGTTGAATATTCATCGTGCTCTTGGCCTGTGGCTGCATAAACTTTCTTTTTACACGTAGATTAAGTAGAATTTTCGATCCGTAACCGTACGGTCATTTGCAGGGCCTGATTGAATGATTGGGCTCTGTGGAAGATTTTAATAGATAGGAGAACACAATGAAGCTAGTAACGGCAATAATTCGGCCATTCAAATTAGATGACGTAAAAGACGCCTTGTCAGCGATTGGTGTCATGGGTATGACGGTTTCTGAGGTCAAAGGTTTTGGTCGGCAAAAAGGTCATACTGAGATTTATCGCGGAGCAGAATACGCTATCGACTTTATTCCCAAGACCAAAATAGAAGTCGCGGTCGCGGATGATGTGCTGGATAAAGTTGTTGACGCGATAGTTGATTCCGCAAAAGGTAACAAGGTCGGCGACGGCAAGATATTTGTTACTGCATTAGATAACGTTATTCGTATTCGTACTGGCGAGACGGGAACTGATGCTATTTAACCGTTTTGTATACGGTTATTGTTCAAAATTTTAGCTTTGGCGAGTGATTATTTGATATGGGTGTGAGAAGCCATATTGTTTAATTTAGCCGCCATAGACGAAGCTATTGTCCGTACATCAGTAAATAAAAACACACCAATTATAAATAAGAGTGAGTTGTGGTCTACTCTGGTTTTTCCGACGCTAGCTCAGCTTCGCGATAGAGACACTTTTTAAAAAAAGGTACCCAACATTTAGATCGCTCATAAAAATAAAAAACATCGAGGTCTTAAATGAAGCTTTTCAAAATAATCACGGCCGCATCCTTAATGGCGATGTCGCCACTGGCTGCGCATGCCGATGAGTTAAACAGCGGCGACACCGCATGGATGTTAACGTCATCAGCACTGGTTCTACTTATGTTATTGCCGGGCTTGTCGCTATTTTACGCTGGCTTAGTTCGCAGTAAAAACGTTTTGTCGGTGCTAATGCAATGTTTCTCTATTGCCTGCGCCATGTCTATCTTGTGGTTCTTAGTCGGCTATAGTTTAGCCTTCAGTGGCGATGGAGCGTGGATAGGCAATCTAGATAAAGCCTTCTTGAATGGAGTGACCTTTGATTCTATGTCGGGCACCATCCCAGAGTCAGTGTTTGTGGTATTTCAAATGACGTTCATTATGATCACGCCGGCTTTGTTCGTGGGTGGTTTCGCAGAACGTATTAATTTCGCACCCATGTTCGTGTTCTCAATACTTTGGTCTTTAATTGTCTATGTGCCGGTAACGCACTGGGTTTGGGGCGGCGGATGGCTAGCTCAGAAAGGCTTACTGGATTTCGCTGGCGGTACTGTAGTGCATATTACCGCGGGTGTTTCTGCTTTAGTGGCGGCAATGGTTATTGGCAATCGTACCGGTTTTCCTGAGCGACCCATGACTCCACACAGCCTAACCTTGACGGTAGCGGGTGCTGGCATGCTGTGGTTCGGTTGGTTTGGTTTTAACGGTGGCTCAGCCGTCGCCGCAAATGGTGGCGCTGGTATGGCAATGTTGGTTACCCATTTGAGCGCAGCAGCGGGCTCTTTGGCCTGGATGACGATTGAGTGGATTAGATTCCGCAAGCCAAGTGTATTAGGTATCGTCACCGGAATGGTTGCAGGTCTTGGTACGATTACTCCGGCATCAGGATTTGTTGGCCCGATGGGGGGCGTAATAATCGGCTTGTGTGGTGGTACATTGTGTTATTTCGCCACTCAATTGATTAAGAGCGTTTGGAAGATTGACGATTCATTAGACGTTTTCCCAGTGCACGGTGTGGGTGGCGCGTTGGGCACAATGTTGGCGGCGGTGTTCGTTGCAACTTCATGGGGCGGGGTCGGCTACGCTGACGGCATGAACTTGGGCTCACAACTGACGGTTCAGCTTATCGGTGTGGTTGCCACAGCTGTGTATGCTGGCGTGGTCTCCTATGTGTTATTAAAAATCATTAACGTGGTTATGCCGTTGCGTGCAGAAGCTGATATTGAACAACAAGGCTTGGATATTACGCAGCACGGTGAAACAGGCTACAATTAGTAGCGTGTTTTGAAGGGGCTGTGAAAAACAGCCTCTTCAGTTCGTAGTGTATGATCGGTGAGTATTTTATTAACTGGCAAATGATTGAAAGTGAAACTATTGAACGTGAAGCTACTGAACGTGAATTTTAAAAGTACATTTAGCGGTAAGTCTTCCAGAGTAACCGCTCATCGATATGCTCGTCTTTCTGCCGGTTTGGGTAAAGTCTCGCCAATAGATTTCGGGGTACTTTCCAAATTTGGTTCGGCTATGGCTGCTGGATTGTTGGCTTCTGCACTGTTGATTGTGCATTTGGCATTTTCTCCATCGTGGGCTCAGACCCTAGCCAATTCTGCGAATTACTCCGCTGGTCTTTCTTCTTACATCAATGGTGATTTCGAATCGGCCAAACAACAGTGGTTGCTTGCAGCTCAAGCCAATGATGGTAAAGCGATGTTTAATTTAGGTTTAATGCATGAGCGCCAACAAGTAGCGGGTGCTGATTCGCAACGCGCCGAACAATGGTTTAGGCAAGCAGGCAATGCCGGTTATGGGCCGGCCGACTATCATTTGGGCTTATTGTTGCAATCGCAAGGCCGAAATTCAGAAGGCAATCGTTTACTGCGCAGAGCGGCCGATTCAGGCTTTATCTTGGCGCAGGAGCACCTAGGTATTGAACCAGACTCTGCTCCGGTAGCGTCTTCGCCTGCCACTTCTGTAACACAGCCAGTACCAAGTGTGGTTGAGCCAGTTATTAGTCAAAATAGCCCAGTTGGCTCGGTTGATAGCCCAACAAGCTATGAATTATCGAATCGTGTGTATAACCGCGAAAGCTGGCTATTGAGACAGCCGTCGGAGTCATGGACGATTCAAATGCTGGCATTCAGTGACGAAGCAAAGGTGCGAAATTTTATAGACGATCACGGCTTACATCGAAATGCCGCTTATTTTGCCCAAGCCACGGGCGGCAAAATTGTTTATAAGTTAGTGTACGGTTCTTACGCCACTAAGGCTCGAGCTGATGAGGCTCGCACAAAGTTCACATCGTCGCTTAAAGAGCATGGGCCATGGCTAAGGCAGATTAAGGCCGTACAAAAGATTATTGAGCAACGGTAATACCGTTGCTTTTGCCGCTAAAGGCTTTGTCACGGTTCTATTTCGACTCAAATTCAGTTATGTTTCGCCTCCGTAATTTTGAACATTAATAAGCATTAAAATGGAATTGAACCCATTATTTGAAAAAGGTAAAGACTTGGCAGAGCGTGGTTCTCTGCTTAGGGGGTATCTTTGACTTTGATACAAAGGCAGAACGCCTAGAAGAAGTCCTACGACAAATGGAAGACCCAAGCATTTGGGAAGATCCAGACTTTGCGCAAAAATTGGGTCAAGAGCGCGCTTCGCTCGAAAAAGTGGTTACCACGCTCACCAATCTGAAAAGTGGTGTGGCCGACAGCATGGAAATGCTGGAACTGGCGCAAGAAGAGCAAGACCAAGACTTGGTTGATGAAGTCAGTAATGACTTACAAGCGTTTGAGCGAGATCTGGCAGTGTTGGAATTTCAACGCATGTTTTCTGGCCCGATGGACAGTAATAACGCGTTTATAGATATTCAGTCTGGCTCTGGCGGCACAGAGGCGCAGGATTGGGCCAATATGTTGCTGCGTCAATACCTGCGCTGGGCTGAAGCAGAAGGTTTCAAAACTGAAGTAATTGAAGTGTCGGCTGGCGACGTGGCTGGCATTAAAAGCGCGACAGTAAAAATTATTGGCGAATACGCGTTTGGTTTTTTGAGAACCGAAACCGGCGTGCATCGCTTGGTACGAAAATCTCCCTTTGATTCAGGCAATCGTCGGCACACTTCGTTTGCCTCACTGTTTGCTTACCCGGAAATCGATGACAGCGTTGAAGTGGAGATTAACCCTGCTGAAATACGCATCGACACTTATCGAGCCAGCGGTGCGGGTGGTCAGCACGTTAATAAAACCGATTCAGCGGTGCGAATTACCCATGAGCCCACTGGCATTGTCGTACAATGCCAAAGTGACCGATCACAGCATCGCAACAAAGATGCGGCTTTTTCCATGTTAAAAGCTCGTCTTTACGAGCATGAAATGCAAAAGCGTCGTTCAGAGCAACAAGCACAGGAAGATGAAAAGTCCGACATTGGCTGGGGTTCTCAAATTCGATCCTACGTGCTTGATCAATCTCGTATCAAAGATTTACGCACTGGCGTTGAAACCGGCAACACACAAGCGGTGTTAGACGGCGATCTAAACCAGTTTATTGAAGCAAGTTTGAAGCAAGGCTTGTAAGCAACATTGACTAACCGATATAAATAACAGTGACTGACCAAACTCAAGAGCAACCGCAGGTTGACGAAAATGAATTAATCCGCCAACGTCGTGAAAAGTTGACTGCTTGGCGAGAAAATACCCAAGCGTACCCAAATACTTTTAAGCCCGAGTGTTTGGCCGCCGAGTTGGCTGAACAATATGGTGAGTTAGACAAAGAAAGCCTCGAAGAGAAAGCCGTTTCTGTCTCGGTTGCCGGTCGAATGATGAGTCGTCGCATTATGGGTAAAGCCAGTTTTGCGCATTTACAAGACCGCTCAGGTCAACGCGTGCAGATTTACGTGGCGCGTGACGCTTTGCCAGAAGGTTTTTATAACGAAGCTTTTAAAAAATGGGACATCGGCGATATCGTGGGTGCCAAAGGTGTGTTGTTCAAAACAAATAAGGGCGAACTCAGCGTGAAGGTGACTTCGGTTGAACTGCTGGTTAAATCACTGCGACCTTTGCCGGAAAAATTTCATGGCTTGAGTGACAAAGAAACCGCTTACCGCCAACGCTATGTCGATTTGATTATGAGCGAAGACAGCCGCAAGGTTTTCAAAACGCGGTCTAAAATCGTAAATTACATACGTAACTTTTTGATTAAAAAAGACTTTTTGGAAGTCGAAACGCCGATGATGCACCCTGTTTTAGGTGGCGCTGCGGCCAAGCCATTCACAACGCATCACAACGCATTGGACATGCCGTTGTATCTGCGAATCGCGCCAGAACTCTATCTCAAGCGTCTGGTGGTTGGTGGCTTTGAACGAGTATTCGAGGTAAACCGAAATTTCCGTAATGAAGGTTTGAGTACTCGACATAACCCAGAATTCACTATGCTGGAGTTCTATTTAGCTTACGCCGATCATAATGATCTGATGGACATTACTGAAGAAATGTTCAAAGGCATTGCGCAAAGCGTGACCGAATCCGGTGTGGTTGATTATCAAGGTCAAGAAATAGATTTTAATAAACCGTTTCATCGACTCAGTGTGGCCGATTCAATTTTGCAGTTTAATGGTTCGCTGACCGCTGAAGATTTGCAAAATAGAGATACGTTAGTTGCCTACGCGCAAACGCTCGGCGTGCCTATTCATGATAATTATGGTTTGGGCAAAGTGCAGATCGAAATTTTTGAAAAAACCGTCGAAGACCGATTAATGGAGCCGACCTTCATTACTCAGTACCCAGTTGAAGTGTCGCCGTTGTCACGTCGAAATGATGATGATGATTTTGTTACAGACCGATTTGAGTTGTTTATTGGTGGTCGTGAGATCGCCAATGGTTTCTCGGAGCTGAATGACCCAGAAGACCAGGCTGAGCGTTTCCAGAAGCAAGTTGAAGGCAAAGCCGCCGGTGACGATGAAGCAATGGAGTACGATGCGGATTACATTAGGGCATTAGAATACGGAATGCCACCCACCGCCGGTGAGGGTATCGGAATTGATCGCTTGGTTATGTTGTTCACCAATAGCCCGTCAATTCGTGACGTGCTGTTGTTTCCACATATGCGACCCGAGGCGACGTAGTTGAATGACCTCCCTCGTGCCTCAGAAGACTGTAACACCCTAGCAATAAAAGCTGGTTAGCGAAAACTAACTAGCAAGAACTAACTAGTAAGAACCGAGAGACTGATCCGCATGGCCAAGGTAAATATACCGTTGTTAATAGGTTCGCGTTACTCGCGCGCCAAACGCAGAAACGGTTTTATTTCATTTATCTCGGCGATATCCATGATCGGTATCGCCCTGGGTGCTTGGGTGATTATCACCGTGGTGTCAATCATGAATGGCTTTGGCAATGAGTTACGCGGTCGAATTCTTGATGTGGCGCCGCATATTACGGTTACCGGGCAGAGCGGTTGGTTGCGCGATTGGCAAGCCCTCACACCCACACTTGAGCAGCGCTCAGACGTTAAGGGGTTTGCGCCCTATGTTTATGCTCAAGGCTTGGCAACTAATGGGAGCCGGGTGACTGGCACATTGGTGAGAGGCGTTTTGCCCGAGTTCGAAGGCAATGTGTCGGTCGTGCCGAACAATATGTTTGAGGGCGACTTCGATTCTTTAGTTGCTGGTAAATATAACGTTGTATTGGGTGAGGGGCTTGCCTTAAAACTCAATGCGAATATTGGCGATAAAGTCACCTTGCTGGCTCCGCAAGGGCAAAGTACGCCGGCTGGCATGATGCCCAGGTTACGTCGATTTACGGTGTCGGGCACCTTTGGCGGCATCGGCCCCGATGACTTTGACGGGGCGCTGGCGTTTATCCACATGACGGACGCAAAAAAACTGTTTAAGACTCGCGACCAAGTTTCCGGCATACGTCTGACGATGCATGAACCTGGTGTGGCGCGCCAAGCGGCAGCTGAAATATCCGCCGACCTAGATTTTCGCTATTTGGTGGATAATTGGACACGCCAACACAAGAGCTTTTTCCGCGCTCTAGAGGTGGAGCGACGTATGACGTTTATCGTGTTGTTTTTGGTGGTGGCGGTTGCGGCGTTCAATATTGTGTCGACGCTGGTAATGGTGGTTACGGACAAGCGCGCCGACATTGCAATACTCAGAACGCTTGGTTTATCACCAAGGGGGGTGATGGGCATCTTTTTTGTGCAGGGCGTAACCTCAGGGGTGATTGGCACCTTACTCGGGGCAATCGCGGGTGTACTGACGGCTCTCAATATCACCACCATCATCAATTTTGTAGAAGGCTTACTTGGCTATCAGTTGTTTCCTGCCGACGTTTACATCATTACCGACTTCCCAGCTGAATTACGCTGGTCAGATGTTTGGACTGTGATCATTGTCTCGATCAGCATCAGCATGCTGGCAACTCTGTATCCTTCTTGGCAAGCGTCGAAAACACAACCTGCCGAAGCCTTGCGTTATGAATAGGGTAGATAGAACATGACCACTGGATTATTGCATTGCCAACAATTGGTGAAGACATACACTGAAGGGCCGAATGATGTCAGCGTCTTGGAAGGCATTAATTTAGACATTAGCGTAGGTGAGCGAGTGGCCATCGTCGGCTCATCGGGTTCTGGCAAGAGCACCCTATTGCATTTGCTCGGAGGGCTGGATCTTCCGACCTCTGGTTCAATATGGGTTGATGGGCAAGAGCTATCGGGTATGTCCGATAAGAGCCGCGGCGACATTCGTAACCAGTATCTGGGCTTTGTCTACCAATTTCATCATCTGCTACCAGAGTTTACCGCGGTCGATAACGTGGCCATGCCTTTATTGATACGAGGTGAAGACTCTAAGCAAGCACGCGACAAAGCCTCTTCATTGTTGGTGGACATGGGCTTGGAAAATCGTCTGTCACACAGGCCGGCTGAACTGTCTGGCGGAGAGCGTCAACGTGCGGCTATTGCGCGAGCCTTGGTGACCGAACCTAGCGTTGTATTGGCCGATGAACCGACCGGCAACCTGGATGAAAAAACCGCTGATGCGGTATTTAATATGATGATGGAACTCAATCAGAGAGTGGGTACCGCTCTGGTCATGGTCACGCACGACAAAAGCTTAGCGGCGAAAATGGACACGATCTATCATCTTGAATTAGGGCATCTATCCGTCGAAAAGTAACAGTAGGGGAACTGGCTTCGCTATCTCTTTAGCGATCAATCTTTCGGTTTTTCGTTTTGCTTCAGTTTGTATTGGTTGGAATTGTTTCGGCTCAGCCTGAGAAGTTGTCGGTTGCGCCAGCGCTGTTGGATCTGCGAACGCCATAAAAACGAAATTAAAAAGTGAGTCACTACACCAACCGTTAACCCGACAATCAGGCAGCCCAACCATAAGGCCACGTAATGTGCGCCCGCTTGTAGCAGGGTGATATCAGATAACGCTATGGGTTCCAGCTGCAAGATTTTTGCACCCAGCAAGTAGCAGGGCGTGTACAGTGGAACCCATGTCACCGGGTTTGATACCCAAACGCCACCGACCGCAAACGGTAAATTTCCACCCATCAGAACGGCAAAAAATATGGCCGGCACCATTTCGAACGGCATAGGTAAGAATGCACAAAACAGGCCAATGGCCACGCCTTTAGCTACACTTTGCCGTTTGAATGACCACAGGTCTGGATGCTTTAGTCCATCACCAAAGATATGCAAATATCGGTATTGCGCGATCTCTTGTTGGGTGGGCAGGTGCTTCTTAAGTGATTCGAATAGCTTCAAAGTTGTTTGTGCAAAGTTGTTTAGGCAAAGTTATTTCCCTAAGCTGTTGCGCTGTGCGCGTTAACTCATTTAAATTGCAGGGCCAATTATACGACTACTTGTTCTTTTCCGATACTACACTTTAGTATGTGGTGATATCGTCGTGATCTACTGCATAATATTAATGCGTGGGCTTTAGTATGTATGGTTTAATGTACGAGGTTTAACGATGAAGAGTTGCTGACAGGACGTTAGTGAGTTGAGTTTGAACCACACTTCGCAGGATTTGGACTAAAAGGATTTAGATGAACACGATATTTTCTTTGCTAGCGAGAACGGTGTGCCGTGGCACGGAGTATCTGCGCGCTCGGTTTACTAAAACACAGTTAGGTATTTCTCAGCTGATTAAATACGGTTCACCAACGCTAAAGCATGCTTCACCATGCCTAAAGTTTGGCAGCTCATACAGCGTCCTCGGGTTTCTGTTACTGGGGCACTTCTCAACGCTGATTCAGTCGGCGCTATTTCCTTTAGGGTGGATTGTCGTCAGTTTTTGCATTTCAATATTCGTATATCGGCGCTTTAACAAAACGGTTTGGCTAGTGGCCTTTTTGTTAGGGGTTCTGTCTGCCACGCTGCGATTTCAATCGCATATTGATCATGGTTTCCCCGCTGAGTGGGAGCGCAAAGAGTTCAGTCTACTGGCTCGGGTTGTCGATCTGCCGACGCACAAAGGTAAAGACCTAAGCTTTCGGGCAATGGTGGTCGATCAAAGTCATTCCCCAGGCCTCGCTGAAGCGCTTCCTGAAAGCCTAAGCGTGATTGTCGGTCAACGAATACAACTCAGCTGTTATCGATGCCCATTAGATATAAAACCCAACCAGCTTTGGCAATTTACGGTTCGAGCGAAGCGACCGCATGGCTATGCTAGCCCCGGTGCATTTGACTATGAAAAATATCTTTTCCGAAATCGTTTGATTGCCAAAGGCTATATTCGTCTTAAATCGGCTAACCGTTTGGTCGCCGACGATGCCTGGAGTGTCAATCTGCTGCGCTATAAGATCAAAAACCAGCTTCAACAAACGCTGGGTTCTGAAGCCTCAAACGGCGCAGGCATTAGTACTATTTTGGCGCTGGCGATTGGGGATAAATCGGGTTTCACGCAGGCTCAACGTGAGGCCTTGCAAAAGAGCGGTTTAAGTCATTTGTTTGCAATTTCGGGTTTGCACATCGGTTTGATCTTTTTGACAGCGCTGTTGGTTTTTAAGTGGCTGTTTAATCTAATGCAGTGGTGTGTGCCGCGCTTGTTTGAATGGTGTCCGCGACAAACGCTGTGCTTATGGCCGTCCATGTTATCTGCGCTGGCTTATGCCGCGTTAGCCGGCTTTTCCATCTCAACTCAACGCGCACTGGTAATGCTTTCGGTGTTTGTGCTAACGCGCTTCTTTGTGCGAGAAAGCAGCCTGTTTAAGGTTTTATTAATAGCCGCCTGCGTTTTAGTGCTATACGACCCTTTCTCAATATTGGATGTTGGTTTCTGGTTGTCGTGTGGTGCCGTGCTGATTATTGCATTGGTTTCATCGCGAGAAAGTGAGGTCAGTTTGATTAAACTACAGCCGGCACTCTGGGTTGGCATGGTGCCGTTGACGTCCTTGTTTTTTGGTCAAATATCGCTGATCTCACCATTATTGAATCTGCTCGCTGTGCCACTGTTCTGTGTGCTGCTTATTCCATTCACCTTGCTCGCAGTTTTATTACATATGGTGGGCGTGGACCTATTGGCGAACTATTTACTTCTTGCACTAAATCATATCTATTTGCTGATGTTTGATTTATTGAATACCTTGCTTGATTACTCTTTCGCCTCTATTCCAGTGCCTGCACCGTCACTGTTGCAATGGAGCTTGTTTTTAGGATTGGCGCTATTCTATTACTTGAAAAAAACAGTTTTTCATCTCCTTTGGCCTTTCTGTGCGGCGTCGTTTGTTATTCCGACAATGGCGAACGATGCGCTGCGAGATACTCTTCGGGTTGGCTCTGCTCAACACCAAAGCCTTAAGGTGGCGGTTCTTGATGTTGGGCAGGGTCTCGCATTGGTCATTCAAACAGATGGCAACGTCACAGTCTACGATACCGGGCCTAGATACAGTTCGGGGTTCACGGCGGCCAGCGCCGTTTTAATACCTTATTTACGCTCGCGCGGCATTACTCGCATCAACAGGCTAATCATCAGTCATGCCGACAACGATCATATCGGTGGTTATCAAACCTTGATGGGCGCAATGCAAGTGGATCATGTTATGACCAGTCGGCTAGACAAACTGCCCACAGCGCAAGAATGCGTTGCCGGGCAACATTGGCGCTCAGGCCTCAGTGAGTTTCGCATTATCAGCCCAGACGACGCTACGCCAAAAGGCAGTAATAATCGTTCCTGTGTGATTCGTATCGACCACCAAGGTGTTGTGGTCTTATTGACAGGAGATATCGAGAAGCAAGTAGAACGAGTTTTAGTAAATAAGGAAATCAACTTGAATGCGGATATTCTGTTGGTTCCGCATCAAGGCAGTAAAACATCATCAACCAGAGGCTTTTTAGATGCCGTTGCTCCATCGCACGCTGTAGTTGCCGCTGGGTATTTAAATCATTATGGTCATCCTCACAAAGCGGTGACGCAACGATATCGTGAACGCGATATAAACCTATTGTCGACGATTAATTCAGGGACAATTGAAATAACGATTGAAAATGGTGAGTTGACGATTGACCGGTATCGAATAAACGCCAAACGATTTTGGCATTGGTTACCCGCAGAGCTTAGCCCGCACTAAGATTCAGGATCACAATATGTCAAGATTAGCGCTAATATAGGTCTAAGGTAGGTCTAAGATAGGGCAAGTAGTGATCTGATCATCAATCTAGCCACTGATTTAACTATCGGCAAAGCACTATACCTCTAAAAGTTAAGTTGGTAGACTTCACTCAACAAATTTGAAGCTTAAAAAGTAAAGTGACCATTCTCTCATATTGCTGAACCCAATTTAACTATTGGGCAGACTTGCGGTTGGTTGTTTAAGTTAATTGCGCTAGAAATTGCGCCATATAGGGTATTCGATGTTTGAACTTTTCAGAGCGGGTGGCCCGCTTATGTGGATTATTTTGCTGTGTTCATTGGTGGCACTCACCATTATCTTTGAGCGATTGCTCACTTTGAGAACTCGGCAGGTTGCTCCTAGGAATTTGCGCGATCAGATCATCGAGTTGGCTCAATCGGGCCGCGTCACTCCAGAACGAATTAGTAAAGTAAGAGAACATTCGCCGTTAGGGCGTGTTTTTGCTGCTGGGCTTGATAATCTGCACCGAGGTGAAGATGCCATGCGTGAAGCACTGGAAGAAACCGGCAAAGTGGTTGTGCATCGCCTGGGTCGTTACCTAAACACCTTGGGGACCATCGCGTCGATTACACCTTTGATCGGGTTGCTAGGTACGGTCATCGGTATGATCAAAGTATTCACGGCGATCACAGCCAGTGGCGTTGGTGACCCCACTGTATTGTCGGGTGGCATTTCTGAAGCCCTGATCACGACCGCCGCAGGTCTGTCTGTTGGCATTCCATGTTTGATGTTTTATCGTCATTTCAGAGGCAAGATTGCGGAACTGGCTGTTACGTTGGAAGAAGAAGCATTGGCCTTACTCGAGAGCCAAAAAAGCTAGGCGATTGTTATGAATTTTGGCAGCCAAGAAGAGCAAGATGAAACCTCAATCGAGCTCACTCCATTAATCGATGTGGTATTCCTCTTGTTGATTTTTTTCATGATATCGACCACGTTTACCAAAGAAACATCGCTTAAAATCAACCTTCCTGAGTCATCAGGTGAACAAACAGCTGACATGCCAACCAGTGTGGAAGTACAGATCAGTGATAAGTCCACCTATGCCATTGCCGCAGGAAGTGATGGCGCAGCAAGAGCATTGATTAATTCAAATCGCGACACCTTAAAGCGCGCTTTAAGCGAGTATAAAAGCCAAAAGGCGCTCTTGCTTATTATCAGAGCTGATAAAAAAGCACCTCACGAAGCCGTTATTAAGGTGATGGACGTAGCACAAGAGGTTGGCTTAACTAATATTACCTTCGCTACCAAACAGCTTACCGAATAAATATGCTATCCAGCCTATTCGTAATTAAATTGCTGTCCAAGGCGATATCTACTTCGTTTTCATACTTATGAATGGCGTGAAAGATAATGACTTCTGACGCTAACAAGCCCGATAGTGGCGCGACCTCGGATCCTGTGAAGCAAGTAAATGATTCAGTGGTTGAAGCAAGCAGTGTCGAGAATGCTGATAATGTGGATAGCGAAGCCATAGTTGCATCACAGAATAAAACTCGCGACCCAGATGTTCGAGCAACACTGAAGCGCCTCTTGTCGTATATGTTTCGATACAAGGGATTGTTGTTAGTCGCAATTGCCTTCCTGATTCTAACCGGCTCTATCGAAGCTGGCTTTGTAAAGGCCATCGACATTGTATTGAACAATGGTTTTTTAGAAGGTGACGATTGGTATGTTCGCTGGTCAGGGCTTTTGCTAGTAGCGGTACTCACCGCCAGGGCAGTCACGGGTTTTATCGGTAATTACACCATGGCGAAAACCGGTCGTTTGGTTATCTTTAGCCTGCGGCAAGATATTTTTGGCAAGATGATTCGATTGCCGACGCCGTTTTTTGATCGCACCACGTCTGCGCAAACCATTTCTAAGCTAATTTACGATGTTGAGGTAACTTCCGTGGCCATCACCGACACCTTGAGCATTATGTTTAGGGAGTCGTTTAAGGCGATTGGCTTGGTGGCTTTTTTATTTTGGTCAGAGTGGCGCTTAACCTTGATTTTCATGTTGGTGGTTCCGTTGGTGGTCTTGGTCGGTGCTTACACGAACAAGCGCTTTCGCAAAACATCCAAGAAAATACAGGGGTCAATGGGTGGTATTGGTGATACGGTGAAAGAGGCCGTGGTTGGCCAGAAGGTCATTAAGGTGTACAACGGTGAAGCCCAAGAAATGGAAAACTTCACACGTGCTAATGAATTGAACCTGCAACAGAATCTAAAGCGCGCAAAGGTATCGGCGGGCTTGGTGCCAATGACCATGCTATTGGTCGCGCCAGCAATAGCGCTGATCTTGTATATATTTCTCAATTATTTGCGGACTGGCCCAGAGTCAGTGGTGCAATTTGCAACGTATATAATGGCCTGCTTGGCCTTAATGAGCCCGTTAAAAAAGTTAGCAAAGGTAAATGAGAAAATTCAAATTGGTGTCACCGCCGCTGACAGCGTGTTTGAAGTTATCGACGAATTACCAGAAACCGATTCAGGCACTAAAGAACTTAGTTCAATGGACGGTGAGATCCGATTTGAAGATGTCACGTTTAAGTATCGAGACGATGACGAACAACCGGTATTAAGAAATATTGATCTGGAAATAAAGCCAGGCGAACGGGTTGCGCTGGTTGGCCCTTCGGGCAGTGGTAAGTCGACAATCACCTCCTTGATTTTGCGATTTTATGCGCCCCAAGTTGGCCGCATTTTGCTGGATGGCACTGACGTAAGTGATGTTAGTCTTAAAGGCTTGCGATCGCAGGTCGCGTTAGTCAGCCAAGAGACTACTTTGTTTGACGACACCATTGGCCGAAACATCATGTACGGCATGCTAGACCAATACGATGAGGCTCGCTTACAGGCGGCAATTCGTGCCGCGCACGTTGATGAATTTCTCGATGAAATGCCACTCGGCTTAGACACTATGGTGGGCGAGAGCGGCCTGCGACTTTCTGGTGGGCAGCGTCAACGTGTTGCGATTGCGCGTGCAATCTACAAAGACGCGCCCATATTGATTTTAGACGAAGCCACCTCGGCACTAGACAATAAGTCTGAACGCTATGTGCAAGATGCCCTTGAGACACTAATGAAAGGGCGAACTTCTTTGGTTATTGCGCATCGCCTGTCGACCATTGAAAATGCCGACAAGATAATTGTGTTAGAACGAGGCAAGATAGTTGAGCAAGGTTCGCACAAGAAACTGATAAAGAAGGGCGGTGTTTACGCCGACCTACATCGAGCACAATCCGGCAGCAGTAAGAAGGGATTTTTCTTTTGGAATCGTTAAGAAAGCCAATCGACTGTCTGTTGTCAGCCAGTTTCGAATCGCCGCTATATGAGTATTGGAACAAATTTTAGAGAAGCCCTAGAGCGCAGTTGGCGACGGCCTAACGGTCTTACTTTGGCCTTGCGCCCACTGTCTTGGCTGTATCGAGCGTTGTACAAGCTTAGAGGTCTAGGCTATCGCTTGGGCGTGTTTGCTAGTTATCGAGCGCCAGTACCTGTGCTGGTCATAGGCAACCTGACTGTGGGTGGCACCGGCAAAACACCGTTGGTTGTGCATATTATCAATCTTTTGCAACAGAACGGTTATACCCCCGGCGTGATCAGCCGTGGTTATGGCGGTAAGTCTCCGGGCTATCCACTGTTAGTAAACCATACGACCCCGGTACACTACAGCGGCGATGAACCTGCCTTGATCGTGGGGCGAACTCTGGTTGATATGGTGGTAGGGTCTGATCGTAAAGCCTCGATCGAGTCTTTACTAAAAATTAACCCTGAGATCGACATCATTGTCAGCGATGATGGTTTGCAACATCTGGCTTTACAGCGAGATATTGAAGTATGTGTGATGGATGCCACCTCACCACAAACCAACCAATGTTTATTGCCAGCCGGGCCCTATCGCGAATCCATAGCGCGTTTAGATTCTGTCGACATCGTTGTAGAGCATGGCTTGGCCGACGATATTAATCGTTCAGAGGGTGCCGATAAGGAACTCAGTCGTTTCGCCATGAATTTACGCCCCCAAGCACCTAAATTAGTCGCTTCCCTCAGTCGACTTGATCAGATAAATAGCCTCGACGACTCAGATTCTCAGGAGTTTAACGCAAGCCTAAATATTCACGCGGTCGCGGGAATTGGTAATCCGCAACGTTTTTTCGATACTTGTGAAGCCTTAGGTTATAGCCTTACTAAGCATGCCTTTGCGGATCATCATGTTTATCAAAAGCACGAGGTGGTATTTGCCGATGAGCCGGTTTTGATGACCGAGAAAGACGCGGTCAAATGCCAAGACTTTGCTGATCAAAGGCATTGGTTTTTACCAGTTGATGCTACACTTAGCGATGAATTCAATACTGAGTTGCTCGCAAGAGTGGCCTCTGTTAGCAAGCAATAACTACATAACGAAAAAGTTTTAATGGATACCAAATTACTAGAATCGCTGGTCTGCCCCATTACTAAAGGTCGGCTCGAATACAATAAAGACGCACAAGAACTTGTCTCGTATCAAGCGCGTTTAGCGTTTCCCATTCGTGATGGCTTTGCCGTGCTACTTGAAAACGAAGCACGTGAACTGGCACCAAACGAAGAGAAAGGCAGCTAGACTGTGGCGTTTACCGTTGTTATTCCTGCGAGGTACGCGTCCACACGCCTACCCAATAAGGCCGTGCTCGATATTGCTGGCAAGCCAATGGTTGCGCACGTGGTGGATCGCGCCAATGAATCGTCTGCACACCGAGTGATTGTTGCCACCGATGATCAGCGCATCGCCGATGCCGTGAAAGGGCTTGATTGTGATGTGTGTATGACCCGGGTTGATCATGAGTCGGGCAGTGACCGTATTGCTGAAGTTGTCGGTAAATTTGAGTTGGCCGACGACGAAATCATTGTCAATGTGCAAGGCGATGAGCCGATGATTCCCGGTCAATTGATAAATAAAGTTGCACAGTCGATAGCCAATGCGCCGGCCGCCGCAATGTCGACGGCGGCCATGAAAATTGCGTGTGACGAAGATTTGCAAAACCCGAACGTGGTAAAGGTGGTGTTTAATCATCGCGGTGAAGCAATGTACTTCTCTCGTGCGGCCATTCCATTTGCTCGAGACGATGCATCGGTTGAAGCATTCCGCCACATCGGCATATACGCGTATCGTGGCGAATTTCTAAAGCGTTATTATCGCTTACCTGCAAGTGCCGTAGAGCAATCTGAAAAGCTCGAGCAATTAAGGGTATTGGATAACGGCGATAAAATCATGGTGGAAGTGGTGGATGATGGCACGGGTGTCGGCGTTGATACGCAAGAAGATCTGGATAAAGTTCGTCAACTATTTGCACAAAGGTAGGCTACGATGACGATAGAGGGTGCTACTCATTTTTCGTTGGTTAAGGTTTTATTTGTTTGCATGGGTAATATATGTCGTTCGCCGACTGCCCATGCTGTCATGCAGCACAAGGTCAACGAACGCGGCTTGGCCGACCAAATTTACATCGATTCAGCCGGCACGCATGCTTATCACGTTGGTGAGCCCTCAGACCCACGCTCGCGTGCTGAAGCCGCCAGCATGGGCATTGATATGGAATACATTCGGGCTCGTAAAATATCAATCAATGACCACGATGAATTTGATTATATTTTAGCGATGGACGCGGATAACCTAGAGCTAATTAAGTACTACGCTCCTGAAGGTGGGCGCGCTCGAGTGGGCATGTTTCTCGAATTTGCCAATACCCAAAAACGGACTTCTGAGACTTCGGTTCCAGATCCTTACTATGGCGGCGCGGCTGGTTTTACCAAAGTGTTTTCGTTGGTCGATGATGGCTGTGATGCCTTAATAGACCATATTTTAGAGAGCCGCGTTTAGATGGCTGAAACAATGCTCACCGAACCCATTGCTAAACTCGTAGTGTCCATTGGTCAACAGCAGATGACTGGGTTTTGCAAACAGGGTGATACGATATTCTGCAAACAAGTAGCCACTGCAAAAAATGGCGTTGGCCAGCAAAGTGGCAGCGAATGCACACCGCTAGGCTCGCATCGTATTCGTGCAAAAATAGGGCATGATGCGCCGTTAAACAGCGTGTTCGTCGGGCGTCGGTTTACCGGTGAGCTCTACAGCGCTGAATTATCCCGTGAATACCCTGATCGTGATTGGATACTCACGCGTATCATGTGGTTATGCGGCAATGAGACTGGTTTTAATCGTGGCGGATCGGTGGATACCCAGCGTCGTTACATCTATATTCATGGGGCGCCAGATTCTCACCAAATGGGCGTGCCAAGTTCGCACGGCTGCATTAAAATGCGCAATGCCGATATCATTGAATTATTTGATAGAGTTGCGGTTGGCCTACCTGTGTTAATTGAAGAATAAGAGTTTATGAAACGAATGCCCCTAGGCCCTGTGATGCTAGACGTTGCGGGGCTAGAACTTACCAGCGAAGATCAACAGCGCTTATTGCACCCAAAGGTGGGTGCGGTCATATTGTTTGCGCGAAACTATCAGAGCCGCGAGCAAGTCAGCTCATTGATTGACAGCATCAAATCTTTACGCAGCCCGCATTTATTAATCGCGGTGGACCAAGAGGGTGGTCGCGTTCAACGCTTTAAAGACCAGTTCACTATCTTGCCTGCAACTCAAACCTTTGGTGAGCTTTGGCAACAAGATAAACAAACCGCCCCCATGCGAGCCTTTGAATCAGCCGTCATCATGGCCAAAGAGCTAATTGAAGTGGGGGTGGATTTCAGTTTTGCGCCGGTGTTTGATGTCACTACGCGCGAAAGTGAGGTTATTGGCGATCGATGCTTTCATCCAGACCCAAACGTGGCCGCCGAGTTACTTGGGGCATACATTGATGGCATTCACTCGGCTGGTATGGTGGCCATTGCCAAACATTTTCCTGGGCATGGTGGTGTTGGCGGCGATTCACACCATTGTTTGCCGGAAGATGAACGCGGGTTTGATGAAATCTTGGCGCACGATTTAGTACCCTACAAAGCATTAGTAAATGATATCGAGGGCGTAATGACGGCGCATGTGCTGTTTGCACAGTGTGATTCCAGCATTCCAACCTATTCGTCTTACTGGTTGCAAGATGTACTGCGAGACCAACTTGGGTTCGAGGGTGTGGTGTTTAGCGATGACCTGTCAATGCAGGGTGCCATCGACGCAAACGATGCGTCTTCTTCACAGAGCTCTATCGTCACCAGCGCTTCACGTGCGATTCATGCCGGTTGCGACATGGTGTTAGTCTGTAATCGACCGGATTTAGCAGACGAACTACTTAACGGTTTGGATTTTATTCCAAACGAGGCCTTATCAGGTCGGTTGTCGAGATTGTCAGCCACCGCTTAAAACTATTTTGGAGAAAGATTATGGGTAATTGGTTAAAGAAAATCGGCATAGCGTCAGTCTTTGCGTTTCCGTTGGCGGTTGTTTTAACGCGTTTAGGTGTGTTGCCATTCAGAACCAGCTTTATGTTGTTGCAGGTGGGGCTGGTTGTCGGCGTGATAGTCTTCGTTGTTGGAATCATCTACTTTTTGTTACAGCGAAAGTCTAATAACAGCGGCGCTAAAGCGGCATTAGTGGGGGCTGTAATAGCCATCATTCCGGTTCTGCCATTGATGTTACAAGCCAAGAAAGCGAAATCGCTGCCGTTCATACACAATGTCTCTACCGATATTCAAAATGCGCCTAAGTTCGATAAGGTTTTGGCTTTACGCACCGCCCAAGACAACCCGCATCAATACGACGCTAATCAAGCCATCGGTGAGTCAGGCACGTTAGGCGCACTGCAGCGCAATGCCTACCCAAATGTTAAAACTCATGTCAGTGATATGAGCGCCGAAGACGCTTTAGCGCGCGCTCAATCAGTGGTAGACGAATTAGGCTGGGAACTTGTAGATGTAAATGCCGATAACGGCATCATAGAAGCCACCGACACCACTCTGCTTTGGGGCTTTAAAGACGACGTAGCGATTCGCGTATCCAGCCGAGGTGGCCAAACATTGGTAGATTTGCACTCAGTATCACGCTTTGGTGGCAGCGATATCGGTGCAAACGCCGCGCGTATCGAGAAGTTTTTGGCGGTATTTTCGAAGTAGGGCAAGCATTTGGTACTTCGCTTAAGGTGCGATTTTAAAATAGTTCAAGGTGACATCTTTAGTCTGCAGTCTGCGCAGAGTTGTTGTACTCTAAAGGTGGTGCCTTGGTGGTGTTAGTTAGATGGACGAACTAACTTAGATTTAGACTTTGTGGCTAGGTTATCAAAAGTTCTTGAGCAGCTCATTGATTTGAAAGTGATTTTAAATCAATGAGTGCGCTCGTTTATAGCTCCTCCAGTCTTCAGAGTGCTTTACTTGTAAAGCTGCTAGACCTAATAGTGCGACCGGTAAAAGAAATATAAGATACCAACGTGCTGCGGTGCTTAGTAAAATATCACCTCCGTTGTTCGTGGTTGGAGCAGCGTTACGCGTTAACGATTATAGAAATGGTGTCGACAATCAAACTGGAGTAAAAACCGCCATTGATATTACGTTTAGCGCAATTGGTTTTTTGGGCCCGGTTGGTCTGATGGTCTCAGTTAGCTACTTTTGCAGTTGATGTGTTCAATGGTGGTGATTGGACAGGTGATGGAAATAGAAGTCTCGGAGGCGTTCATCGTGGACGACGTAGTGGAATATGAGTTTATATGATCGATTTTACTTTCGTTTTTTGTGTTTCTATCGCAAAGCTGAATCGTTATTAGGTTTCCAGAATGATGAAAGGTATTACTATGTAGCCATTTTCATGACTATTTTTTCTGTATCGCTGATTTTCGTGGTGCTTTTAGTCATGAAAGCTGCAGGTGTTGAAGACAGTGCTATTCCTACTTTAGGAGATATTCAGGTATTGGTTTTAAGTATTGTTAATATGGTATTCAACTGTTTATACTTTTTGTTAAATAAGCGGTGTCGGTTTATAGAAAGCGAATTTTCAGAGGGAGGGAAAAACTATTCAAAGTCGATGAATATGTTTGTTGACTCGGTTGTGATATCGATAATTATACTAATGTTTGGTTTGAGTATTTTTCTAAAATAAAATATAAGCGTTTAATAATATTACAATTATATAGGCACCCAAATTATATAGGACATCCATATATCGATTGCACTCTTTTGGATAAGCTGAAACCATGACCAGAGCCCGTGATCAAATTATTTCCTTGTCGGATACGCCCTATTACCATTGCATGGCGAGTTGTGTACGTCGTGAGTTTCTCTTTGGTGAGGGTTCGGTAACGGGGGAGTCTTTTAACCACCGTAAAGCTTGGGTGGTTGACAAGTTAGCGAACTTGTCAGAGGTGTTTGCGATTGATGTGTGTGCTTATGCGGTGATGAGTAATCACTATCACGTTGTATTGAGAGTGGATGTTGATGGTTGTGATGCATTGTCAGTGGATGAAGTTCTACACCGATGGACGTCACTGTTTTCTGGTAACCCTTTGGTGGCGCGTTATTTGGCGGGCGGTGCGCAAAGTGAAGCCGAGATTGAAAGAGTCAGTGAATTTGCAGACCTATGGCGAGATCGTTTGAAGGATATTTCTTGGTTTATGCGAGTATTAAACGAGTCGATAGCGCGCATGGCGAATGAAGAAGATCAATGCAGTGGGCGTTTTTGGGAAGGGCGATTTAGAGAGTCAAGCTCTCTTGGATGAGGCGGCGGTCTTAGCGTGTATGGCCTATGTTGACCTCAATCCGATACGTGCAGGGATAGAAGCGTTGCGGGAAGAAAGCGATTACACGTCGATTCAGCAACGAATCAATGATTTGGCCAGTAGAGGTGTTGGGCGACCGCGTAAGTCTGAAAAGCATGAAAAGTCTGGTAAGTTATCGAATGGTGAAGCGACTGTAAGTAGGAAATCACCAACCCTTTACCCATTTAATCGTGGTTTTGATCTAAAAGAAGGCGAGCAAGCATTGCCATTTTCATTGGATGACTACATGGGGCTGATAGATTGGACCGGCCGAGCGGTGCGCGATGACAAGCGAGGATCGATTCCAGAACGGGCGCCGCCCATACTTGAGCGTTTGGGGCTGAGTGTTGAAAACTGGCTCAAGTTCGTGCCGGAAGTAGAGCGCTCGTTTACTCATGCCGTGGGTCAGCGTGAAAAATTGATACAGTTTGCTAGTAAATTTGAGGTGGCATGGCTTCGTGGTCGGAAAATGGCGAGCTCGCTCTATGCCAATTAGTTCGTCAGGTAACTGTTATGAATTGCGCTTAACTAATATCTGTAAAGATATTTCACGCTTACTCTAGCTAATTAAAGCAGTTGAAATAAAGTACTTGTAATAAAAAGAGCCAGCGCCCCTTTTCTTCTGCACCGAGCAACGCGTATAATTATTTAATATTAATAAGATAAACTAACTTCTACCAGGTGCGAAAATGTCGATTAGAAACCTTTCACATATTAAAAAGCTTTTCAATCATGTAGACAAGCCTGAAGAGCGGGCAGCCTTGTATAAGGAAATGCTGTTGATGACGCTTGCTAGAGCTACTCGCGCTGATTTGGTAACCGATGATGCGGAAGTAGCGACTGTGCAGAAAGTCATGCTAGACGCGACAGGCGAAGAAGTCAGTGCTCAATGTGTTCGAATCACCGCCTCTTCTGAATTGTATGAAACAGCCCCAATCGACAAATACCTTGCTCGGGTTGGCCAAAAAATCGATGCGTCTCAACGACAATCGATTGTTAAAGCCTTGATCGCCGTATTTGAAGCTGATGGTCAGGTGACGGAATCTGAAATAGACTTTTTCAACATGGTTGTTGGTGCTTTAAAGCTATCTCCCGCAGAGGTTGCTGGTCTTGCGGTTCATTAGTTCAAGCAACCTAGTTGCATAAGCTAGCAATGTAGCTTGAGCATATTTAGTGAATCCTTATTCATATAGTTGAGCTCGTTGGGTAGTTGAGCTCGTTGGGTGAACTAGTTTTTGCTGGCGCAAATCGAATGTGTTGCAGAGGTACTTAGTGAGCCTTTTTGTTTAGATTCAAGCAGTTTTAAGGATCGCGTTCACAGAGCTTCGGCGTCACTTAGAATTGTACTTGTTGTGGTGAGGCGTACTGATGCCATTAGAAAGATTAGATAGAGATCAACCTTTGCCTCGGAAGCAGGCAGTTAGGCATTTTATTTTTTTTCAAATTAAACTCTTCGCCGACGCGCTTCGTGACTTATTGTTCAGCCCGATTAGCTTGCTCGCGTTCGTCTATGATGCGATTGTCATGCCGCCTGTCAAAGACAGCTTATCTTACAAGTTAACACTTGCGGGGCGTAAAAGTGATCGTATTATAAATTTGTTCGGTGAATACACTCAATCGGGCGAATTTACCATGGACGAGACAGTCAATGAGCTTGAGTCTGCACTGCTCAGTGAAATTGATAAGCATAGGTCTCAAGGTAAAGAAAAAAACCAATAGCACCCAGTTAGTCAGGTGCAATGAATCCCAGAGACCTGAGAACTTATAGCCAGCCCCCCCTAGATTGAGTTGATAGTGTTTTTAAGAACGGCTATGAAGGTCGCCCCAAAAAAATGGCGCCCTCGGCAGGACTCAAACCTGCGACCTACCCCTTAGGAGGGGGTTGCTCTATTCAACTGAGCTACGAAGGCGTTTTATTACTTGGGCCGTTATCCAGTTCCAAGCTCATAGATAATGGCTAAGCTCGGATAATCGCTGAATTGGTAAATTAGACGGGCTGCGATAAAGGTTAAGCTCGCTCGACGTACTCACCAGTTTCGGTATTAACCTTCACTTTTTCGCCAATATTCACAAAGGTCGGTACGGTAATTCGTATGCCTGTTTCCATGATGGCAGGTTTGCCGCCACCAGCGGCGGTTTGGCCTTTGACCACGCCTTCGGTATCGGTGACTTCTAATATTACGTTGGCAGGCAAATCAATGCCGATAGGGGTGTCTTCGTAAAAGTTGATTTGCACTTCGGTATTTGGCAATAAATAGCCAACTTGATCTGATAAATCGTCGGCATGAATGGGCATTTGATCGTAAGTCTCGGTATCCATGAAGATGTAATTTTCGCCTTCAAGGTAAAGATATTGCATCTTACGTGGTTCTACATGCGGCTTTTCGACTTTGTCTGTTGAGCGGAAACGCTCGTTTAACTTAGTGCCGTTCATGATGTCTTTTAGCTCAGCTTGCACGAATGCACCGCCTTTACCTGGCTTTACATGGCTCTTTTTAAGCACACGCCATAGGTTACCTTGATGTTCAATTAGGCCGCCGATGCGGATTTCGTTTGCTGATATCTTAGCCATAAGACTTACATTAGGTTGTGAAGTGATCGTTATATTAGAGTCGAGATTATAGTGAGCTGCCGACTAAAAGCATAGCCTTAGTGCCGATAAAGCCACTTATGTTGCAGGCTATCGATAGTGAGGTTTGCTATTATTGAGGCGGTTTAGTTGATAGCCTCGTTTAACGAGCGAAATTTAGGTATTGCTGAGTGGCGTTTGATCACAAAACATTTCTTCAAAACGTGGGTGAGAGCGCGGGCATATATCAAATGTTCGACGCTGAGCAAGCGTTGTTGTACGTGGGCAAAGCTAAGAACTTGAAAAAACGCTTGTCGAGCTATTTTCGAAGCGCCGGTATGCCGATTAAGACCAAGGCAATGATGCAAAAGGTCGAAGATATACAGGTGACCGTTACTCACACAGAGAACGAAGCGTTGATTCTCGAATCAAACTTAATTAAGCAACACAAGCCGCGCTACAATATTTTACTGCGAGACAGCAAAAGCTACCCCTTTATTCATATTGATGATTCGCATGATTATCCTCGACTGGCATTTTATCGGGGTGATCGCAGTCAAACCGGCAAGTATTTTGGGCCATACCCTGGCGTGACAGCGGTAAGAGAAACCTTGGCGCTATTACAAAAGGTATTACCGGTACGCCAATGTGATGACGTATTTTTTAGCAATCGCTCAAGGCCCTGCTTGCAACATCAGATCAAACGCTGCAGTGCGCCGTGCGTTGGACTAATTTCTGAAGACGCGTACGCTAAAGACATCGAACTTGCCGGCATGTTTTTACAGGGCAAAGATGAATCGCTGAATGACTTGTTGCAAAAGAATATGGAGCAAGCATCCAAGCAGTTAAAATTTGAGGAAGCCGCTGGTTGGCGCGACCGCATTAATGCACTCAGGCGAGTTCAGTCGCATCAATCGATTACCGCCGGGCACAGTGATATTGACATCATCACGGTCGCTTCCTTGCATGGTCAAGTTTGTGTAGAGGTCACGTTTATTCGTGGCGGCAGGCACAGCGGCAGTAATGGCCATTTTCCGAAAGTGCCGCTTGACGTCAGCGAGGCTGAGATTTTGTCGGCCTTTATTACCCAGTATTACCACAGAAGGCCGGCTCCGCCTGAAGTGATAGTAGGGTCAGGCGTTGACGACAAATCTGATCTAGAGGAATGGTTGACCGCACAGTCTGCCCGTAAAGTAGTGATCGCCACATCGGTTCGCGGCCACCGTCGTGACTGGTTGTCGATGGCGCAATTGAATGTCACGGAGCGAATCAAACGACGCATGGCAGAAAAAAAGAGTGTGCATGATCGTTTGCGTGCGCTCACCGATGCTTTTCAATTAGACGAGTTAATCTCTCGCATAGAGTGCTTTGATATCAGCCATACCCAGGGCGAACAGACTGTGGCCAGTTGTGTGGTGTTTACCGATAAAGGCATCACTAAGTCTGACTATCGGCGCTACAATATTACCGGCATTACTCCAGGTGATGATTACGCCGCAATGCGGCAAGCTATATCGCGCCGCTATAAGCGTGTGCTTAAAGAAGAAAGCCGTCTACCTGATGTATTATTGATTGACGGGGGTAAAGGCCAGTTGTCGTCGGCCGCCGAGATCATGCACGAGCTGCAAATAAGCGAAGTACTATTAGTGGGTGTGGCAAAAGGCGAAGGGCGCAAGCCTGGGCTTGAGACTTTATTTGTTCAAGGCCAATCGCTTGGCATTAAATTAGCGGCTAATTCGCCGTCGATGCACTTAGTGCAGCAAATTCGCGACGAAGCGCATCGTTTTGCAATTGCCGGTCATCGCGCTCGGCGCGGTAAAGCGCAAACGCAGTCAGTATTGCAAGAGATTCCTGGAATCGGCGCGAAACGTCGACAGGCTTTGCTCAAACATTTTGGTGGCTTGCAAGGAATCCAACAGGCGGGCATTAAAGACTTAGCCAAAGTTAATGGAATTAACGACGACCTAGCTGAGAAAATCTATCGCTATGTGAAGAAGTAGCTCGATAGAATAAGAAGCTACTTATTTTCAAAGCGCGGTTAGTGGTACAATTGCCTTATAAATGCGCTTAGCTGTTCGCCACTTACATTCGTATGAATTTGAATATACCCAACCTGCTTACCCTTTTTAGAATTATTGCGATACCGTTGATCGTTATCGTTTATTTTTCAGGCGTTGAATACCAAAATTGGTATTGCTGGATGTTATTCGCCTTGGCGGGTTTGTCAGACGCTTTAGATGGTTATTTGGCGAGAAAATGGAACCAAACCAGTAAATTAGGTGCTTTTCTAGACCCAGTTGCCGATAAGCTACTCGTGGCAATTATGTTGATATTAGTCGCCACCAACACAGAGTTAAAACAGGCAATGTATTCTGAGTTTTGGTTTACCGTGACGGTGATGATTATTATTGGTCGCGAGATTACCGTTTCCGCACTTAGAGAATGGATGGCCGAACTTGGTAAACGCGCCAATGTTGCGGTTTCAACAGTCGGTAAATACAAGACCGGTATTCAAATGGTGGCCATCGGTTGCCTACTGTTTGAGCAACCTTTATTCGGTATACCGTTTTTGCCGTTAGGTGAAATATTGCTTTATATTGCCGGGGTTTTAACCGTCTGGTCTATGAGTATTTATCTTAATGCGGCCTATAGAGCAGTGAGTTCAGATTAAGGCTTGAAATTTTTAGTGAAAACACCAAAACAATGATTGACGGATAAAAAATTCTACATATAATGCACACCTCTTCAGCGGGAATAGCTCAGTGGTAGAGCACAACCTTGCCAAGGTTGGGGTCGCGAGTTCGAATCTCGTTTCCCGCTCCAAATTTGAAAAACGGGAAAAGTTGATACTTTTCCCGTTTTTTTATATCGGTTGTTTTGGCTATCGCAGCGAAACAACGGTAGTAAATTGGCAGAATAGTTGCTCTAAGATTTTCACTTAAAAGCGGCTTTTATTCGCCACAGGCGTTTTAGATTAAGTTACACTACGCCAGCTGATAACTCAGCGCTAGACCACAAAATTGTGGCTCGATGGCAGAGTGGTTATGCAGCGGCCTGCAAAGCCGTGTACGCCGGTTCGACTCCGGCTCGAGCCTCCATAGTTTTTGAACTAGTTTTTAACTGGTTTTCGAATTTTTTTCGTGAAACTATGACAGAATTATTGGGTGACCACCCCAACACAAATGCCCGATGCCTGGGTGGTGTTGTGGTAAACGAAGTGCAGGAGCGCAAGTGTCGTGAAGGGCAGGAGGCCCGAAAACGGCCACACAAAGTAGCTCGAAGAGCTACCGAATAGAATTACTGGGTGACCAATCCAGCACAGAAGTACCCGATGCCCGGGTGGTGAAATTGGTAGACACACAAGACTTAAAATCTTGCGCTGGCAACAGCGTGCCGGTTCAAGTCCGGCCCCGGGCACCATTCCTTCTTCTAGAGGAACAAACTTGTCGAACGCCTTAAGAATTTAAAGCATGGAGCCTAGGCCATGGTCAGGTTCTTACCACGTTTGCAAGTTATGGTGAGGTTCAACCACAAAGGCAAGGCGAAGTATTCAAAGCGCTAGGTAAGCCTCGAAAATCGATTGATGATAAAATGAGCGAGTTGGTAAAAAACTCCGTCTTAGACGCTATTGGCGATCGTTCTCTTACACCTCCCAGCAAGCTTAAATTACAAGAATTTTTAGAATTAGTCATGCTAATGCCGATACAAATTTAGAGACTGATCTAGATATTGTTATGTATGTCTCTTATACTGAAGTCAGCTGTCGGGGACTTTCTATAATATGGTGATAATTCTAGTCAGCAGGGAGCACTAAAGGAATAGCATCTAGAACGATGTTAAAACACAACACTCGACAAAAGAGCCATTTTGTTGAATGTTCAAACTTAAAAGTCCTAAAGGGATTTTCTAATACAAGTGGTAAAGAGGGATGTTATGGGCTTTAGGGGCAGTGTTGTTTTGGTTTTAAGTGTTTGTGGACTTACAAATGGATATGCTGGTGGTTTAGATTTTCCTTTTTCACGAACGAGTGATTGGGAGGTTTGTCGGGGCTACAATACTCCAGGAACTACTCATAGCGGTGATGGGAGGTATGCGCTAGACATAGCTATTGGTACTGGCCATACATCAGGGGCATCAGGATGTTCCAAACTTGCAAACCAAACTACAAATGAAGAAATTTTGGCTCCTGCGTCAGGCGTTATTAAACGGTTCCTGGGGGGATTTCCAGATATATCTTGTTTAAAACTAGATCAACCTACTTCAAATGGTAGCAATTTAATAAGGTCTATAAGTATTGGTCATCTCCAGAGTAGCTCTGAAAGGGTAGCTGTTGGGAATATTGTAGCGAAAGGCGAAAAAATTGGCATTGCTTGCGCGCCGGGGGCCTGTACCTCTGATAGAGGTTATGCGCACGCACATTTGAAAGCACACACGGATGACAATTGTACTAAAAGTGCATTTATTCCATTTGGGTCAGCATTTGATGGGTTTAATTTTACCAACGATGGGAGCGTTTATCAGTGGCGTAAAACAGTTATTTCTGAGCGTATCCAAGAAGATATATTGAAGTTAGCTTTCGTTAGGACAAACTCACCGGCAACATATTCACAATTAAAAGTGAATTTAGCTATCGGAAATAACACTTCCTCACGTGTAACTGTAGATGATATTGCTATTTCGTTTTATCCATTGAATGCACCTGACTTAACTGCTACGCCAATTGGAAAGTGTTATCGAACTAAAAAAGATGAACGAGGCAATATAAAAACGTTAGAGCCGAAGGGCTCGCCTGGGGCGAGCTCATTTCTATTGCAAAACTTGAAGTGTAATTTGCCCGATGACAACCCGCGATCAGGCAAGTACAAACTAGTTTTCAAAGCGAAAAGGAATGGCGTGTTTCAGGTTTTTGCTTCCTCTTCTATTGAGATTACAAATAAGTTGTATTCTGAAAGAAAATTCCTATCTAAAACTTCCAATCCTTTACCAATAACTAAGGTTGTAGATATAGAAGATTTAAATATTTTACCAGTTATCTCATTGCTTTTAGAGGATGAGAAGAAGGCACCTATAAATTTAGAACTGATTGGCTCAATTGATTTGGAGGGGTATTCGCAGCGTATAGATATTCATGACAACTTGGCATTTATTGCTGCCGCGTTTGGTGGATTAATTATTGTGGATATTAGTAGTCCGTCAAGCCCGTCATTAGTGAGTTCTTTTGTCACTCCAGGAATTACACGAGATGTTGTTGTTAGAGGAGATTATGCGTATCTCGCTGATTTTACCAGTGGATTGCAAATTTTGGACATTAGCAACCCTGCAACCCCTGTTATTGTTGGCTCCGCCAAAACTCCGGGTGATGCGTTCGGGGTTGACGTTAGCGGTGATTACGCGTTCGTTGCCGCTAGGGATACGGGAGTGCAAATAATAGATATAAGTAATCCAAATGCTCCGAGGATCGTCTCTTCAATTGCCACACAAGGTAGTGCTTCGAATATTGTTATTTCTAATGATTTTGCGTATATCGTGGATTTTTTTAATGGGGTGCAGATAGCCAATGTCACCGACCCTCTAAATCCGTCGACACTTTCTTTGTTTGCTATCGATGGCCTCCTCAATAATATTGTTGTTAAGGGTGATAATGTTTACTTAGCTAACGGCCCTGTTGGTGGTCTCCGAATTATAGATACACAAGATAAGGTCGCACCATTTTTGGTTAGTAACTTAAACGTGCCAACTGGCCCGCAATGTTTGTTCGTAGATGGTAATTATGTTTATTTAACCGATGGTCATAATCCAGTGAACAGCTTGTTATCGGTGGTTGATATTAGTGAGTTAGAGAAGCCATCTTTGGAATTATCTATCAAGGTTCAATCGGACTCAACCTGTCTAGCGATTCAAAACGGTCATCTCTATCTTTTAAGCGGCCCAAATGGGACGGGAATTCACGGTTTACAAGTTTTCAAAATTAACAATCTCTAGCTGAGTGTAGATAATTAAATACGATCATGAATGCTTAAAAATATTAATTTGAGACCTAAAAATACGTCGTCTATGTCCTAGATATAAAGGCTATAGGCGCAACTAAGCGATTGTGTTTAAATTAAGAGCTTAAATCCTTTTTTTTTGATTTATTGACTGTTTGCTTGGGCAAAAAGCGGACTGTTATTTGAGTTTGGTGTTAGATGTTCGCATCTTCATCGACCCTCGTATTTACAGTGCAAAGTACAGAGGCACATTTTAAATTAGGGGGGGGTGTTTGGGGGTTTAAAATACTAATGTCATGTCTTATTTTTAGTAATATCAGTATGTTATATTTATGATATTGGTCCGGCCCCGGGCACCATTCCTTCTTCTTTTTCCAACATTTTTTGCTGTCGATTTCATTCGTCAAAGCAGTTCTCGTTCTGCAGTAAAGCGATGTAGATTCCTTTCATAGGCTTGCTATATAGCTATTCAAATAATATCCACACACCAATCTGAATTGTTAGATTGTATAAAATCGACATAATGTCTGGGTTTCCTGCTTGTAACTTTCTCGCGGAAGTTCACGAAATCCACTACACTTCGCTCAACGTCGGATGTGAGTGCGCAAAGTGGATAAACGAAAACTTAACATACAGAGTTCAGTATTGCTTTTAGTGATGTACGTGGCTGGCTCTGTTTGGCTAATGACCAATGAATTGCGAAGTTTTAGTGCGCAAGCTAAATTTGCTGGGTCTCTAGAGCATTTGGTTAGCCGCTTACATAACTCAATGATGCCTGTTGAGCTGGATCACGTTTTGAACGGTATTTCCTCTCTAGCTGGAGAGATTGGCTCAATAGATACAGGGCTAGGAGATAGGGAGTTTGATAGCTTAAATGCAAGAGCGAACAGTTACCTTCAAAGTGGTGTGATTGAAGCGGCCGTCGATTGGCGTTTACTAATGGAACATTTGCAGGACAATGATATTTATTCTGTTAGAGTGGCACTGCAAGGCCTTTCGGCGACGGTAGCTGAGTATCACGAGCGGCGATTCGTGCGAATAATTGGGGTCTTTTTAGCGCTGTGGTTGGGTGCTGCGGTGCTGGTCTCGTGGTTTTTTCGCGCTTTTCTAATAGGTTCCTCAAAAGAGCAAGAAGTTCAGAGTGAATCGATGAACTCCGGGGTCGAATTGCCTTCTTCAGCGCTTGCTGTGGCAATCCATGAAGTCAGCCATGTTGAATCGATAAGATCTGGGCATGATTATATTTTGGAGCTCAAGGGCGATGATTTACTTAAAGTTACGGACCTAAGCTATCCGCTGATTGAATCGTCAGTGTGCGAAATGGTGCGCAACGCAATAATCCATGGAGGTCGCGCATCGGCCATTCGTGAGTCCGCAGGAAAACCCAGCACCATTAAAATATTTATTGGTGTGGAGATGCTTGATAATCACTGTTTAATTACCGTGGCAGACGATGGTGAAGGCATCGATGAAATGCACGTGCTACAGCACGCCGTGGCGCAAAACATACTAAACGCTGAAATGGTAAAGACTTTAGATAAAGGAATGGGCGTTAAGCTGATTTTAGTAGATGGATTTTCAGATATCGAGCTTAATCGTACAGGGCCATTAAAGAGCAATAGTTTGGCAAGTATTCGCGAAGCGGTGGAAACAGTCGGTGGAAGCGTGTCTTTGCGTAATCGACCAACGGTGTTTTGTGAATTTAAACTCAAGTTACCATTGTAGCCTTAAATTTTTTACGCCAAATTAGGTGTTTGGTACGTGAAAAGGTGGTTTTCATCGGTGAAATTATTAGTTTGGTTAATATCTGCAAGGAATGCTAGAAAACGCTGATATTCCCTAGTATTTACTTGGCTTTACCCTATAATCGCGCTTTGATTTTGTGCGCTACTTCCGTTTTCTAATTCCTAGAGGATTATTGGCGGGTTTAGTAATCACTCACAATAAATTTGGCAACGCTATGAACTTACGCAATATCGCGATTATCGCACACGTAGACCACGGTAAAACTACTTTGGTTGATAAGCTTCTTCAACAGTCTGGCACGTTCGATGACCGCGCAGAGCTGGTTGAACGTGTTATGGACAGCAATGATATCGAGAAAGAGCGTGGCATCACTATTTTAGCGAAGCCCACTGCTCTGACTTGGAAAGACTACCGAATCAATATTGTCGATACGCCTGGCCACGCGGACTTTGGCGGTGAAGTAGAACGAATCTTGTCGATGGTAGATTCAGTTCTGCTGTTGGTTGATGCAGTAGATGGTCCAATGCCGCAGACGCGTTTCGTAACGCAAAAAGCATTTGAGCATGATTTGAAACCAATCGTTGTTATTAACAAGATTGATCGTGAAGGTGCTCGCCCTGATTGGGTTTTGGATCAAACATTTGATCTATTTGATATGTTAGGTGCTACCGATGAGCAACTGGATTTCCCGGTTATTTATGCTTCTGCCATCAATGGCTTTGCCACTGAAGAACACGAAAACATTACCGACAACATGGATACCTTATTCCAAGCCATCGTTGATCGAGTGCCCCCTCCGCCGGTCGAAATTGACAAGCCATTCCAAATGCAGGTTTCACAGCTAGATTATTCATCGTACCTGGGCGTGATAGGCATTGGGCGAATTAAACAGGGTTCGGTTAAAGTTAACTCACCGGTTACCGTGATTGATAAAGACGGTAAAACTAAGAATGGCCGAATCGGCAAAATGTTTGGTTTTAAAGGAATCGAACGTGTGGAAATTGACGAAGCCAACGCAGGCGATATTGTCGCCATCACCGGCCTAGAGCCGTTGTTCATATCCGACACGATCTGTGATCGCGAAGCGGTAGAAGCGTTACCGGCATTAACGGTTGATGAGCCAACGGTCACGATGACTTTTCAGGTGAACACCTCGCCGTTCGCTGGTCAAGAAGGTAAATATTTAACGTCTCGCCAAATACGCGAGCGTTTGCAAAAAGAACTACTGCATAATGTGGCGTTACGCGTAGAAGACACACCAAACCCTGATAAATTTAAGGTATCGGGTCGTGGTGAGCTACACTTATCGGTGCTTATCGAAAATATGCGTCGCGAAGGTTTTGAATTGGCTGTTTCTCGACCAGAGGTTATTTATAAAGAAGTTGATGGAGAAATTCATGAGCCATACGAGAGTGTTACCATCGATGTTGATGATGAGCACCAAGGTACCATCATGCAGGCCTTGCAAGAGCGGGGCGGCGACCTAGAGAATATGAGCCCAGACGGCAAGGGTCGTGTTCGTATAGACTTTTTGGTTCCATCACGCGGATTGATTGGTTTTCAAACAGAATTCATGACAATGACCTCAGGGTCAGGTTTGATGTATCACGTGTTTGACCGATACGCGCTTAAGAAGGCGAAATCGTTTGGCCAGCGTCAAAATGGCGTGTTGATCTCCAATGGTACTGGTAAAGCTTTAGGCTTCGCGATCTTCAATCTACAAGATCGTGGAAAAATGATAATTTCTGCAACCGAGATGGTTTATGAAGGTCAAATTGTGGGTCTTCATTCTCGTGAAAACGATTTGACGGTAAACCCATTAAAGGGCAAACAATTAACTAATGTTCGTGCGTCAGGCACGGATGAAGCTTTGCGTTTGGTTCCGCCAATTAAGCACACCTTAGAGTCGGCTCTTGAGTTTATTGATGACGATGAGTTGGTCGAAATAACGCCTGAGAGTATTCGTATTCGTAAGAGCTTCTTATTAGAGCATGAGCGTAAACGCGCAAGCCGTGAGCCTAAATCATAAAATAGTTATTTGAATCGGGCGCTAGTTACATTTGTTTGTAAGTTCAGGTTATATTATTTGTAGCGCTCGATGTGCGTACTTTATTGATTTGAATTTTATTCGCGAGGTTCTGGAATAGTTGTAATGATTATCTATGATCTGCAATGTGTTAACCAGCACGTGTTCGAGGGCTGGTTTAAGAATGCTGACGATCTAGAAGCGCAACGTGCTTCGGGTATGTTAACTTGCCCAGTGTGCGACTCTGCCGAGGTTCACAAGAAAGTGACCGCGGCGAGAGTAGGGCGAAAATCGAACTCTGATACCGGCTCGAACTCTAAAGCTAGTTCTGACGCTTATTCTCAAGCGGGTGGGGAATTGGCGACGGGTGATAAACAAGGCGACCTCAAAGCCCCAAGCTATGAACAGCTGCAAAAGATGCTTGGCGAAGTTCATAAGTATGTTGATACTAACTTTACTGACGTTGGCAATAAATTCGCCAAAGAAGCATTGAAAATTCATCACGGAGAAAAAGACGCCGCTAATATTCGCGGTACCGTGAGTAAATCTGAGCTAAAGGAACTGGCTGAGGAGGGTGTGACGGCATTACCATTGCCGCCCAGGCCTGTTGATAAAGATAAGCTTAATTGAAGCAGTCAGCTCGATTGAATCGAACCGAAGTCAAACCTAAATCGAACCGAAGTCAAATCCAAGCCGAACCTAAACCAAACCAAACCCGTGCTAGCTACCCGAGCATTTCGATCTAGTGCTGGGTTTAACTCTCGCTGCTCTTAAAACCCTTGGCGTATTAAGCCAACCACCACGCCTTCTATGGCGAAAGTTTGAGTTTGTAAATCAACTTCAATCGGCTCGTAGTCATCGTTTTCGGCGATTAAAGAAACCGTAGCGCCATGACGTTGGTAACGCTTAACGGTCACATCATCGCCAATTCTCGCTACCACAATCTCATTTTCAGAGGCGCGATCAGACTTTTTAATGGCAAGTAGGTCGCGCTCGAAAATGCCAATGTTGATCATGCTGTCTCCGCGAACTTTTAATAAAAAGTCAGCCTTATCGGCAAATAGGCTTTGATCCACACTTATGTATTGCTGAACGTGTTCTTGTGCAAATATCGGTGCCCCAGCCGCGACATCACCAATCAGGGCTAAGTCACTGATGTTGGCGTTATCGTGATTAAATGGGATTAAACCGGGAATATCACTCTCATGATGCCTGCCTGCCCGTGCCTGCTCAGTAATGAATATGCCTCGTGATGTGCCAGACCTTAGTTCAATATGGCCTTTTTTATCCAAGGCTTTTAAATGGTCTTCGGCGGCATTAGCGGAGCGAAAACCAAAGTGGTTCGCTATTTCGACACGTGTTGGGGGTGCTCCATTATCGGTCATGCACTCGAGAATGAAGTCGTAAATTTCTTGTTGCCGTTTGGTTAGTGGCTTAAGGTCGGATGTATTCATAACCGTGTCTGCAATGCTCGGTGAATTAATATTCCAAGAGCTTAGCAAAGCACTGTTAAAAAAACCAGTAAATAACGGCGAATTTAAATTAAAGTCCTTTATTAAGTTTTCTTTCGACCTGGATAGCCAAGCTTGCTAGGGCAAGTAGCTTAGGTTTCAAGCTTAGGTGTAAAGCTTGGGCATCAAACTAACTTAAAAACGTTAGCTCTGAACTTAGTTATAAACTAAGGCAAAAAACTAAAGCAAAAAACTAAAGCAAAAAACTTAAATGTTTGATGCCCTTAAACATTCTAAAATGTCTGCGCATACACGCTCTTGGACTAATAGAGCGCAGGCGAGTCAAATAACTGACTATGGCCGCATGGCCGTGTGAGACTAAGTACGATTACGGTAGGTAATGCGACCTTTGGTCAAATCATAGGGCGTAAGCTCTACGGTCACTCGGTCACCGCGCAAAATACGAATGTAATTTTTGCGCATCTTACCTGAGATGTGTGCGTGCACTACGTGCCCGTTTTCTAGCTCTACTTTGAACTCAGTGTTTGGTAGGGCATCAATAACGGTGCCTTCCATTTCAATCTGATCTTCTTTTGCCACGTTGTTTTTCTGTATCTGGTTGTTTTTAAAGTTGTTCTTCGCGATGCAGCCACGTGGTATTCGCGGCTGATACGAAATCGGGGGTATCATGCCCCAACTGGCCATATAAATAAAGGCTGCTTAGGGTATTTCAAGTGGATTTGAGGGGTTTGCAGTACGGCTGCTGCCTTACTTGCTCGATAAGCGTAAAAAAAACCTTAATAGTGCTAGAGATCTAAATCTTCCCAGCGTTTATTGATATAGCCTTGCAGAGGTTTGAATTTTCGCTTGTAGTCCATTTTTGTAGATTGATCAATCCAATACCCTAAATATAGAAAGGGTATGTCGTGAACACGCGCCAGTTTAATCGCATATAAAATTGCGTAGGTACCTATGCTCCGATTGCTGTAGTCGGGGTCAAAAAATGTGTATACCGCTGACAAGCCACCATCAAATTGGTCTAGCACACTGATGCCAACAAGCTCTCCGTCTAAGCGCATGCATAGAAATTTAGAAGACGCGTATTTTGATTCAATAAAGCCAATATATTTATTTGGATCATCGTCACACATGCTGCTTTCAGCGTGTCGATGCCGTTGATAGCGCAGATACATATCGAAGTGTTGTTGATCAAAACGCACGTCTTCAATGTTCACAACAAGGTCGTTGTTTTTGCGCCAGACTCGTCGCTGCGCTTTCGACGCCTTAAATTCTTTAGTCGGTATTCGAACCGATACGCAAGCGTTGCAATCAGGGCATTTTGGCGCGTACAGCATATCACCACTGCGCCGAAAACCCGATCGAGACAGCATTGAAAAAAGTTCGGGTTGAATTTCGTGGTCTGGATCCACCAACACCGATGCGCTCTTTTTATCGTCCAAGTACGGACAATCGTCTACGACGGTTTCAAAAAGGCGTATCGGGTTGTGTGACGAACTCATAGCCTAGTTATAACATTTTTAACTGAAATAGTGAGTTAAGTCTGTCGGATTATCTGGAAAGTTTTTTGAAAAACCAAGGTTGGGTTGATTGATATCGATGTCGTTTAAAGCGGCAATAAATTCTGATCTTGGGATTTCTATCGCGCCTAATGAAAATAAATGTTCGGACGCGACTTGGCAGTCAATCAACTTGAATTCTTGATTTGCTAGGTGCTGGCAAAGGTAGGCTAGAGCCGCTTTAGACGCATCAGGCTTGCGGCTAAACATACTCTCGCCAAAAAATACTTTGCCCAAGCACACACCATACAGGCCGCCGACGAGCTCGCCATCTTGCCAGGTTTCAATAGAATGAGCATAGCCTGTGTTGTGTAACTCGATGTAGGCCTGGTGCATAGCTTTGGTGATCCAGGTAGTCTCTTGCGGTTCATCATCAAGATGAGTATTCGGAGAGTTGTCTAATGCGTCTAATTCAGTCGCATTAATCTCTGGGCCGCCACGTAATGCACAACCACTTATTATTTCCGAAAATGCGCGATTACAGGTAACGTCATATTTGTTCTTGATATTTCGTTTAAGGCTGCGGGAGATTTTAAATTGATTGGGGTACAGCACCAGTCGTGGGTCGGGTGCCCACCAAAGAATGGGTTGCCCTTCATTAAACCATGGGAAAATACCTTGTGAATAGGCACTCACCAAGGTGTTCACCGACAGGTCGCCGCCCATGGCGAGTAAGCCGTCTTGATCAGCGTTATGGAGTTCTGGAAAGGCTGTAAACTGAATCATGCTATGCGCCTCGGTTAGATTTCGCGTTTTCTAAATGGCGAGTGCTCGTTCATCGCAGATTGGTACTGCTCAATATGCTCTTCTTCGGATTCTAAAAAACCGCTGATAGCCTGTCGAAAGTCTGGGTGGCTGATCCAGTGACTTGAATAAGTGGTGGCTGGCTCTAGCCCGCGAGCGAGCTTATGTTCACCCTGTGCGCCGGCTTCAAAATGTTGAAAACTGTGTTTGATGCACCATTCAATCGCTTGGTAGTAACAAGTTTCAAAATGCACGCTGTGAAAGTTTGCCAGTGCGCCCCAGTAACGTCCATACAAAGTATGGTCGCTTTTGAAATACAGCCCACCGGCGATCACTTCACCTTCAAATTCGGCAAAAAGAAACAGTGTTTGCTCAGAAAAGTGTTCGGCAAGATGATCAAAAAAACCTCTATTGAGATAACTTTGTGCGCCGTAATAGGAAATGGTCCGCGAGTAGAATTTATACATAGTCGAGGTCGCTGACTGGTCGAGTTCGCTACCGTTAAGCCAACGATACGTCACCCCGGTTTCTTGCACACGACGACGTTCTCGTTTGATGTTCTTACGTTTCTTAGAGCTCATGCCCGCAAGAAAGTCGTCAAAGTTATTATAGTCACGGTTATGCCAGTGAAACTGCGTGCTGTGGCGTTTTAATAAGCCCTGTGACTCGAAGGCCATTGATTGTTGCTGGGTATTAAATAGACTATGAAAGCTCGAAAGCTGCTTTTCTTCGGTAATGGAAATAGCCTGTTTGATCAGCGTATTGATCGTATCCTGCTCGGTTTGATCATGCGCAGCTAAATCATCCGCAAGTAATATTCGTGCGCCGGTGGCGGGTGTAAAAGGTACGGCATTAGAGAGTTTTGGGTAGTATTCAACGCCGTGTCGGTGATAGGCATTCACCCAAGACCAGTCGAAAATATATTCACCGTAAGAGTGGTCCTTGATGTAACAAGGCATGGCACCGAGTAGGTTGGTCTTGTTGGGCGTGTCGTAGGCGGCAATATGTTGCGGTTGCCAACCTTTGTCGGCGCTTACACATTGTGTAACTTCCAGCCCATTCAAGAATTCATGTCTCAGAAACGGGTTGTTGTCTTCAACCAGTCGGTTCCATTTTTGTGGGTCGAGTTCGCTCAACCTTGAGTGGACAACAATATGCATCGTTAGCGTTAGGCTATATACTTTAAGGGTCAGTGGCGGTGCCACCTATAATAAGTTAGAACATACCCTATGAGTAATAAAATTAAAATTGGCTTAGCGCAAATCAACGTGGTTGTCGGAGCGATTGAAAGTAACGTAGACCAAATCATAGAATACGCCGAGCGGGCCCGTGATGAACTTCAATGCGATTTGCTGGTGTGCTCTGAAATGGTGCTTACAGGTTATCCACCTGAAGACCTGCTGATGCGCCCTGGGTTTCACGCTCGAATTGAACAACAGCTGAAACGGCTGTGCGAAGCGGTTAAGGGTATTGATCTGGTGGTCGGCTACCCGAAATTAGTCGGTGAAGCCATGTTTAATATAGGAGCACTGATAATCGATGGGCAAATAAGCCACGAATACAAAAAGATAAAATTACCCAACTACGCGGTGTTTGACGAAAAGCGTTACTTCAGCCCTGGCGATGAAACTTGTGTGGTCGACTATAAAGGAGTGTCGTTAGGCTTAACTGTATGTGAAGACATTTGGCATCATGGGCCTATTGAAAATGCGGTGGATGATGGCGCTGAATTAATTATCAATATTAATGGCTCGCCGTATCACAGCGATAAGATTTCTGAACGACGCGAGGTTATTTGCGCGCGCGCGGGCGACGTTAAAACACCGGTAATTTATGTGAATCAAGTGGGTGGTCAAGATGAGCTGGTGTTTGATGGTGCTTCATTTGCTTGTGATGCAAAGGGCGAGGTGGTGCATCAAATGGCCAGTTTCGAAGAAGCGCTGAGTACGGTAACGATCAGCCTTTCAGAGCAAAGTATCGTCGTGACAGGAACCGAGCAAGTGGCGGAATCCGAGCCTCTTGAAAGCATTTACAATGCATTGGTGCTTGGGGTCAGAGATTACGTCCGTAAAAATGGCTTTAGTGGCGTGGTGATAGGTTTGTCAGGCGGTATTGATTCGGCTTTAACCACCACCATCGCGGTTGACGCCTTGGGTGCTGAAAACGTCGATGTCATTATGATGCCGTTTAGATACACCTCTGATATTTCTCAAGAAGACGCGTATCTTGAGGCCAAGGCCTTAGGCATTAAGTATCACGTGATTTCAATTGAACCGATGTACGACGCCTTTGTTAAACAGCTGGCGCCGGTCTTTGAAGGCTATCAAGAAGACGTGACTGAAGAGAATATTCAGGCACGTTGCCGTGGATTAACCTTAATGGCGTATTCGAACAAAACCGGCAAAATGGTTTTGACGACTGGCAATAAAAGCGAAATGTCGGTGGGTTATGCCACCTTATACGGTGACATGGTGGGCGGTTTTAACGCCATTAAAGATGTGCCAAAAGTGACTGTCTACGAACTTGCGAAGTATCGAAATACCATTTCACTGGTGATTCCAGACCGTGTGATTACGCGAGAGCCTTCGGCCGAATTGAGGCCGGATCAAATCGATTCAGACAGTTTGCCTGAATACGAAGTGTTAGACCCCATTCTTGAGTTATACGTAGAACAAGACATGCCGCCGTCTGAGATCGTCGCTAAAGGCTATCCTGCTGATGCGGTCAGCAAAGTCATTAGGCTGGTTGATCGAAATGAATACAAACGCAGACAGGCCGCCCCCGGTGTACGCATTACCAAAAAGGCCTTTGGGCGTGATCGTCGATACCCAATTACCTCAGGTTATAGACCTAAAATAGACTGGTAACAGATCTAAAATAGATTGCTAAGGTAACTTAATGTTTGCTCTTTGAGTAGCCATTGAGTGCCTATTGCTAGGTTTGGCACTTGCTGGTCGTTGGTTAATGTGCCACTGTTTATCGGTTTCGCGCGCTATTGGCAAGGAGCCATCAGCTTTAATAAGTAGCCATCAGCTTTAGAAAGGAGCATTTAAAGCTGAGCAAATTATTTTTCAATACCACCCATTGGGGGGATTCGCCGATTAGATTCGATTGATAATATATCCGTATTGAAGTTACACCGCACCAGAGTCAACGCGGGAATTTATCAGATCAACTCATCGGAGGGTAATCATGTTCGGAAAAGTTACGGAAAGAGAAAAGCAATTTGCTAGCAAAATTAAAATGTTGCAAGAGGAAGTGGCAATATTGAAGAATCAAAACAGCTATATGGCTGAAAGCTCAAGACGATGGGCTCGTAAATTTCAAGACCCTCGATACAGTGTACCAGCTCAGATCATTGAAAAGATGGAGAAGGACACCCAGCAATATAAGCAAAAAGCACGCGCCGAGCGCGAAGAGCTTAGAGCACGAGTGGCGATTCTAACTAATCGCGTAGTGGAACTTACTGCCAAGAAAATTGATGGATTATTTGGCTCATCAACTGGTAACGGCGAAGTTTCTTACGAACTTGCTTCAAGCCATGCAGATGCCGCACTCACTGAGGAAGACCACAGAGTTGTGCATTTAGAGTTGAGTAACGCATGGTCACGTCACATGCAAAAGTTCATCAATTAGGATTCGTTGTGAAAAACAGTTAGGCAGAAGGCGTAAGGGAGAAAGGAGCCACGTCTTAATGAGGAAGTAAAGACTTTAAAGCATTGGATAAAATAAAATTTTCGGGAAGTTCAGGAGCGCTAATAAGGCGCTCCTTTTTTATTGTGTCTCGATTCTTTTAATTGTGGACACCTATTTTACTCCAAACCTGATAGGTACCCACAGAGTACAAAATACCGATAAATAAACAAATGGAAGAGCTTATCAGCCCAAATAAAAGGCTGTTGCCTGGGAAATAGGGTATCAATACGCCAAACGAAAGCCCTCTTAAAATATAGACACCAGAGATTAGTACCAGCGCCGTGCGAAGCAGTGGTAAACGAGAAATCACACCGGCACCTGCAAGCGCATATAAAGCCCAGATTGCAAGGATGCTTGAAATAATTAAGGTAGATACTGTGGGGTACCAATGGCCTTGCTCTGCTAACTCAGCCATTTTTTCTCCCGCACCGAAGAAACGGTACCACTCAGCCCCAAATATTATGCATCCTAAATGAGCTAAACACGCGATGGCACTGCATAAAGCAGCCAAAACGAGAAAACGATTTTTCGACGCACTCACGTATATTCTAAGGGGCAGCTATTGGCAAGTTTAAGGCCTTAAGCTGACTACTGGACCTTTCAATAGTGGGCTTGTTGGTTGGAGCTAAGTCAGTATTTCAGTCCACTCTAAGCTTCAGGTTTTTCTAATTAAACGGGTTGAGCTTGCTAAAGAAGCCTTTTTTCTTTTGATACACTTGTTGATTGTTTTCTGGGAAATTGGCTAACAATACTTTATGCGTACTGGCGGCCAGATCATCTAACCCCATTTCCACGTACGATTTTTCCATCAACTTTAAAGCGCCTTCCACTGCAGGCGAAGTTTCGAAACGGTAAACTATATATTTACTGCGATTAACCGCTGCGACGTAGGTTTTATTGTCAAAATAAAATTGAGCAACAGCGAGTTCACGTTCGGCCAGTGCGTTACGGATAAACACGATGCGTTGTTTGGCGTCTTCAGCGTAAACACTGTTGGGGTAACGCTTAAGCAGCTCGTCAAACGCCTCCATTGAGTCTTTGTATGGTTTGGGGTCTCGGATTGAATCCTTGCCACCTTTGATAAATCGATCAAAGCGCCCGGCCTTTTTCTCAAAGGTTGCCACACCTTTCATGTAATACGCGTAATCGACATTCTTATGGGTCGGGTAAAGCGAGATGAAATTGTCCGCGGCTTCGATCGCTTTATCAGGTTGGTCTGTTTTGTTAAACGCAAAAATCATGTCAAGCTTGGCTTGTTCGGTGTACTCGCCAAATGGGAACGCCGCTTCAAGTGCGCGATACGTGTCAATCGCAAAGGTGTAATTTCCAATATTTAAAGACTTTTTGGCCCTAGCGTATATCTCTTGAACCTGCTGTCGAGCCAGATCTTGATTAACGCCCTGATTCTTCCTCTTCTTGCTAGAGCAGCCGGCAACCAATGTGGCGATTAATAAGACCGATAAAATTCGCGTGAGGTTTATTGTCAGCGAAGAATGTTTATTATTGGCCGTATTCGGCCCCTTGAAACTCAATGAGGGAAATGCGTTTAAAAAACTCATGAAATTATCGTTATGGGTTATCATCATTATCGTATAAGCATAACGCGAATTCGACCTGCGTTGAAGTGTTAACCGGGCGGCTTAGATTAACAGTCCTTTAGTTTCGTGTGGAACTAGGTATGAGTTTCTGCCGATACACAGCAGTTCCAGGTCGGTTTGAGTTTTAATGCGCAACAAATAGGTCGAAAGCCGCGTTTCGGCCTGGCCAATTTTAATGATCGAAATTTATCCGATTTGATATGAGTTTTTCCAAACACAGTTATGTTATCCCCGAAGACATGGTGGGCTTGAGGGTTGATAAAGCCTTGGCGCAATTGCTCGAAGGTCATTCTCGTAGCACGATTCAAGGCTGGATCAAAAAAGGCTTAGTTACGCTGGATGACGAAATCCCAAAACAAAAAGACAAGGTATTTGGTGGTGAACATTTAGACGTGAATGTTCCGGAGATTCGTCAAGGGGAGTGGGAGGCTCAGGATTTACCCATCGATATTGTGTTTGAAGACGATCACATGATGGTGGTAAACAAACATGCGGGTTGGGTGGTTCACCCTGGTGCAGGAAACCCGGATGGCACATTGCTTAATGCTTTATTATTCCATTACCCGGAAAGCCGGCAGCTCGCGAGAGCGGGTATTGTGCATCGCTTAGACAAAGATACTTCAGGCTTAATGGTCGTTGCTAAAACGGAAGCGGCCAGGTTAGGCCTGACCGCACAGCTGGTTGACCACAGCCTGCATAGGGAATATTTGGCGCTCACTAACGGGCGGGTGATTTCGGGCAATACTGTCGATGAGCCAATTGCGCGTGATAAACACGATCGCCGTAAAATGGCCATTAACATGATGGGAAAAGAGGCGATCACTCATTATCGTGTTGATGCTCGTTTTCGTAATCACACCCTATTACGTGTGCAATTGGAGACTGGCCGTACGCACCAAATTCGTGTGCATATGACGCACATCGGTTTTTCCTTGGTCGGCGACCCAGTCTATGGTCGGCGATTGGCGATCTCCGGCGATTGTGACCCGGCCCTTGAAAAAGAACTTCGTTCGTTCAAGCGACAAGCCTTACATGCCACGCGCATTGAATACAGTCACCCGATCAGTGGTGAACATCAATCGTGGCAGCGCGATATGCCTGAAGATATGCAGAATTTGGTTAATGCATGTGGCATAGACAACCATTAGAGCGCAAGTTGTCTAACTCATAAAATGATGTCGGGCATAGAAATAATTACGCCTAATTGGCCAGCCCCCGCAAACATTCGGGCGTTCAGTACAACACGTAAGGGCGGCCTTAGTGAGGCTGAGTATCAATCGCTAAATTTGGGAACACATGTGGGTGATCGGCTATCGACGGTAAACTCGAATCGCCAACAACTGCAGCGACATGTCGGTCTGACCACAAATCCATACTGGTTAGATCAAACTCACAGCTCAGAGGTGCTTAATATTGACGGCTGTGTTGATTCCCTGTGCTTCGACGAGACGAATACCGATACCTTGATAGCAGACGCCTCGATTACCAGCCACGTAAATCGCGCTTGTGTAGTCATGACCGCTGATTGTTTACCGGTGCTGCTGTGCAGTAAAGATGGCGGCCAAGTTGCCGCGGTACACGCTGGTTGGCGCGGTATGGCCGATGGCATCATAGAGAATGCCATACATTTATTTAATTCGAGTGCCAGCGACATTCTTGCGTGGTGCGGCCCTTGCATTGGGCCTAGCGCATTCGAAGTGGGGCTGGAAGTACAACAAAGCTTAGGCGGGCCGGTGTCAGCCTACCTTCCACACTCTGATACCAATAAAGTGTATGTCGACTTGCAACAGCTGGCTAAGCACCGTTTGAACGAATTAGGCGTTTTTAACTGTTATTTTTCCGAGCGCTGTACATATTCTGAGCCGGAACAGTTTTTTTCATATCGCCGAGACGGAGTTACCGGTCGGATGGCCAGTTTTGTCTGGATTGACTCGATCAATACGCAATAGTTTGGCCCAGTGCTTTTACACAGCACGCAACAAGTATCTGGCAGTTAAATCCGGCGGTAAAAAACCGGCACTAAAAACGGGTAGCAAATATGCAGAATGATCAAGACCAAGTTCAATTTTCACAATTATTATGGCTAAGCATTGGCCTGTTACTGCTTAGTGTTGCACTTACTTATGATCATGATTACACATGGTCTTGGATTGGCAGTATCGGTTTTCTGTCAGTGCCTTTAGGCGCAGTGGGGGCGGTAGTGCTATTTTATGTCCCAGTAGTGCTGATTTCACATCGTTTGCTTCGTTTACAAGAGTTTTACAGTCTAATGGAACAACTGCATGGCATGACCTGTAATTTAACTTGGCCTCAGATAATTATTTTATCCGCCTTGGCTGGTTTGGGCGAGGAGTTGCTGTTTCGTGGTTTTGCACAAAGCTGGCTATTAAACACGATTGGTGTGCATACCGCGATTGTAATCACCTCGCTTATTTTTGGGTTGTTACACGCGATGACTTTGTATTATTTCTTATTTGCTTTCGCATTGAGCCTTGGTTTTGGAGTGGTGTTTCACGCCAGTGAAAGCATGTTATTAGTGGTCACCATCCATGCGGTTTATGATGTGATTGCATTGGGCGTGATCGCAAAATACCCTCAGTGGGTAGGCGTGTTACCTACGCGCCGCGGCGGGGATTCTGATAAAAACGAAAAACAACTTAAGCTATAGCGAATTTTTAAAACTGGCGCATGAATTACAGCGTATAAATAACCAGAAAAAGCTTTATTTAATCAGTGCTTGCTGCGACAAACGGCAGCTGTAAAAACCACATCGGTGGAACTGTTGAGGGCGGTTTCCGCTGAGTCTTGAATGACGCCAATGATAAACCCAATGGCAACGACTTGCATTGCTTCGTCAGGGTGAATATCAAACAAAGAGCAGGCCAACGGTATCAGCAATAGGCTGCCACCCGCCACACCGCTAGAACCACAGGCGCCGACACTCGCAATCACACAAAGCAATAAAGCCGTGGCAATGTCTACTTCAATATTCAGAGTATTAACCGCAGCTAGGGTCATCACGGTGATGGTGATGGCGGCGCCCGCCATATTGATGGTCGCGCCTAATGGAATTGATACCGAATAAGTATCTTCATCCAGTTCTAAAGATTTACAAAGTCGCATATTCACCGGAATGTTGGCCGCCGAGCTGCGCGTAAAAAAGGCTGTAATACCACTGCCTTGCAGTGCTTTGAAAACCAATGGGAACGGGTTTTCGCGAGTGACGATATAGACAATGATCGGGTTCACCACCAGTGCGACTAAAAGCATAGAACTGATGAGTAAAATGAGTAGATGCGCATACTTGGCCATGTCAGAAAAGCCGGTGGACGCGACGGTACCAGCGACCAAACCTAAAATTCCAAAGGGCGCTAACTGAATCACAAAATGAACCAATCCGGTCACGGCATGGCTGATGTCTTGCAGCAATATTTTACTACTGTCATTCGCGCTACGCATGAGTATGCCCAAGCCGATTGACCAAGCTAAGATTCCTACGTAGTTGCCACTCAATAGGGCATTTATCGGGTTGTCGACTATTTTGAATAGCAACGTATTGAGTACTTCTGCAATGCCTTGAGGCGCAGCGCGACTAAGATCAGTGGCAACCAAAGTTAATTCAGCTGGAAACAAAAAACTCAACACTACCGCGATGGTTGCGGCAGACAAAGTGCCGATAATGTATAGGATAATGATGTTACCCATGTTGCCACCTTGGCCAGCTTTTTGATTGGCTAAAGAGGCTAAAACTAAGACAAAAATCAGAATAGGGGCAACGGCTTTCAATGCTGATACGAATAGGTTCCCTAAGAACGCAATTGACGCACCGGTGTTCGGCGAAATGCTGGCGATAACGGCACCCACTACAATCCCGACTACGATGCGTAGAACCAGGCTGGTGTTGGTATAGGCGTTGATGACTGACCCCATGGAAGCTCCTTTGATTAGGTGATTATTAATATGAGTCTAATTTAATGGCTAATTGCTCAGGCTATTTTTACTATGTGCTTATCGATATTTGCGTTGGCCAGTTATGCCAACTCTTTTTTCCAGAGTACGTCATCGTGCCCAAGGCGCAAATTGATTACGCGCGCCACAGCGAACAGCAGATCGGATAGTCGATTTAAATATTGCCTAGTGGTGTCACAGACTGGCTCAGCATAGTGCAAAGTGATGACATCGCGCTCAGCGCGGCGGGCGATTGATCTCGCCATGTGGCAAATTGCAGCTGCTTCGCTGCCGCCAGGTAATATAAAATCTTTTAGCGGCTCGACGGCTTCGTTAAAGGTGTCGATTTTTTGCTCTAATGCTTCGATTTTTTCTTGTTGTATAAAGCTGTGCCCTGGCATGCTGATTTCACCACCAATATTAAACAAGTCGTGTTGTATGGCCGTCAGCATGACGTTCAGTTCCTCGTCTTCAAGCTTGCTGATTAGTAGGCCCACAACACTGTTAAGTTCGTCTACGGTACCCATAGCATTCATGCGTTCGTGGTTTTTAGGAACGCGGGCACCGCCGCTTAAGCCTGAAGTGCCATCATCGCCGGTTCGAGTATAAAGTTTGCTTAGTCTGTGGCCCATTTGATTTGCCCTGATATATTTAAAAAGTATATTTAAGAAAGTAGATTTAAGTGAGTACGATTTGAATAGCTTGCGAAGTGAGTGCTTAGTCTGAGCCAAACTGCTGGCTTTTAAATAGTCTAAATCGCTGGTGTTGATTGTTCATAAATTGGCAAGGAAAGTGAGAATATCACGCCGTCCGAGCTTAATAGGTTTCTAGCCATAACGTCGCCGCCATGAAAACTAGCAATTAGCTTAACAATATACAGCCCCATACCTAAACTGATTTTTTGTGCATCTTTTCGACCGAGTGATACCAATGGCTCGAATATTCTTTCGGCCATACCCTCGGGAAGCTTCGAACCTTTATTGATTATATCGATCTGAGCAATATTACCAATTCGTTTTGCTTTGACAACGATAGCTGTGTCCGGGGCGGCAAAATCAATGGCATTGTCTACTAATTTATCCAGTGCCTGTGCGATGTAATCGGGTGCAATTTCAACAGGCAGTGGCCGCGTTTGAATGACAACATCGAATGGCTGATCGGGGTTAGAAAACGAATACCCGTCTACGTAACTTTCGATTAAGTCCACAAGATCGACTTGTTCGCGATCTTCAGACTGCATAGCTTGCTCAAGGTTTGCTGCCTCAGTGAGGTTGCGTAAAATTGAGCCAATTCGGTTTAGTCCATTTTGGGCTCGCGTCATGTATTTACTTTGTGCTAATTCAGGTGCTTCTTGAGTTAAGTTATGCAGCGATGAATTAACCACGTTAAGTGGGTTACTTACCTCGTGAGCCAAGGTGTCGGGCAAGCCCTTTAAATAGTTGGTGTATTGCGACAAGCGCCCCAACATATTGCTTACTGACCGAGATAGATCACCGATTTCATCGCCAGACTTTGCCTCAGCTTCCAGACGTTGATGCAATATTCTGCCATCTCGATCTATGGCAGTTTCAGTGGCGTTTCTGAGGCGGCGAATGCGTAATGTCAACCGTGATGCAAATACCAGTAGTGCGGTTGCCACCGTTATTAATACCAAAAGAGTAATACTGATCACGTTTTCCAAAATAGCTTGTTGCTGTCGTAATACTTGATTGGTGCTTTGCTCAACAACCACAGCGCCCGGAATGCTGTCGCCTAAGTAAATCGGATGAGCCGACATTAATATCGGCCCCTGATTTCTGTTCGATGGCACTCGAGTGGTCGATGTTTCTCCGCGCAGTGCTTTTTCAACCAGTTCGTAATTAACCGCTTCTTCGTCGGCATCATCAGCTTGATTGTTGGTAGGCTGACCAATAATAAAAGAAAATATTGTTTGAAGAGTGACGTTGTAATAGTAGGCGCCGAGATCCCACACATACCTCGGAAAACCATTATTATTCAATGGCTTTACGACTTCATAGGCGGCCGAGGCATTGAGTATTTCACCGACTACTGTTCGTGGCAACGTATCGTTGCCGAAGACCCAGATACGCGTGTCTGCACGATCTAGCCCCTTAAGAATTTTGTCAATTTCAGGGGAGCGAACCAACACCCTTGATAAGCGGTCGTTTTCGCTTTGCGGTGTGGTGCGCACAACAGCGGCGATTTCATAGGTGTTAGCGTCGTCTACGTCGGCCACGGCCATGCTGATGCGACTGTCTGAGTGCAACATGAATCTTGGTATTCGCAGTTCCACATTATAGCCCTGACTAGTAAGCTGTAATTCGGCTGATAGATCGTAATTCGGTTTGCCGGTAACTGGGTATTGCCATGCGCCGTCCATTCGGTAGATGCTCATTCTTCCCGGTTCGCCGGTGATCAAGGTATAGCGCTGTTCCGGTGTACCAGGGGCTTGTAAAGTCAGTCTTATATGGTCGGCGGAGTCGACGCGTAAAAACTCGGGTTGTCGAAAAATGACTTCGTCATCAGACACTTTGAACAGCGCGTAGATGAAATTTCCACGGTAGCCCATGGTGTGATCAACTGAAATAATGTTGTTGGGATTAATCAGTTTGTCAACCGGCGATGGCGTCGATGTGATGGTCTGCTTGGCTTGTTCCCCCCAATCACTTATATCGCCATTAATATTGATATAGTTTGGCAGTGGCGCCGCGTATATTTCGTTGCCCTCAATTTCTCTTGGGTCAAGTGACCCAAGATCAGAAAATAATTCAGGCCTATCGTGCAGCACTGTCGCCACGGCGCGTGAGGTGAGAGCGAGCGCATCTTCTTGGCCGGCCAACAAAAAGGTTTTCATGTCACGCACGTAGATATACGACATCCAAGGAATCAACAGCAATAGCATTGCTACCAGCAGCAATTTAGTACGAATTGAAAAAGTGGCTCGCATGGTGTTTTTTAGACCAGAATTAGTCCTCTGAACTCCATTTGTAACCAACACCGAATACGGTTTGAATTTTCTTAAAGTTGGCGTCTACCTCTTTGAACTTATTGCGTATTCTTCTTATGTACCCATTGATGGTGTTGCGTTCAACGTAGCTCTGGCGAGTTATTTGCATCATATTTTCATAGGTTTTGACGTGCCCCGGATGACGTGCCATTGATTCGATCAACCAGAACTCAGTGAGCGTAAGACTGAGTTCTTGCCCCTTCCATTTGATGGTCATGCTGTCTTCGTTGATGCTAAGGTCGTCAACCACCACTGAGTCGCTATTATCGTTATCAGTGCTTTGATTCAGACTGTCAACAATCCGAAATAGGGAATTGATGCGCACGCTTAAAAATTGCATGTTCAATGGCTTGGTAAGGTAGTCCCAGGCATCCAGTCGTAGCCCCGATACGCGATCGATGTCCGTGTCTCGGGCGGTCAGGAAAATAATCGGTAGCGTCGGAGACAACGCTCGCAGATCTCGACACAAGTCGAAGCCGCCATCCATTTCATTTTCTAACATTATGTCGAGAATCGCGAGATCTGGCATATTCTCGCGCATGCCTTTTAAGGCTTCGGGGCGATTTGGATACGTAGTTACTTCAAAACCAGATTGTTGAAGGGCGTCACGGTAGTTTTCGCGCTGGTCGAAGTCATCTTCGACGATGGCCACTTTTCTGGCTGAATTGTTTGGCATTTTGTCTTCTAATTAAAGTGCTTAGCGTATTTGATTGATGCGGGTTCTGGCGTATTTTGCCCTAAATTCGGGAGATGAGCATGTATTTGTATTAAAACCATTTTTTTACCACTAGTTAGTCCATAAGAACGACACTCGAACATCGTTTAATAGTCACATCGAAATTGTTTTAAGAATATTAAGCAGTTTTAGCGGCAAAATTTTATAAATCACCACAAAGAGTGAAAAAGTAAAAAGGATGCCGAATGTGGTTTTAGTTGAGCAGTGGTTTTAGTTGAACATTGGTCGGACATTCGCGACAGCGTCGTTTAGTTAAAGCGTGATTTAAAACTCGGCTTAAAGAAAGATAGTAAAGAGACGGAAAGAGAGATTCAGATGAATAATGTTAGGATAAATGATCAAGTTTTTGTGCCAGTTACCGATGAAATGATCTATAACCATCCAGAGCAAATCGAGGGGCCATTGGTGCCGTACGAAGCCGGCATGGAATGCCACGAGTGGATGTCTATTGAATTAAACCCTGAAGATGACAGCGAGATTGAGCGGATTGTCAGAAAGCGTACCGCGCAATTGAATAAGGCAAAATCTAATTCTCCACAAAGTGCAAATTTAAGCTTGGTGTATGGGGATTTGTATCGCCGTTGTTAGTGTTGATTAAGGTTAAATTTTCACTTAACAGCGAGGCTTTTAATTTTGTCAGTCGGTTTTTTTGCTAAAGGGTTTTTAAGTAGTAGATTTTACGTGGCCGAGTTTGGGTAGTTGGTTTTGGCTAGTTGGTTTTGGATAGTCGATTTTTGAAATTAGTGCTTAAAGTTGTTCCATAAAGCCGGTTCCTAAAGATTACTCAGGGTCGTTAATCAATGCTCCTAATTCTGATTTCCAATCCAATGCAAACGTCTGATGCTCATATGAGCCATCTGCCAGAGCCTGGTAATTTGGGCTAAGTTCGTCAAATCGTTTTTCAATATCCTTAAGTGCGTGAATAAAGTAGTCGATATCGGCGTCGTTGGTGTAGGCGCTAATGCTGGCGCGGACCATTCCACGTTTTCGATTCAGGTAATTCTCTTGCTGTTCTTCGTCGACCTCACTTAGATCCAGTTCCCACAACTCTTCTTTAATTAAATTGCTTACGTAAGGGTGTGCACAAAAACACTCATTACGCACCGCTATTGCATAATAGTCATTTAGTATAGCGGCCAGCAAACCATGGTCGATTGACCGGTGATTAAACGCAATGGCGCCCGTGCGTGGCGCTGACAGGTCACCGTAAATCACCAGTTGTTCTAATTGCTCAAGTTCGTTAAGCAGGCGTGAGATCACTTTTTCTTCAGCTTGTCGAATGTTCGACATGTTGGCGTGGCTGAGTGTTTTTAATACCCCACCTAATGCAATCGCACCGACAATGTTTGGCGTGCCCGATTGTTCTCTGTCTGGGTAACTAGTGGCCAGTTGGTAGTCGAAGTAACTTACCGTTGATACTGAGCCACCACCTAAATCTTGCCCGTCCATATTTTCGAGTAGAGCCTTCTTAGCAACCAACACCCCTGGTGCCGTAGGCGCGTAAACCTTGTGGCCAGAGAAAATAAAAAAATCAACGTCACTTTGATCCAGATTACTGGGTTTATGAGCAACACTTTGCGCGGCATCCACCACTATGTAAGCCCCATATTTATGCGCCAACTCGGTCAGCTCAGAAATAGGGTTTGAGATGCCGGTCACGTTACTGACCGATGAAACCGCAACATAATTGATTTTCTGTTGATGCTCTTTTAGCAGCATTTCAAAAGCATGTAAGTCAATTGCACCCATTTTAGCGCCCGAACCAGTCAGCGGAATGTAGTGAACTTGATTGTCAAACTGTCGATGCGGCAAATCATTGGCGTGATGTTCCATTTCCGAGACCAGAACCACTGATTTATCTGAGCGCGATGCATGCAGCCCGCGAGCGATTCTATTTGTCGCTGCTGTAGTGCCCGCGCCACTGAAAATGCAGGTGTAGGTATCTGGCGACGCGCCGACAAAATTCAAAACTTGATTGTGCGCCCAAGTCAGAGCTTTGGTGGTGATTTTCGCTGAGTTGTGCACATAGCTGTGGGTGTTAGAATAGTGAGGCAATAGAAATTGAATTGAATCAAGTGCCGCCTTACAGGCCAGTGGCGATGCCGCACCGTCAAGGTGTAAACGCCGTATTCGCTTACCATCAGCGGTTGGGTATTGCGTGTCTAAGCCAATAAATTCTAGCTTAGCGATGTTTGCGGACTCTGAATTGAACGTGTTCATGGCGGTGATTATAAAACTAAGCGGGCGTTTAATGTCAGCCGTAATGGTATAAAATCGTAATAGAAAGAGTGTCCAGTTACGTTATGATGTCGATAGCAAGGCGAGAATGCCCATTAGCCTAGGCATTGTGTAACGGAATTGACCGCACGTGGCACCCTGATAATAGCCAAGTTTTCTGTATTGATAAAATTAAGTTCGCAAAGGTCCTCTTGATTTGAAGCGAACGATAAACACGAGATGATCTATGATTAAAATAAACCCCAACTTAAAGAGAAGCATAATTTCTTTCGCGATACTTTCGTCGGTGGCCGCATGTGGTCAAGGTGATAAAGAAACAAGTAGCGCATCTGCCAAAAAAATGACCGATGCTGTCGCGGCGGTAGTCGATGATAAGGCCAATGAAGTCAACCAAAAAACCACCAGCAATGATAAAGCCATGGTCGAAAATAGTTCCGAAAATAGTACCGAAAATCCGTTTTTCCAAGACAGCGCTCTGTATTTTAACTATCCGCCGTTCGATAAAATAGGCAACGACGATTATAGCCCCGCGTTTGATAAAGGGATGGCAGAGCAATTAGCGGAAATTGATGCAATTGTTGCTAATTCGGAGCCTGCCACGTTTGACAACACATTTGTGGCGATGGAGAAAAGTGGGCAAACGTTGGCTCGCGTGGCACGCGTATTCTTTGCGCTGGCATCGGCCGATACTAACGATGATATTGAGCAGTTAAGAGTAGAGTATGCTCCGAAACTGTCTGCGCATTCTGATGAAATATTGCTTAATGCAGGGTTGTTTGCGCGAGTCAAAGCAGTGCGAGATGCACTTCCCGGTCTAAAACTTGACGCCGAATCAAAACGTTTAGTGACAGAAACTTATAAAGACTTTGTAGGCGCAGGCGCCGAGCTAAGCGTTGAGGATAAAGAGCGTTTAAAAGCCATGAATTCTGAATTGG
>CAZEXS010000009.1:0-73946 GCA_964516915.1 uncultured Gammaproteobacteria bacterium
GGCCTTTTCTTTATACAATTCAAACAGTTGAGGCAAAAAGAAAATATCATCTTTCTCTACTAAACCCACATGCGAAATTAGCCCAGCTAGACTCCTTGATGTGTATGCGCCTCGACTAAAGCCGAACAAATAAATTTCATCGCCAACCCTATAGTTATGAGATAAAAACCGATACGAATCGATGATGTTTCTTGAAATACCAAAGCCGGTCGTTCCACCAATTAATTTTTCGCCAAAGCTCGTCCCCACCCCTTCGTGATAAAAAACAATTTGAGACACGCCATCCTCATCGACAGGCTTAATACCTCTGCTTATTTTTACAACATTAGTCGGTTTAACTTTCCCTCGGTCTTTGTCATCGGGCGAATTCCATGTGCCGTCATTACAAATCACTAACCTACGCTTCATGCTAACCCCATACTCGATTTTGCCAATAATGATCACATAAACTCCTATTTTACCGATCAAATGTCAATGATGGAAAAAGCTATTTACCTCTTTACCATTGTTGAAGGGGTATTTAGTTCATTGTGTTTTATCTAAGTGGCAGGTTTGGTGCATTACTAATGCTTGAAACATATTGGATACGCTTGGGCCTTAGTAGAAAACCAAAATATGAGAGAAAAAGTTCGACTTTTGGTTAACACATCGTGTAATGATATATAAGTGGTTAGAGAACAACCCGCGAACAACATGTAAATTAAATCACTATTAAATGTAATCGAATATGGGTTGGCAATGTCTTTTAAGTTAGTGCATTGTTGCTGGGCATACAAGCGAATCGATTTTTCGCATTCCAATTTGAGAGCTTATTTTGCGCTCGAATGAGGTCGAATAAAGCCAGCAACTTAAACGACATTCAGCGTGGCACAAACTATTGGTGAGGACGGCATTATGAAAAATATTGTAGTGATCACGGGCTTTATCGGCTTATTGGCTTCTTTATTGGTTGGCATCGGTGAATACTTACTGCATTACGACCCTTTAGCGCGATTCAGCGAAGGTGGCTTTGGCTTCATGCTGGGTATCGATGAAAGCCGTACAACCATCGGTCATTTTTTTGGGGTCTTTGGCGCAACGCTCTACTTAATTGGGTGTCACCATATCTATTTAATGCTTCGACCCGCTGGCGAACGTGCCGCGCAAGCTGCCTTCTGTATCAGTGCATTTGGTTTTATTGTTGGCGCCGTCTGGATAGGGTCTCGCGCAAGCATTTCAGCATTAATACAATTACCGCTTACGCCAGAAGTCAATCATCTCATCGAACTGTATGAATTGCGGTACGAAACATTATTGACTGTTGTGCGAATAACCACCGTGATGCTGTCACTGATATTTATTTGGCTTACATTAAGTGGTCGATCGAAGTATCCACGCTGGATGGCTATTTTTAACCCTTTTGTGTTGATTTTAGTCAGTTTCGTCACTTATCTACTTGCGCCACAGCTGGGTAAACACTTGATGCCTATAGCCTTAAACGTGGCCTTCTTCATTTTCTTTTCTCTGTCTCTGTTTCACGCTAGAGACAACAACTAGGGAACTTAATCATGTCAGTTGCAAAATTAATAAAATCGATTCTGTGTTATCTAGTGATTATCGTTGCAATATTGGTGGCTGGGATATTTTGGCTCACGGCCAGTGATCGCGCCATCGACTACGAAGTTGATATAGCCAATATAACTATCCCGACGTTTACCGAACAAACGATAGACTTCGTTCCCAGCTATGACAAATCCAAAACCATTCCGTTTACCGCCAGCGCAATTATTGACATCGATGCCGATGGCATTGAGGAAGTGTTCCTAGGCGGTGGCATTAATCAACCTGATGCCTTCTATCAATTCCATGACGGCGTGTTTCGAGATATTACCGCGCAAACCGGGTGGTCAAAAACCATGCCGGATAAAACGTTTGGCTCAGTGGCACTTGACCTTGATAGCGACGGTGACACCGACTTACTCGTTACGCGACAATCTGGGGTATGGCGCTACGACAATAACAATGGCCGGTTTTCAGGTGTGTTACTAGATTTGGACATGGATGATAAATCGGTGCCGCTTTCAGTTGCCGTCAGCGACTTGAATCGCGATGGCTTGTTCGATATGTACGTGGCCGGCTACATTGCTCGCGAGCATGTTGAAGGCGAAACCATATTCAATAAAGTGTACGGCGGCATAAGTGCTCTCTTTTTGAATAAAGGCGACAACCAGTTTGAGAATATAACCCAACAATCTGGCTTGTATTATCAACACAACACATTCCAAGGAGTTTTTATTGACGTAGACGGTGACAACTTGGAAGACTTAGTGGTCGCGCATGACACAGGCACCGTTAAAACGTGGAAAAACTTAGGCGGTTTAAAGTTCAAGGACATGCCTAACCCAACGTCCAACTATTTTTCCTACCCAATGGGTATTGGCGTGACCGATTACAATAACGATGGCGATCCGGATTTTTATTTTTCAAATGTGGGCAGCACAACGCCCGATGCGATTGTTAGAGGCGACCTACGCGACGATCAAGTACTTAATAAAAAATGGATCATGTTTGAGAATAAAGGCGATTTCGTGTTCGAAGATGTCGCTGAAAAATCGAAGCTGGCCGACTATGAATTTTCATGGGGTGCGTTGTTTGAAGACTTTAATCTGGATGGTCGTGACGACCTAGTTGTCTCTGAAAATTACGTCGGGTTTCCAACTCATATTTTACCGGCCTGGCGTTTAGATGGGCGCTTTATGTTGCAAAATACCAACGGAGAATTTGCCGCGGTTGGCAAGCAGGCTGGCATTCAAAATCGGCATTTTGGTATTAGCCCCTTAACCGCAGACTTTAATCAGGATGGTTACCCAGATCTGATTCACGTTAATTTGCTTGGTCCTCAGAAGGTATTTTTAAGCCAAGGCGGAGATGCAAACTATTTAAAAGTTCAATTGGCTAACACGGTGGCATCAGTTGGTGCAAAGGTAAAAGTCGTATTAGACGATGGTACGGTTTTGCACAATACCTTCGTTGTCGGAGAAGGCTTATGCTCTGATCAAACTCATATTTTAACGTTTGGGTTGGGACGCCAAAAAGCCGCCACGATATCGGTCAACTACCTTGACGGCCGAGTTGAAAACAGGGCGGGGGCTTTTGTAAACCAGCAATTAAATTTATAAGAACACAGCGAGGTATAAATAGTGAAATCGACTCCAATAGGAACTTACATACTTTGGGCACTGGTGATATTTGGCTTTTTGAGCGCGGGGAAAGTCAGTTTTGATAACATGGGCGGCCTCGCCTGCCCCAGCTTATTTTCCGTTCCCGTTTGCTATATTGTGACCATCGCTTATGGTTTGATGCTTGGCTCTTTAATCATCAACCACGATGGGTGTAAACATCATTTTTTCTGTGCGGGTTGGGGTGTCGCTTTTGTGATCGCCCTTTTTGCGTCGCTGGCGGAACTGTTTGGCGGAGGAGGCATCTGCCCATCAAGCAGTGGTGGACTGCGCGCAGGCAGCGCTGCGGGCGTGCCTTTGTGTTATATCTCCCTGGCCATTTTAATTGCCATTCTCGTATTATTTATAAAAGGCCCCTATCAAGTTGCCTGTGATTTACACGATGACGCCAAGCAATCATAATAATAAAATCAGCTAAAAATAATAAAAGCCATGAAATATTTAAAATTCACTTTGTTCGCATCATTGTTATTTTCCGTAGTAGCGCAAGCCCAATTGGAAGGGGTTTCTTACGAATGGAAAGAAAAAAAGAACCAAAAAGGCATCGCCATTTTCACGAGTTCTGTCAATGGTTCGCCGTTTAAGGCCGTCCGCGGTGAAATGGTCGTCAAAGCCAGCGTGGCTAGTCTGTTCGCCTTAGTGGAGGATGTTTCAGCGTGCCCAGATTGGGCGGCGATGTGCAAAGAAGCGCGATTAGAGAAGAAAGTATCGGAGTCAGAGAGTTATGTGTATATCTACAACGACATTCCGTTCCCGGTAAGTGATCGAGATGTCTATACCCATGTTGTATGGTCTCGGAACACAGAAACCAACCGCCTTTCCATGACTAGCACAGCCAGTGCAGGTGGCACGCCTAAAACAAAGGCGGTTCGAATCAAAAATGCGGTATCACAATGGCATTTCACACCCAATGGTGATGGAACCACCACGGTGGAAAATTTTGCGCATATTGACCCCAATGGCCCCACACCAGCGTGGATAACGAACTTGATGCTGGTGGATGCGCCATATAAATCAATGCTTAAAATGCGCAAGCTTGTCGAAGCTGGCGCCTATAGTGACGCGAAAGCACCTGACGCTCTGTTATAAGGCGGTATGTTCGATGCTAAACGTTCTATTTTTCATGCCCAATGCTACTCAAGCTAAGGTTTATATTAGTGCTAGCTGAATGAGGCTACTTCTATACATACTTGTGTTATGCGCGTTTTGCACTTCGCAAAACTCTGCCGCTTTGTCCTTTGCAGAGCAGCTCGATAATTTATCAAACTATGAGAAAGAAATTGTTCGAACTGCAGAATTAAGTAACGCGCGTATTTCGGAGCTTCGTCAAGCGCTGATTGAGATTCAGAGTGAATCAAACACCCAGTTAAAGGACCTGGAGGATGATCTTAAAACCAAACGTGAACGCCTATCTGCCCTGCTCGAACAGCCAATAGCTACCGAGTTGGGCGAATCCGGATCATCAACAGATATCGTCGCATCAGACCAAGTATTGCTGCGCAACACTGAAGAGTTAAAACTTAGCCTTATCGTATTGGGGGCTGAGCATAAGAAAGCGACTCTGGTAAATGTGTATGCAAACGATTTGTTAGTGCAGCTATCAGAAGCAACTAGTCAACAAAGTCAGAAGCTACTTTTTAATAAAGCACCCAGCATGCTTTCATTATCGAATTGGCAGCTGGCTTATCAATCTATTGCCGGTATGTTGCGGCATATTTCAAACGACATTCTGACTTGGGTAGGCATGATGTTGGCACTCGGTTTTGCGCTGATTTTTGGGCTTGGACCGATTTTGTATCGACACTTCCAAGCGGGCTATGAGAACTTCATGCCCACGCAGAATTTTCCTAAATGGTCTTTCCTATTAATATACGCATTAGCTCTAATAGCCAATTGTTTTTACTTTGTTTTTGTAAGCCAAGATAAGTATTTGGAACTGACATTTATTATATTAATGTTGTTAAATATCAGCTTGGCAATAGTGCTTCTTCGACGGCTTAGTGACGTGGAATTTGTTCCATTAAGTGTTGTGATTGACGGCGAGTCGGTACAAAAAGGGCGACAAAGTTACGTCTTTTTTATTTCGTTTATCAAACTTCTTGTGGTCGCGGCTATTGTCGGGTCTCTCTTGGGTTACACCGTGTTGAGCATGTACACCTTGCACAATGTGGTAATCACGCTCACCGCAATCGCCTTGTTCATGAGTGTGCGCAGTCTATGGATCAATAGTGAACCTAAGTTACTCAATGCATCAAAACTAAGCGACGAGAGCAAATCAAAAAGGTCCATGCTTTTGCTAACCATTTTTGAGTTGGCTTTGGCTACCGCTTTGTTTTTGGGGGCCGCACGATTTTGGGGAGTGTCATTAAATAATTTTGAAGGCCAAAGTAATTTAATGCGAGGTGAGTTTAATGTCGGCTCATTGACCATAGAATTCAGTCAAATACTGGCATCCATTTCTGCGTTTATAATCGTCTTCTATTTCTTTAAATTAGTACGCTGGTTCCTACGTGAACGCGTATTTAAAACGGTTAACGTGACCGTTGCTGGCTCGGAAGCGGTTGTCGCAATCGTGGGTTACATCGGCTTTAGCTTCGCCATTGTAGCGTCATTAAATGCCTTAGGCGTTCAGTCAGAAAACCTCGCCATTGTTGCTGGAGCACTGTCTGTTGGCATTGGGTTTGGTTTACAAACGATATTCAGCAACTTTGTGTCTGGCTTGATCATACTGTTTGAACGCCCGGTACGGGTTGGCGACTGGGTGATTTTAGGCAATGGACTGGAAGGTCATATTAAGAAAGTTAATATGCGATCAACAGAGGTGATTACCTTAGAACGTTCTTCCGTATTGATACCTAATTCCAACTTATTATCTGACACCATCACAAACTGGACGTTAAACGACAATATTGGGCGTTTAGACATCAATGTTGGTGTTGCCTACGGATCTGACATGGAGTTGGTCAAAGAAGTATTATTAAACACGGCCGCGGAGCACCCAAAATTACGGCGATTCCCGGTTCCGCGTGTGCTGTTTAGAGATTTCGGCGATTCATCCCTGGATATGACGCTGCGCTTCTTCCTGATTAATATTAATGACCGGCATCAGGTGGCTAGCGATATTCGTTTTGCCATCGACAAAGCGTTTCGTGACAACAACATCAACATCCCGTTTCCTCAACGCGACTTGCACTTGAAAGACACGATTCTGCGCGACTCCGAACTTCGAAACATCGACCAAGACAAAACGCTGTAAGTCTATTTTTTCGGCTCAGTCATCTGCCAAAAATTGCCCCCCAATGAATAAAGGCCTCGTTCAGGTGAACCAGGGCTGGCACCCTTTCTAATCAATTGAATGAGGTCAGCACTGACGACTGGGTTGCTATGAAAATAACTATGACCGATTAAACGCTTACTTCGGGGTACCTGTATGAAATCCACATTGCCCGCCGCCGCAAAAACCTTGCGCTCGTTCGCTTCGACATCTTTGGAGCTCAATCGTCCAAACCTTAGACCGCTCATTAAAAATTGAGATAAGCGCAAAGCATTGTCTTGCCTAGAGGTGTATATCGTAATATTACCGATTGCAGGGCCAAAATGTTCGGCCATCAATCGTTGCTGCATAACCTCAAAATCTAAGTCGGGAGCCGCAAGAACCAAGTTCTTAATTTTCAGTTCTTTGCGTGGATTAATTCCAGCTGCCCTGTTTTCGATGACCAGCTCTCTTAAGGCCGTTGTCGTTACATCAGTGCCCCGACTGTGCGAAATAATATGAATGTTCTCAATCTCGGGCATGCTTGAGAGATAGCGAAGCGTCTCCTTTAGATGAAAAATTGTGAACTCGCCTGACTCACGGTCGGTAAAATACCCTGTTAGCCCTCCTCTACCCGCCGGCCAACTGTAAACTATTGGAACACCTTGACGCTGTAAAAAATGCCATAAACCGGTCAGCGTGAAAGTCGCTTTGTCGAATTTATTGTCAAACCCATGCACGTACAAAATAATATCTTTGAATTGAGTCTGACTTAATCGCTGTCGTAGCCGGCTCTGAAACTTACTGATTTCTTCACTTCTTTGTTGTGCAACTTGCGGCGCTAGCTTGATGCCATCAGCGGTTCGGGTAAATTGATATGGGGATGCCGGAAACCGCCCAAACTCTTCTATTGAATCGAGTGAGAATTTAAATCGGCGGTTGCGTTTTGCTCTGCTGCTTGCCGATACTAAAGTCGCCCAATCTATATTTTCGTTCTTAAACGTGACGGTAGCGCCGCCATAAGCCAACGATGGCGACCGCTTAGCCCCATACGTTAATGAGACTTCTTCAGCATTATTTTTATTTGACGAAGGTGGGTTAACGGCTCGATCAGTTACATAAAAAATATTTGCTTCAGGCGCCCGAAGCTCTTGGGGTACGGTACCATCGTCAAACGATTCATCAAGGTAAATCGATGGTGTGGGCATAAGACTAGGAATTGACGTACAGGCCGATAGAACAACAGCCAGTACAGTGCCGCCAACAAGTTTTGAAACTGTATTTTTAAGATCGTATACGTTAAAAATGATTCAACTCTTATGTTTAGTTTTTTAGGGTATCTCTAATTTAATCGGTTTTCCGCAGATACCTCAATACTATATTTCTATTGTATTGTTACAGAACCAACACTGATGCTGCAACAATTATAATCGCGTTTTTTACCTTCAGGCACTCGCTATCAGTCATCTCTAGAGCGTTTAAATCCAAGGTGAGCGATGTCTGGTGGGAAAAACATCGACCACGTCCATTCCAAAAACAACCGCATTTTGCGCGCGAAGGTAGGTACCTTACTTAGATAAACAGCACGCCATATCATAAACCCGATTAATCCGGAGAAGCGCACACCAAACACTTCCGCAACCGCTTTGTTGTGGCCTATGGAGGCCATCATCCCAATTGGAATATAACCAAAGGCTTGCGTTGGTTTGCCGTTGATCGACGCGGCGATGTTCTTAGCTAAAAATTTTGCTTGACGATCTGCGAATTGAGCCGTCGGAGGACAAAGGCCACCAGTTTTGCTATTGGGTATGATCGCACAATCACCGATTGCCCAAAGCCAACCGTTTTCACCCACAGACAAATCTGGATTGGTCACAATGCGACCTCGCTCTAAAGGCAGAAAGGGGTCTGAAATAAAATCATGAGCTGTAGTACCAATGGTGCATATTATGGTGGCACCTTCAATTGTTTCACCGTTATTGAGTGTCACCTTCTCATCTTCAATCTGGCTGGCCCGAGCGTTCAGGTGAACCTCAATACCGCGTTTCTTGAAGTTTTTTAAAGTGTGCTCACTGAGTTTTTCCGACAACTCAGGCAGCAGGCGATCGGTTCCATGAATAACGCTAATTCGGCAATCTTTACGCTCAACGTTTTTATAATATTTTTGTGCGGAACTAATAAAGTCCTCTAATTCACCAGCGGACTCGACACCACTGAAACCGCCCCCCAGAATAATGAAACTTGTGAGCTCTTTTCTACGATCAGCGTCAGCATGAATTGTTGCTTGCTCTAACCGTTCGATAACTTTGTTTCTAATATAGAGAGCATCCCCAACTGTTTTAAGAGGTAGTGTGTGACTCTCTAAACCTGGCAGCATCTTCATATTTGCTTGCACACCGGCCGCCAGTACAAGATGATCAAAATCCAGGCTGTCTTCAATGTCATTATGATAATGAATAACCTTTTTTTCGTAGTCTATATTATCAACTGTCACCATTCGTATCCTGGTGCGTTTCAACATTAAACGATATGGCGCCTGCACATGCCCAGGTAGCACAGAAGCACCAATAACCTCAGGCAGTAAGGGGTTGTATGTGATGAAATTTGTTTTGCTAAGAAGATAAATATCCCAATCAAGAGGTAACAATGACTCAAGCTTTTGGGCTAATACCGCGCCAGAGAAACCACCCCCAACAATCACTATTTTCTTTTTATTTGTTTTATTCAATTTGACTCACAGGACAGTTAGTAACCAACTCCAAAACAGAATACTTGTATTAATATACATGCTCAAGTGTGCGAATAGGAAACATCACTCGATTTCTTTTTTTGTAGCGCCAGTACCATGACTTATGATTGATTGCAGAAATTCATGATTGCTGCCTGCTTCAGGTGTTCTGGACATGCCGCCCTGATTTAAGATCAATAGCGGTGAGCAGTGTATTGTTTATAAAACATCGCCAAATATTTCATAAAATAGTTTCTCATCCATGAGATTCGTCTTCCATATATCTTCCCCTTTAACATCCCCTTGAAATAACTTTATGAGTAAGATCTAAGGCGCACAATCGTCTTTCAATGCCATCGCCGATGTGATGGCCTATCTGCCAACAACAGATACCTTCATTGAAATTACTCTTGTGTAGTGGCCTCATTGAGCCAGTTCTCTCACCTAAATTACAAATAAATTGAAAATGAGAGACACTTTCATCTAGGTGGTACAGCATGTTCTATGGACTACAAAAGCCCTATAGACTCAATTAACCCCAGAGAGTCTTTAATAAACCCATGATCTTTTTGCCTTGATTAAAAATTCGCACAACGCTGCGTAAAACTCATAAAGTTCGTCTATGTTGCTTTAAAGAACATACTTGAAAAATATTTTTAGTAGCCACGCAAATTAATCACTTTCACGGCCAAATCTTTGCCTCTGATTTTTTTCAAGGTATACGTAATAGCGTCGACATCATTATCAAAAGAGCCATGCCCCAATTTTATATAGTCAGGCAGGGCATTAACCTTTACTTGGCTCTTTTTCCGGCCATAAGGCTCCGGTTGGTTTTGCCCATTGATGAATTTCGACCACTTTTCGATCTCAGCTCGTTGCGATTCATGAAAGCCACCCGTTTTTTTCGCATCGCAACTTCCTACGTCCCATGCCGACTGCAAGCCTAAAAGTGGCATTTTGTGGACGTCCTCTAATGCTCGACTAACCAAGTAGAGTAAAGACTTTCGATAGACCTTGCCGGTGTTATCGGCCTGCTCTCTTTCATCATCCATATTATGAATAAACAAACTTCTCTTGTTTAAAACTCCTTTTTCGATGGCCTTTTTATACGTACTATTCGCAAATTTAATGGAACATGCCGGAGCAAACAAGGTAGCAGTTTCGATACTTAAGTTACGACCCGTTATTTCCTTTAACCATGCCCCCAAAAGAATAGCTCCCGCCGAGTGGCCGACCACATGCAGTTCCAGCTCATTAAACTCCTTGGAAAGAGCTTCCAAAGACTTTGCCAAGATAACCATTGCACCCGGCTTGCCTCCTCGCCCTTGAACAAATCCTGGGACGGCGCGATCACTGGCGTAAATGGCATTTTCCTTCATTTCTGACCATAAGCTTTTAGCTTGAACCCCTCTTGCCACCGCCTCGATGGCACGGTCAGTTTTATCTGATATCCACTCTCCTAGCCCTTCGGAACGATCAACCTGCGGAGCACCTTTTCGGAAAATGCCAGTCAGTGCTTCTTGAACAATATTTTTAAGGGTTTCATACAGCCCTGATTTCCACACCACAAAAATTGGATATATTCCATTGGCTTTAAAATAAGGGGCCATAATCCGAACACGATTCAGCGCAGATTCTTCTGAGTTTAGGCCGCCATGCGCATATACCGCTATTTTTCTGTTACTAGATGACTCCAACATCCATTCCTTAAGATTGTCATGGCAAATCAACCATGCCGAACCATCTGGGTCTTCTGCGTCTATCACGGTGTGCTTTGGTCGGCCATTATTACTAATTACCAAGGCGTGAGAATAAGCTTTGTCTTCACTCCATGGTTTTGCTTTGAAATTCTTCGGATAAGGATACTCAAACACATCATCGACACTCATTTTCGATGAGCCAGAAGACTGACTAATCACATCCTGCAAAGCACTGTTAGAAAACATTCTAGGTGCCTGCACGCTGTTAATTTCCACCCCACGTGACACCACCCAAGCATCAGTTCCATTGGCAAGCCAATCCGAATAACTCATCACCGCAAAGCCATTAAAACCCCATGTCTGACCCCAGGAATTTTGCACAATAAAACCCTCTCTATTGTACCCAATAATGCAAAATGCGTGACCACCGGTCATCTTACTGCTTGTTTTGATGTTTGGTAGTGATTTCGCACCATCAATCCACCAACCTTCGTGGACGGCTGCCGAACAATAGATCGCACCGGCTTCAACTATGGCGGCTTGCATATCAGTCACAGACAGTCGGTCGATACGGTAGTAAGCACCTAAGGGGTTACGAAGTGCGTCGGTCGCCCAAGATTCATTCACGGGCGGAAGAAATTTACCGCTAATGTCATAGTCCCAAATAGATTTTTTACAAACGCCGTGGCGATGCCACCCCTTCATAGCCCCGCGACAGCTCGACCCGGAATAGTCTTCGCCATCCCATTCATCGTATATTCGCGCCATCTGATAGAGCATTCGCTCGCTAACCCGCAGTGACTTAACATCCAAACAGAAGTTTTGAGCATCGACTCCGTCGCCCTCAAGCACCGCGCTGTCCCTCCAAATTAGATAATTAATCGTGGCGGCTAGGCCGAACCCAGTGCAGGCGCCTTCTGCGCCTTGGTTAAGAACCATTTCATTCTTAACATAACAATTGAGTAACGCTTCAAGATCACCTTTAGCCGGAAAACTGGCCGGTAAAGATCGTAAACTCGGCCGATATTCGCGATCACGCAAATCCAGTCGATCGGGGCGCGCATCCATTGCGATACTACTGTAAGTCGGTACAGACATCTTTCTTCTCCTTTTTTATAAGACAGTTGCATATTAACACATGACCCACATTTTAAATATGGTGATCAGAAGCGGCCAGTTTTAAGTCATCAGGATATAGAATTTTTTACTTAGGTAGATCTTTAAGTAGGTTTTAGACTGACATTTAGCTATAGTCATAGTCGTTTTTATTCTTCTAACATCGCGATCGAAATATTTCTGTAAATCCTAATAATGAACAATAATAACTTAGGATTTGGCACATCCGGACTAATGGGGTCTGCGTTCAGCAATAAAGGGCGAGTACGGCTTCTTGAAAATTGTTTTGATTTAGGGATCAAACATTATGATACCGCGCCACTTTATGGGCGGGGTGAAGCAGAAACAGTCCTCGGGAAGTTCCTCAAAAGCAAAGCTGATGAAGTTACGGTGACGACAAAATTCGGTTTGCCGCCTAACGAAATCCCGCTCTTGCTAAAGCCAATTAAACCTCTGGCAAGATTTGTTAATCGAAAATTAATACAGGCGAAAAACAGGCTAAATGTTACGCGTACTTCAAACCTTATCGAAAGCCGCAAACCAAAGAATGACCTAGCAAAGTCGAGTGATCGCACCTTACCTGAGATCAGCTCATTTTCTATCGATACAATTGACAAAGAACTTGAGGTCAGCCTTCGAAAACTTCAGCGTGAAAGCGTTGATTTTTATCTCTTTCATGAATGTAGAGCGTGCGATATCAGTCATGAGTTGATCGCTAAGTTAGAAAGTCTAAAGAAAGCCGGCAAGTTAAAAGAGTACGGTATCGCGACAGGCAACCATGTTAGTTCTAACATATTGCATAACTACCCGGACTTCAAAGGCATTATCCAGTCGCCATACCAACCAAGCATGAATAAATGGCTGCCTAAACAAAGGGCACTTTTTCTGCACAGCGTCTTTAACAACTCCCAGTTTCGAGATCTGATTAGCTCTACTGTCTTGAATCACTCTCTTTTGGCTGATGCGCTTAATGAACTTGCCATTCCGATCAGTGTCGAGGCCTTGCCAGTACTGATAAGCATGCACCGCACAATGCGCATGTATTCGCCAGAGAAATTGATTTTTTCTTCCAGTAAACTTGAGCACGTTGAGCAAGTCGTTTCGTCTAGTACATGCCTTAATTTTCATCAATCAATCGATAAGCTGATCGATCACTTATCTTTGTAATATGTTTTTTGAACCTAACCAAGAGCAGGAAACTGGCGTCCACGAAGTCGACGTATGCATAATTGGTGCAGGCGCCATTGGCATAGCGATGGCGCTTTATCTTGAAGACAAAACAGACCTTACCATTGCAATCCTAGAAAATGGCTCGCTTTCTAGTCAAGAATCAACAATAAAAGATGTGGTGAATAGTGGCCATCTTTCCTCTGGTTTGGCGGGTTCGCGCGCGTACGGATTTGGCGGGTCAACCACTATCTGGGGAGGTCAAGCCCTAAAATTTAACGACCTGGATTTTGCTAACAGGCCATGGATTGATCACGCGCAGTGGCCAATAAGTAACGCTGAAATAGAACCTTATTATAAAGTTGCTGAAGAGATTATCGGCGTACAAGACATTGAATTTGATAGCAATATTTGCCGCTCCGATATCGCGCCAGATGACCTACAAGCGTATGAACAACATGATATAGACTTGGACTACTCAAAGTTCAGTTCTACCCCGAACTTCCATAATAAATACTTAACACGAATTCAAGAATCGAAGCAAATATTGTGTTATCTAGATACAAAAACACAATTTGACCAAGACAAACTTAGCAAACGAATTACCTCAGCAAGGGTCAAACTGAATAAAGACTTAACCGTACAATTAAAAGCCAGTGAATTTGTAATCGCTTGCGGGGGAATCGACTCTCCCACTACGTTATTAACATCGAAATTAGTCGGTCTCGATGACCTTCCCATTGGGCACTATTATAATGACCACATCGGTATCTACGGTGCACAATTGATACCCATAGATATGTCAAAATTTCGTGCTTTGTTTTCGATAAGAATCGAAGGAGGAGTAAAGTGCCTACCTAAACTGGCATTAACCGAGCAGAGCCAAATAGAGCACTGCCTTGCCAATATTAACGCCAATATAGAAGTTGAAACATCATCAAAAGACCCACTTTTCCACATGCGTAACCTATATTCGCAATTGAGAAATTTAAATTTCAATAAGGAGACGGGGCAGACCATTTTACAATTACTCAAACACCCAAAAGCCCTTTTTACGGCTTGCTATGAGTTAGTCGTGAAACGGAGAGTTTATCTACCTGAAGGAAGTACATTCTTTTTGATCGCAAATATAGAGTCGATACCAATTAAAGAGAGTTTCATCAAAGTCGCAGGCGAGAATGAAGATAATCAAAAGCCGATAGCTCATATTAATTGGCTAACGTCCAAACAGTCTAGAACCACTGCATCTCATTTCTACACCTGCGTCAAAAAGGTTTTAGAAAAGAATAACGTCGCTAAAGTCATTCTAAAGCCATCAATTCATGAAGATACCGACGCCTGGTTAAGCGAGAGTTATGGACTTTATCACCACATGGGAGCGACCAGAATGTCTAAATCCAAAGATCATGGTGTGGTGGACGAAAATTGTCGGGTTCATACAATTCCAAACCTTTTTATTGCAGGAACATCTGTTCTCCCGACTGGCAGTGCATCTAACCCAACATTTACAGCTATCGCAGTCGCATTAAGACTTTGTGATCATATTAGAAGCAAACACTGAAAGCCAATTTGAGACACAAACACTAAAAGTTTAGACAGTTAACTCTATTGCGACCTGTTGATAATAGGGTCCAGAATGCCCCAAGACTCGATACTCTCTCAAATAAGCGACACAATAGTCTTGAAGCGCTCTAAACTCATCCATAGAAGACAGCTCATCAAAAATAATGACATCCCCAGCGACCATGATGTCATCAAACTTAGTTAAGCAAAATAAAGCAGAACTATAAAGGTCACTGTCGATATGCAAAACACGCTTACCTGGGGCAGGTGTATATACATTCTTAAGAAAACCTGGCACCGTATCTTGGAATAGCCCTTGAATTAAAGTTACGCGCTGGTCGGATATTTTCACATTATCAATTGAGCCACCAACATCAAATGTACCTACTTCAGCGCTCGCGGTGAGCCCTTCCCAGACCTCTGGCAAACCTTCGAATGTATCAAAACCAAAATACCTTGATTCTTGGTTCTCATCTAGTTTGTTCCAAGACTTGATGGCCGCGCCGTACCATACACCCATTTCGAAATAGGTTAGTTGAGCACCGTTCAACAAAGACGAGTAAACATGACTATATAGCTCTTCACGCGTCTCAAACCAAGGGGCCTCTGTCAATTTTTGCTTTTTGACCCAAGTATTAAACTCAGGTAATCGAGAGAAATACTTTAGAAAAAAACTGTCAGGCAATAACTTGCCTAGTACTTTTTTTAACAGAAAATTAAGGTTCATATACAACTCTTTCACACCCGTGCATTTGATATATCGAAGTGTATACGATGACCTAATCACATGACAGGTTAAAACTTAGCGAAAAAAGACAAATACTATCGACGAACTGAATATACTCATGAAAAAGCCCAGCTTAGATTCACTAAACTGGGCTTTCCTTTTTTATACCAACTTAAGCACTTACCAATGCTTTGTCACAGGTTCATTACTCCGACAGCAGTAAATCTACGGCGGGCGCGATACTAGTTGCACCAGCCGATCCAAAAATCTCTTCTCTTTCAACTGGGCCAACACCCCATCGAAAAAAGTCGACCTTAGTCCTCTCTTCAACGGAAGGACGCGTGCCGTTTCGAACAACCGGAGTTACCATAAAACCGTAGACCTCACCATCCACAGGCCTAAAATTCGACAATGGAGGAAAACGTAAATGCTTTGGTCCAACAAAAGAGGCTTCACTTCGATCTATACGACCAAAACCCATATATTCCCAAGTACCGGCATACCAGACATCGTCTATCTTAACAAAGCCCCAAACATTACCATTAACATTATTGTTATCGGCAGCCCATTCAAAGCGTTTTTCGTAATCTAAAAATATCACGCGCCCGAATCGGTTTTGCGGTTCCGCTGTCACTGTAACTTCCAAATTAGAAGTCTCCGGATAACTACGTATACGTTCCATAGAAGGGCCTTCAATAAAAACCACACCTTCTAAATCATCTGGAAACGCCGCGTTCGCTGCATTCAATGAGAATACTGCCGAGAGAACAGCTGCTAATTTTAACAATCTAATCATAGTAAAGACTCTAATAACTGGGTTTGGTTTTCTAATAACTGTGGTTGGTTTACTGAAACAGTAGGATCAATCACGAAGTTGACTTCTATAAATAATAATTTTTAGTCCGTTGCCATCTTTAAAATATACAACGATTAAATTACGACTTGAGTTTAATAGAACTACGCGAATTCAGCAACACACTTAAGTAAAAGTAATTGATGGCGATTTTGTAAGCCTGGAACCAATTCTAACTGGCGGTTCAACACTTAAGCCGACTCTTAGGAGAACCGCTTTGGTTTCCTCATCCCTTAACTAATTGAATAGACTTAATAAAATCTATCTATTACCCCTTAATAAAGCCTTTCAGCTTAATTTTACCCTTGAGCTTATCACCCAGAATGTTTTTGTTCAGTTTTTCAGTTAATTCACCGCTGAGCTTCTCTTCGATAACTTCTTGAGCCTTTTCTTTAGCTTTCTGTAATGCCTTGGCCTTTGCAAGTGTTTTTAGTTGACCAGCGACATAGCCCTTAACCTGCCCTGACACATGCGCAACGATACTGCGTGTCAATTCATCAGAAATTTCCTCAGCCGTTCCGGTAATGTTTTGAGCAACGAAATCTTCCATAACAAAGCTGTGGTTCCCAATCTCTATTGCCTGACCTGCAATCTTGAGATCACTGGTTAGTAGGTTGATAGTGGCTTTTCGTAGCGCTATCTTTTTGATGGTTATTTCCGGACCAGGATCGGTCGACTCTTCTTCAGGCTCTTCTTCTGTCGACGAAGGCATCTTATCCAGCAAATCCTGAAAATTATTATTTGTCCCCTTTTGCTCAGCATTGATAATAGGTTGATTAATAATAATTTCCTTAACCGTTTGGTCACTGTAATCAACTTCGGCCGCAAACTTAGATAATTCAACCGCATTAGCCGCTTGGTAGCCCGCGGGGTTGGCAATCGTCAGTCCGCCGAATTCAGCTCGCCCTTGTTTAAAATCGGTTACCACGCTGACAACACGAACAGCCGATCCAAGCGCAGCCGTACCTTCGGTTTCTATCACCTCTTTAATCAAGCCGTCTAACTTACCTGAAAAGACATATAATCCTGCGGCGATTGCGGCGATGAGCACAAGCAATGCAATTAAAATTTTCTTAAACATTTATCCTTCCTTATAATTCGATTTAAATAACCCACACAATTAAGTTTAAGACAAATTCTCTGACATGAGTAGAGTAAAATCTTTGCTAATAGTGCAATTTAATGAGTTGAAGCCTCTCGTAGGTGTGAATCGTAGCTATTGTTAGATAAATTATCGCGCGCTAATTCATCTGGCTTAATGAACTTTAAGTGCTCGATGACTTACTTGTTGGATGACTTACTTGTTGGATGACTTACTTGTTGGATGACTTAGTCGTTAGAAAAACCATCCCACTTACTTATAGAAACAAAATATGAGCAAAATAATTACAGACTGGGTCGGCCAGATGCCTATATTGGCGCCTTATGAAACGATCATCGTCACGTCAATCAACACAGTGTTGGTTTTGATTCTGGCCATTATTGCCTATCAACTGACTAAGCGCATTATCGTTAGCCTGATCAAAAAGTTAATAAGAAAGACTGAGTCAAATTTAGATGATATTTTGCTAAAGCGTCGCGTCTTTGAACGGCTTTCGCTGTTTGCGCCCATAATCGTGGTTTATAAATTACTGCCGTTGGGGCTATCGGCCTACCCAGCACAAGCAGAATTTGCGTTAGTCGCGCTATTGGTTTATGCGGTCGTTGTGGCGACCTTAACGATCGACTCGGCGATCAATGCGCTTTTGGAGATTTATCACACGTTTCCAGTCGCTAAACGAATGCCGATTCAAAATTTCGGCCAAGTCGCAAAGCTGTTGCTGTACTTCGTTGCAATAATACTGATCATATCCTTGGTTATTGGAGAATCACCGCTCAAGCTATTCGCCGGTTTAGGCGCGATGACAGCGGTACTCATGCTGGTATTCAAAGACCCTATTCTCGGCTTTGTCGCTGGTTTACAACTTAGCTACAACCGAATGGTAAACCTGGGTGACTGGGTTGATATTCCTCAACATAAAGCCAGCGGAGATATTTTAGAAATTGGCTTAACCACGGTAAAGGTTCAAAACTTTGACAACACCATTACCACTGTACCAACTCAGGCACTGATCAATGAATCGTTTAAAAATTGGCGAGGGATGCAAGAATCCGAGGGTCGACGAATTAAACGCGCGCTGTACATTGATATTAATTCAGTGAGTTTTTGCGATGAAGAACGCTTAAATCGTTACGCAAAGATCGACTACATAAAAGAATACATTGACAAAAAGCAACAAGAGCTCGATGCCTTTAATGCTGAGCACAATGTAACTGATTCCTTAGTGAATGGCCGCCGAATCACCAATATTGGAACCTTCAGGGCTTATATACTCGCCTATTTGCAAAAGCACCCTTTAATCAATCAAAACCTGACTCTGTTAGTACGTCAGCTAGCAACGAGCGACAGCGGTGTACCCATTGAGATATACGCGTTTAGTTCCGACAAAAATTGGGCGAACTACGAAGCACTGCAAGCCGATGTCTTTGATCACCTATTCGCGGTCGCTAAAGAGTTTGATTTGCGTTTATTTCAACGACCCAATGGTAGCGATTTTTCGTCTGCCAATGCACGGTTAATAGCTCATGAGTAAGCTAAATCATTTTAGTAGTTTAATTAGACACATAAACCAAACAAGCATCAAAAGAGGATTCGTTTAATCCGCTTTTGATGCGATTGAAAATGATAGCGCACCTTCTTCAACAGAAATTGCCACGGTTCCGCCTTTCTGTAGCTTTCCGAACAGCAATTCATCAGCAAGCCCACGCTTAATTTCTTCTTGAATTAAGCGTGCCAAAGGCCGCGCGCCCATCGACTCATCGTAACCATGTTCGGCAATCCACTCTCGCGCTGCTTGGTCAACATCCAACTGAACCTCTTTGTCGAGTAACTGGCGCTCTACCTCTAACAATTCTTTATCAACGATCTTACCGATCACTTCATTGCCGAGTGAATTAAATCGTACGATCGAATCAAGCCGATTACGAAACTCCGGTGTGAACATTTTATTAATCGCTTCAGAGTCGTCAGTGCTGTTATCTTGTTTAGTGAAACCCATTGAATTACGCGACACCTGCACGGCACCGGCATTGGTGGTCATCACTAAGATCACATTACGAAAGTCCGCCTTGCGACCGTTATTATCCGTCAACGAGCCATGATCCATTACTTGTAGCAACAGATTAAACACATCTGGGTGCGCTTTTTCTATCTCATCAAGCAACAAAACGGCGTGTGGATGTTTGTTGACAGAATCCGTTAATAAACCGCCTTGATCAAAACCAACATACCCTGGAGGCGCACCAATGAGTCGCGATACCGTATGGCGCTCCATGTATTCAGACATATCAAAACGAATCAGTTCAACCCCCAATGTCATGGCGAGCTGGCGTGTTACTTCGGTCTTACCCACACCGGTAGGCCCAGAAAATAAGAACGAGCCAATTGGCTTCTCAGGTTTACCAAGGCCTGAACGGGACATTTTAATCGCCGACGCTAAATTCACAATGGCATCGTCTTGCCCAAACACCACCATTTTCAAATCGCGTTCTAAATTCTTAAGCGCGTCAACGTCCGACGACGACACGTTCTTCGGTGGTATGCGTGCGATAAACGACACTACTTCTTCAATTTGTTCTACGTCAATGACGGGGATCTCCCCTTCTTTGCGGTCGTACAATCGGGTGCGCGCGCCAGCTTCATCAATAACGTCAATGGCCTTATCCGGCAAAAACCGTTCGTTAATGTAGCGCTCCGCCAGTTCGGCCGAGAGAGTCAAGGCTTCACTGGTATAGGTCACCTCATGGTGTTCTTCAAAACGCGACTTTAGACCACGCAGTATTTGTACGGTTTCTTCCACCGTTGGTTGTTCAACGTCGATCTTTTGAAAACGTCGTGACAGCGCTCGGTCTTTCTCAAAAATACCTCGATACTCTTGATATGTGGTAGAACCAACGCATTTTAATTGGCCACTTGAAAGTGCCGGCTTTAACAAATTAGAAGCGTCCATCGCTCCGCCAGAGGCCGCGCCAGCACCAATAATGGTGTGTATTTCATCAATAAATAACACCGCGTGCTCTTCTCGTTCCAGCGCTTTTAAAACGGCTTTTAAGCGCTTTTCAAAATCACCACGATACTTAGTCCCAGCCAATAACGCCCCCATATCTAGCGAGTAAATAACCGCGTCATTTAATACTTGAGGTACATCGTCTTCGACAATACGCTTCGCCAAGCCTTCGGCGATGGCGGTTTTACCAACACCAGCTTCACCGACATACAATGGGTTATTCTTACGTCTGCGGGATAAAATTTGAATTGTGCGCTCAACTTCCTTATCGCGGCCAATCAAAGGGTCAATAAAGCCCTCTATTGCTCGTACGTTTAAATTCACCGTATAGGCATCAAGTGGCCCTTCTTTCTGCTCTGCTTCCTCACCTGACTCAACATCCTCGGGAAATGGCAAACCTTCTAACTCTTCCCCATCTTTAGTAATGCCGTGAGAAATATAAGACACAGCATCAAATCGGGTTACGTCTTGTGAATCAAGAAAATACACCGCAAACGAATCACGCTCAGAGAACAACGCAACCAAAACATTTTCACCTTCGACCTCACTGCGCCCTGAGCCTTGTACGTGCACAATGGCCCGCTGCAAAACGCGCTGAAAAGCAATACTGGGCTGAGTCTTTAAATCAAGCTCTTGATTAAGCGCTTCCATGTTATCGACGAGATGCAACGATAGATCGGCTCTCATCTGCCCCACATCGGCTTTACAAGCTTGCAGAACGGCCAGTGCAGAAGAATTGTCCAGCAAAGCTAACAATAGGTGTTCTGTAGTAACGAACTCATGACGCGCTTCATGTGCTAATTGAACAGCAAGGCTTAGGGTTTTTTCTAGTTCTTTAGATATCATGGTATTTGTCTTTCAATCAACGGCCATTTTTAAACAAAATTTCGGTGCAAGCTCACTCAAATTACTTGGCAACTTGCCTAATCGCTATCGGGTTCCATCGTACATTGCAGTGGATGCTTTTCGGCCTGCGCAAATTGAACCACTTGTTCGACTTTAGATTCAGCGACTTCGCGAGTATATACGCCGCAAACACCCGCGCCTTTCTGATGAACATGCAACATCACTTGAGCCGCTTTTTCTTCGCTGTGATTGAAGATCCTCGTCAATACTTCGATCACAAACTCCATGGTCGTGTAATCGTCATTCAACAATAACACTCGATACAAGGGTGGGCGCTTAAGCTTTGGTTTTGCGACTTCTAGCGCAACGTTGTCATCGTGCAATGGTTCTGGAAAATCACTCATACTTCAATCTACTTACATTCACTATTGGACTGGCTCGCTGAATTCATACAACGAGGGAACTGAACAGCTATTATTACATAACTCTAATTCTGCGCTCAGGATTAGAATTTTCAAGGGCTATTTCCCTAACAATTATCAATTTAGTGAACAATAGTTAGGCCATAATACTTGACGAAGTGCCTTTCAAGAGGTTTACTTGGTCGCATCAGATAGTCAACGACCGTTTGATGCTGGTTGTGAAGGTGCTCATTAAAAATAAATAGCAGCGCTTCGCAAATAATAATACCTGAAGCTAATATCAGGAAAAAATACCAAAGTGAGGAAGTAACATGCCAACAAGAGGAACTGTAAAATGGTTCAACTCTTCTAAAGGGTTTGGGTTTATTGAGCCTAGCGAAGGCGGTAATGATGTATTCGCCCATTATTCTGAAATAGATATGGACGGATATAAAACACTGAATGAAGGCCAGGAAGTAGAGTATGAACTGGAAGACGGCGACAAAGGCCCTAAAGCGGCTAAAATTCGCGCGGCTTCTTGAGCAACAACTCTGTTATCTTAAACTAAGTCAGTCGATTCGCAGCATTTTTGTTGCGTAATTAACTAAAAAAAGGCGCACACCATATCGGTGTGCGCCTTTTTTAGTTTTATAGCTTAATGAAAGCTTTTTAGATCGTAAGACCTACTTCCAATCAGAGTGCGTTAAAGCCATCAATGATGTCATTAAAGGTCGCACTTGGGCGCATTGCTAAATCAGCTTTATCGCCGTCTGGTAAGTAATAACCGTCGATCTCCACTTCACTGCCTTGCGCGGCATTCAGCTCATCCAATATTTTACTTTCATTGCTGGCGAGTTGCTCAGCCATACTGGTAAACTTTTCCTTCAAATCAGCATCGTCATTTTGCGCGACCAAAGCTTTCGCCCAGTACAGAGCAAGATAGAAGTGACTGCCGCGATTATCCAGTTCATTTACTTTACGCGATGGTGACTTACCGTTGTCTAACAGCTCAGAGGTGGCTTGATCAAGGGTATCGGCCAGGATTTGAGCTTTCGAATTGCCCGTGCTGTCCGCAAGATGCTCGAACGCCGCCGCGGTCGCCAAGAACTCACCCAGAGAATCCCAACGTAAATGCCCTTCTTGATAAAATTGCGTAACGTGTTTAGGTGCTGAACCTCCGGCGCCCGTTTCGAACAAACCGCCACCGTTCATCAATGGCACAATCGACAACATTTTAGCGCTGGTGCCTAATTCCAAGATCGGGAACAAATCCGTTAAGTAATCACGTAACACATTGCCAGACACAGAAATAACGTCGCGGCCTTGGTTAATCACCTCTAAGCTGTATCGGGTTGCTTCAGCGGGCGACATGATCAATAGCTCTAAACCATCAGTATCGTGATCTTTTAGGTACTCATTAACTTTAATGATTAGTTGTGCTTCGTGTGGGCGATTTTTATCCAGCCAGAATACTGCAGGTGAACCCGTCTTACGTGCACGGTTTACCGCCAATTTCACCCAGTCTTGAATGGGCAGGTCTTTCACCTGACACATGCGCCAGATATCCCCTTCTTGCACTGCGTGCTCAAATAGGGTGATACCCGTTTCTTCATCGATCACTCGCATGTGACCGTCATATTCCATCTCGTATGTCTTATCGTGAGAACCGTACTCTTCGGCTTTTTGTGCCATCAAACCCACGTTTGATACACTGCCGATCTTGGTTGGATCCAATGCACCATTGGCCTTGCAATAATCGATAACTTCCTGATAAATATGGGCATAAGTACTTTCTGGAATAACCGCCTTAGTATCCTGCAACTGGCCTTCCATATTCCACATTTTGCCCGAGTTACGAATCATAGCTGGCATTGACGCATCAACAATCACGTCACTTGGCACGTGAAGATTAGAAATTCCTTTATCAGAATCAACCATCGCAATCGCTGGGCGATTTTCATAACAAGCCATGATATCAGCTTCAATTTTCTCGCGCAGCCCGCCTGAAATTTGCTCAATAATGCCGTACAAATTACCTAAACCATTATTTGGCTGAACATTTAACTCTTCAAATAAGGTCTCGTACTTTTCATACACATCTTTATAAAACACCTTCACACAATGCCCAAAAACAATCGGGTGCGAAACTTTCATCATTGTGGCTTTAACGTGCAAGCTAAACAGCATATCGTTAGCACGCGCGTCTTCAATTTGCTCTTCGTAAAACTTGCAGAGTGCGTTTTTGCTCATAAACATAGCGTCAATCACTTCACCTTCTTGAAGCTTTAAACCACTTTGCTTGACTTCGGTATTGCCGAATCGGTCAGTAAATTCTATTTTAACTGAGCAGTCATTCGGCAAGGTCATCGAGCGTTCGCTGGAACGAAAATCACCGCCATTCATGGTTGCTACGTGCGACCTAGACGACGACAACCACTCACCCATGGAATGCGGATTCTTGCGCGCGTAATTTTTAACCGCGGCTGGGGCACGTCGATCTGAGTTACCTTCTCTTAACACAGGGTTAACATTACTACCCTTAACTTGTTCGTATAAACCGCGAACCTTCTTTTGCTCATCCGTCTCAACGTCATCCGGGAAATCAGGCAAATCAAAGCCGGCTTTCTGTAATTCGGCAACGGCCTCTTTAATCTGTGGAATTGACGCGCTGATATTGGGTGTTTTAATCACATTGGCGGTGGGCTCAAGAACTAACTCACCCAATTCAGCCAAGGCATTATTTACTTTTTTATCGTCAGCTAAGTATTCGCCAAATATAGCCAATATGCGCGCGGCTAATGAAATATCTTTGGTATCGACTTCAACGTCACATGCTGAAGCGAATGATTGAAAAACCGGCAATAGAGAGCGAGTGGCCAATGCCGGTGCTTCATCGGTGAGGGTGTAAAAAATCTTAGACTTTGCGTTACTCATATGTATTTTCGCCTATGTCTCGCAGTTCGAGCGACTATCTGAATGATGATTTCCATGACGCTGGGAGCACAACGTCACACCTAATTATGAAGACCAATAACACCAGTATGAAAACTACGTCCGAAAGAAGTTTTTCATTACTGTGTAGAACTAAAACTGTTGTGTCGAGCGCCTTTTAAGGCATTGCTAACTGATCAAAGCAGTTAAACAAACAAGATACAGTCGTATTGTGATATGACCTTAAATACAGTCTATATAACTGCGCGGCAGTCGGTGATTTTGTCAGTCAACTTTGACATCTAAAACCGATCATAATCAAGGGGCAATCAAGATCTGTGCATGGGTCTTCGAAAGTTGCGCAAGAATACCATAAATAATTTTTAACGGCATTGTAAAAGTCTTGGATACGCCCATGCACACAGGTGATTTACATGAAAAACTCGAGCGCCCTGATGCTCGGTGAGCGTTTAGGGCTTTACGTGAGGTGCTGAAACGTTAAAATAATGGATTAACTACCCAATAAACGCGTTGCTAGGTCAATCTAGCATTGTCATTCACGTTCATGCCTAAAGAAGAATGGAAACCAGATTTAACCGTCGCTGTGATCTGCGAAAGAGACGGCAAATTTTTGCTTGTTGAGGAAATGGCTAAATCGAGCCAACAGGTGGTATTCAATCAGCCTGCTGGCCATATTGAGGAAGGTGAATCGGTGATTGAAGCTCTAATCAGAGAAACCTTAGAAGAAACACAGCGACACCTTACACCGCAAGCATTGGTAGGCTTGTATCGACTTGAAGCCGACAATGGTAAGACTTACTTCAGGTATACATTCAGCGGTGACGTGAGTGAGATAGACCCTCAGCAACAGCTCGACCCTGACATAATCAAGACGCATTGGCTTACACTGGAGCAGATCAGAAGTTCAAAGCAATTGCGTAGCCCACTGGTGCTTGCCTGTATTGAAGATTACTTATCCGGGTCACGACATCCTCTTGATCTTGTAAAAGAAGTGCAAAACTAGGCCGATAAGAGATCATGACTGCATTTAATAGCATGCCCCCACTGCATACAACCGCCGCGCCACAAGAAACACATGTCGTGGTTGGTATGTCTGGTGGTGTCGACTCATCGGTTACTGCCCATGTTTTGAAACAACAAGGGTTTCAAGTAAGCGGTATGTTCATGAAAAATTGGGAGGAAGACGACACCGAAGAATACTGTGCGGCGGCCAAAGATCTCAAAGACGCGGCGCAAGTGTGTGACCGCTTGGACATTGAACTTCGAGAAGTTAATTTCGCTCACGAATATTGGGAAAATGTTTTTGAGCACTTTCTCCAAGAATATCAAGCTGGTCGAACTCCAAATCCCGACATCTTATGCAATAAAGAAATTAAGTTTAAAGAATTCCTATTGCAGGCCGAATCGCTGGGCGCTGACTACATTGCAACCGGGCATTATGTAGCCAAAGGTCAGTCTCGCAACGGTCAATCTTTGCTATTACGGGGCGCTGATGCGAATAAAGACCAAAGTTATTTTTTGTACACACTGCAGCAGCAGCAACTCGAGAAGAGTTTATTCCCACTAGGTGAAGTCGAAAAGCCGATCGTGAGAGCGATTGCCGATGAACAAGGCTTTATCACCCATAATAAAAAGGACAGCACCGGTATTTGCTTTATTGGAGAACGTCGATTCAAAGACTTTCTCAGCAACTACCTTAAACCCAACCCGGGAAATATGGTGGGAGTGGATGGGTCGATTGTCGGCGAACACGACGGCCTAATGTATTACACCCTAGGGCAACGCCAAGGGCTTAATATTGGTGGCGCAGGCGAAGCTTGGTACGTGGCTGGCAAAGATACCTCTACTAATGAATTGTTGGTTGTTCAAGGTCATGATCACCCCGCAATGCATTCACAAAAGGTCGTCGCGCACGGTATGGATTGGGTAAGCGGTAAAGCACCTGAGATTGGTGACAAGCTCACGGCCAAAACGCGCTATCGTCAGCAAGACCAAGCCTGCACCGTAGGCGCCGTAATTGACGATTCGATTCAAGTTAGTTTTGACCAACCACAACGAGCGGTCACACCTGGCCAAGCATTAGTATTTTATGATGGTCGCGCGTGCCTTGGTGGCGCAACCATTCACAGCTCGACATGAACTAAACTTAAGCATTAAACCTCTGTTCAATAGCTCACGGCTCAAGCTGATTCACGGCTCAAGCTGAGTACTAAGGTTACGACATCGCTCCTCACCCAGCCCAGTTCGAATAGCCCTTTGTTTGAGGTTGGCGGTCGTGCGGATGAACAAACCCGCCGGTATTTCGCTTAGTCGACGCATCAGTCTGTTTTTGCAGAGCCTTGTGTTCATCTAATTGAACTCGGTATTCGCAATAGGGGTATTTTCGGCACATCACAAATCGTTCACCAATGTGTGGGCCCTTCATCGCCATTTTAGTAACTAGCTCACTGTGACAATCCGGGCAGCTAGAAAGCCCACCTAGAGCGGTTTCATCATACTCTGTTTCAGTCACCAAATTATCCGTCCAACTGGTGGCGACTTCTAATGTCGAGGACTCCTTAGAGTTTGGCTTGGCACATTGCGACTGACCGGTAATCAGCCTTCGTAAATCCTGGCCGCGATACCGTTGATCGGCATCAAGGTAGAATACTTTCAATTTCATGGCGGCACAGAGCTGTTTAATCAACGCACTACGCTGCACCGCTTGTGAAGCCGATGTTGTTTTCTCACGAGACTCCAGCTCAATTACCGCAGCGATAGATAGATCGGATTTCTTACAAACAACGTAATCGAAAGTTTGACCATTGAGCGAGTCTGATAAACGATTAAAGCGACGCTCACTGACAGTTGGCCCTCTGGCAATCAACTCAGAAATACAAACTTTTGAAAACACATGAAATTCGTAGTCTAGGGCATCACACAAGGTATCGTAGAGAGCTCTATATGAGGGGTCGAGCAAGAATGGTTTCTTTCGCAAGCCAGCAAATGATTCGGGAACGCGATTGCGCGATTTTCTAAAGGCTACTACGAAACTTATCGCAATAATTAACGCAACTATTAAGGTTAGCCATCCCTGACTCAGCAGATTAAATGTCATTAGGTCACCTTACAAAGGCCTGAGAAAACCACCAACACACCAAAAAGGTTATCTCTTGAGTTTATTAGCTTGCTGTCAAATGCCTTTTAGCCTGCATGAAAATGCAAAATTAAAGTATATACAGCGTAAATAACCCAGACCAAAGCATCGACCTATATGACCAACTAACGTCGACGACGCTTAGTAGCAATAAAAACAGACGCTCCCTAACAACACATCGAACTGGCTACCCTTCCAATTCGAAGATTTAAAATATCATAGCAACTGAGTAAGAATCAAACAATTAACGTCGGTTAATTAAGCCATTATTAAACTGCTAACACGCTACTAAGCTTGAAGAAGCGCATATTCGGCTAGAGGCTCGAGTCAAAAATCGACTCAAAATCCACCTAAAAGCCCTGACCTCAGACTCTAAAGAAAAAAATGGCATTTAGAGCGGGACTAAAGTAACTTAGCACCGGCATTCTCAACACCAAGAATTGAACAAGAAACTGGTCTATCGATTTTGAAAACAATAACGGTTAATGGAAATAGCTTTCCAAATTTCACATTAGAATCCAACAACAATTCGAATAGTCCGATTCACTTCACTGGTGCTAACGGCTTCCCTGCTGGTGTATACACGTCTTTTCTAAATCGCTTTAACCAGTATTATTCCATCTCAGCGGCGGATTGTCGTGGCGCACTTGAAACCCGCAGCTCTCCTCCTAAGCACTTTGGTCTATCACGCTTTGCTGACGACCTAATTGACATTATTGAAGCGACTCATTCAGAACCCGTGATCGCGATGGGTCATTCGTTTGGCGCTCACGTAAGCCTCATCGCTGCGATCAAGCGACCCGATCTTATCAAGCAGTTGGTACTGATTGAACCCGCATCACTGCCCAACCCTTGGGTTGATCTGATCTATTTGAAACTACCGACCAGTGTAGTGAACCGCATTATGCCGTTAATAAGCCGCACTCAACAACGCCAACGTATCTGGCGTGACCATGATTCATTTGTTTCGCGATACCGAAGTCACCCCACTTTTAAACACCTGACTGAGCAAGCCATGCGAGCTTACGCGGAACATGGCTTAAAAGAACGCAAAGATGGGCAATATGAACTGGTGTTTGACCCCGACTGGGAAGCCCACATCTTTAGAAACATCTGCTTCGTATGGAAAAATCTCAAGAAGACTAAAACTCCAACCTTGTTTATTCGAGCCAAGCATTCGAATTTGTATTCAAGCAAGATGTTTCATTCTCAGAACGCCAAATTGGGCGAGCATTTTACCGGCGTGGAAGTCGCCAATACGTATCACCTAATGCCATTAGAATCACCTGAGGCCTGTGCAAAAACGGCACTTGAATGGCTCAGCAAACATAATGAGCACTGAGTCTTCATCCCTAAGCCCTAATTATCACCTAACTACTATCATCTAGCGACCATCACCCAACTATGTCCCTGCCTAAAGGATGAGCGTACCTCATTATCGATTAATCTTGACTCAGTCGATTCAGAACATGTATTCTGCAATTTATGCCTAGAACGCGAGAATTCAGCCCAGAAATTGTACTTGATGCTGCCTTAGAACTGTTTTGGCGTAAGGGTTATAAAGCCTGCTCAATGGCTGATGTAGTAAAGCATTCCGGCGTTGCGCGTTATGGCTTGTATCAAGCTTTTAAAGACAAAGACCAGCTCTATTACGCTGCACTGAAATGTTATCATCGGCGACTGCACGATCTATTTGTAAAACCGTTCTGTGGTCAACGAGGGGATTTTAAAACCTTAGTAGAACATTTTGATTTGATTTTAGAGCAAATAGATCTGGGCGAGCGAGACGGCTGCTTTGCTCATCAAGCCGCTATTGAACGCGGCCCTAAAGATGAAACCGTGCGAGAAATCGTCAATTCCATTTTTGAAGATACCAAGCGTGTTTACAGCAGAATTATTAAAAATGGCATCGCCGACGGGCATATTCGTGATTTACCGGTGGAAGATCTGGTGAGTTATGTGATGGGTATTCAACGAGCACTTATCTCGATGACCAAGCAACGCTGCTCCTCAGAAGAAAGAAGAAAATATGTCCAATGTGCGTTGCATTTATTAGAACCGTCCCGATAAAGTAATAATACGAGAACCATATAGACAGAGAAACATAACCCTTTTGCGATATCGTTGTGAACAAAGATATCGATAGGGTATTTTTAAGAACATTGTCAGAATAAATATTCTGATAAATAACTTAAGAACGTAAGCTAAACAATAACAACTGGACTCGGCTCTTACGATGCCGTGTTTTTTTTAACGTTATATCAGAATTTATATTCTGATATAACCAAAGCGACTGTTCGCAATAACCAAGATTCATTAATTAAATCCTACGAGGCAAAATATGAAAAACCTAACCACTTCACTACTCGCTGTGAGCCTATTCGTCGCGACTGGCGCTCAAGCCGCTCAGCCGGTCAAATCTTCAGGCCATGCGGTGTCTTTGTGTAAAGCACAAGCCAGCGCGTCAAACGAAAATTACAAACGCGCTCGCGCCAGCAAAATTAAGCAGACTAGAGGAGTCTATAAAATCAAACTGAAAGTGCTAACCGAAGATGGCTCATCAAATGCCCTTTGCGAAATAGCCAAAGACGGCACGATCACTTATTCAAAGGCGTAAAGTTTCCTGTAGATATAGCCATATTCGTTAGCCATCCTGAGACTAACGAATATGGTCACAGTTTTGTGGGCACACCCGACCTTGTGAAACAATCCGGCCCTGAAGGCTCTCCATCCCTTACTACTCTCACCACCCCTTACTACTCTCTCCATTAAAAAATTTCAGGCAAAAAAAAGCCCCAGAGCTAAGCTCTAGGGCATCAATAACTAATAATATTTAATAGGAGAATTAAACAGTCACTAATTAACCATTTGACAGCAAAAGACTAACATCATCATTTGCGGTCAATAACCCCACGTATTCGTCTAAACTGGCGAATACACCCCTGCTACTAACAACCGGCTCCGTGTCTTTCGTTAGTAATTTCCTCAACCAAACTGCACCCGCTTTTGTCATAAATTCTCGAATCAGTTGCCCGCTACGATCACTTTTTTGACTGTAATAAACATCAATCAATTTGTTAGCCAATTCATTTTCAGGAAGGTGCATGAAGTTACTGATACGTGACCCTTCAATAATGCATAGCTCGTCTAATACATCTTGCATTTCAGTGGTTACTATCATGACATTCCTCCAATGTTGGCTGCGGTTAAATCAACTTAATTCGTATGAGTGAACTAAAAAACGATGTTCCTCACTTGATGTAAACAGCATATAACAGTGGCGCGAGGTCACCAAGGGTGTGCATGTAAAGGAATGTTAACTCTGCAATTTTGCAAAGTTTATTAGCCGGTTAAGGGAGAAAACCGCAGTTTATTTTCGGCACTAACACACGATAAAAGTCAGCTGTCTATTAGTTCACAAATAGACACATAATAGTGACTCAGCATTCATTATTTTCAGAAATGTCGCGCTTGGATGACAATGCCGTATAAAAGCGCTCTAAATCACCATCGCATCGTTTAAAGAACAATTCCAGTTCAGGTACTAAGTCATGATAGGTGGAGAATGCGGCAACGCGTGCATTGTTAATCGGTGTTAGCAGCCAGTTATCAAAATACCCCCTATTCTGCCAACGCTGTTCTTTTAATGTTTGATAACGTTGACCAAATTCGTTAAATAGTGACGCTTTACGGTTGCTCTTTTCTATGACGTCTAAAGGCGAATCGTAGACTTCACGCAGATCGCTTTTGAGACTGTTTATCAAGTTTGCAAAGTCTCGCTGCGCGGCCAGCGCAGCTTCATAATTGGCCAGGCGCTCAGAGCCCGAATCACGTAGCCACTGTTTCGCACCATGCTGACCCACAAAGGTTGCGAATGCCTCATTCAGCTCAGAGTCACCTTTTATGTACAGCTTCTGATGTGCCAACTCATGAAACAAAGTTTCCGCAAAGCCTGCATCAGAACCCAACATCATTGACGGCAACAGCGGGTCCGCGAACCACCCCAAAGTTGAGTAGGCGGCGGCCCCACCAACATGTGTTTCGAACCCACGTTGCTTTAATTGCTGGGCGTAATTGAGTGCCGCATTCTTTGAAAAATATCCACGATACGAAGCGCAGCCGACAACAAGGTAACACCATTGTTTTGCATTCAAGCTAAATTGTGGCGCAGCAATAACTACCCACACCGGGTATTCGCGTTTGAGTGCCACGAAACTAGAGTAGCTTTTATTGTTTGGTAAGCCTAATTCCTTAACGGCAAATGACCTAAGTTCCTTGGACAATTGCAATTTACCAGCAAGAGATGGTTCTGCTTCTAAGATCGCTTTATCGACCGGCACGCGCGCCAACATCAATTTGCTGTGTCCAACGATACTTTGTGAATAATATGCAAGTGACTGGCAAGCACTTAAGGTGAGCAACAAGAGACAAGCTGCGATCAATTTAAACTTACTAATCATGAATGCAAGTTTAATCCGAGACCGGCGTTATTAACTCCGGCGAGTTGTTTCTTACATTTCCCACAGCCTTTGATACCGGATAATAAATAAGTGACGGCCTCTTAAACGCGGTGACGTCCTTAGAGCCCGCCAACCACTCACGCGCTGATTCTTGAGTCAGCATGATGGGCATGCGCGGATGGATAGGCGCCAGCTCTTGGTCAGCGGCCGTTGTAAGCATGGTGCAAGACAACTGGCCGTTGCTGCCCCACTGTTCATATAAACCGGCGACAACGATGACACCAGAATTACGATCTGTAATGTAGACAGGCTGCTTAGAGCCCTTCTCTCCACGCCATTCGTAATATCCTGCCATGGGAATTAAGCATCGATGAGATTTTGCCCATGCGTTCCTAAAGGTGGGCTTTTCGGCAACCGTCTCAACTCTGGCGTTGAATGTCGCAAAGTTCGATTTGAATTCTTTTGACCATGACGGAATCATGCCCCAGCGCATTAGCTCGCCAGTTTCGCCACGAAAAGCAGCCACTTCCGATGTCGGCGCACGATTATAGCTTAGGCTATGGTCGGGCCAATCTTTCAGAACCGAATCCCAGCCATGCATTTTTGGTAAATGTTCGTTGTATCTTCCACACATAGAGTTCTTATAATGAATACCCCAATTCAGCTTATTTAGGTAGGTTGGCTGTCAGCCATTGGCAAGCATCATCTAACAATATGTCTATCCATTTACCTGCTCGTAGACCTATCCCCAACGTATTAAACCAATTATGGCAGAGAAGGCATAGAAAAACTGTAATGAGAAAAATGCCCAGCGTTTGTCGATATATCCCCACGCGGCAAACAACAGTGCGGAAAGTAACAATAAACTGAACCCAAGTATTTCGTTGCCGGTATTGGATGCTATCAGCAGTGCGTAGATCATGGCCAATACCGAGCCCGACACCTCGCATACGGTGACCGTTTTCTGTTTATCTAATGTCCATTTCATTGTGAAAATATAATTGTATACGGATCAAAATCATATAACACAATTAAAATGACGTGCGATAAACCATATGATTTGATGCATTTCCAAGCTTAGTTAACAGGCCAGACTTCGATTATAACGATGACAATTATTTTCTATCCTTGCGTTTTTTCTTAGCGTAATCCGATTTCGCGCCTTTTTTCCGACCTTCACCTTTTGCCTTCTTTGAGTTGTAAGACTTTTTGCCGCTTGGCTTAGCCGACTCAACATGGCCACCATCATAGTTCTTTTTATTGCTGCTTTTGTGTTTTGAATTACGTTTCGGTTTCGATGAATCAGAGTCGGCCGCGGAGACTTTAGTGTAACGCTCAATTTGCAACGGGCGGTTGGCGACACGCGCTCTACGTAAGATAGCCATCACTTCTTTGGGCATGTCAGCGGGCAAATCGACGGTTGAATAACCATCGCGGATTTCGATATCGCCAATATATTTACTCTCAAGATCGGCTTCATTAGCAATGCAACCAACAATGCTGCCGGGCTTGACCCTGTGACGGTGCCCAACCTGTAAAATAAAACGCCCCATTTCAATATCAGGGTAGCCTTTCAATGCGGTTGGCTGGAGAGTTGGCGCAGGCTTGTCATCACGGCGTTCTCGAGTGCGCTCTTCACGCGGCTCATAGGCGGCGATAGCCTTTTCATCGAGTAGCAGACTTGCACCACCCTGAGCTAAATAACAGCTTGCGGCGGCTATTTGTTCTGAGCTTACTTCGTGCTCCGACTGCAGTTCGGCAATCAACTGCGAAAAAGTATCTAAGTCTTCACTTTTTATTGTGTCAATTATTTTGACTTTAAAACGTTCAATCCGGCTTTGATTAATATCATCAATTGACGGCAGATCCATTGGCTCAATAGGCTGTTTGGTGGCGCGCTCAATGGCGTGCAACATGCGTTTTTCACGCGGCGCCACAAACAAAATGGCTTTACCACTGCGCCCGGCTCGGCCAGTACGCCCGATACGATGAATGTAAGATTCCGTATCATGCGGCACATCATAATTGATAACATGGCTGATTCGCTCTACGTCTAAGCCGCGTGCAACTACGTCTGTGGCGACCAAAATATCAAGCTTATTGCTTTTCAATCGGCCGACTACTTTTTCACGATTTGCCTGAGGGATATCGCCATTTAACGGTTCCGCACGAAAGCCACGTGCCTGTAACTTATCGGCAAGTTCGACTGTTGCGTTTTTAGTACGCACAAACACGATCACGCCATCGATGTCTTCACTCTCTAAAATCCGTGTGATCGCATCTAGCTTGTTAGTCCCGCGAACGATCCAGAAGCGTTGACCTATATTGGCCGCTGTGGCGGTTTTGCCCTCGATCTTGATGTGCACTGGGTTCTGCAGGTGTTTATCCGCTACTTTTTTAACTTCGCGCGGCATGGTGGCCGAAAACAGCGCTATTTGTCGCTCTGCTGGCGCTTGCTCTAATACCCACTTAACATCGTCGATAAACCCCATGCGCAACATCTCATCAGCTTCGTCGAGCACAATCGCTTGCAAACCATCTAAGGACAAGGTTTTGCGCCGCATATGATCCATCACTCGACCTGGCGTGCCTACAACGACTTGTGCACCACGACTCAGTTGCTTTAACTGAATGGTATAAGACTGCCCACCGTAAATCGGCAACACGTTTAAACCTTTAATGTGCTTAGCATATTGTTGGCAGGCTTCGGCGACTTGAATAGCCAACTCACGCGTTGGCGCCAAAACTAATACTTGAGGCACCCGCTTACTTGGGTCAACCTTGCTGAGTAGCGGCAATGCAAAGGCTGCCGTCTTACCCGTACCCGTTTGAGCTTGACCTAATAAGTCGCGCCCCTCAAGAAGTACCGGCAGGCTCTTAGCTTGGATTGGTGATGGCTGTTCGTAGCCCAAATCTGATACGGCGCGTTGAATCGACTCTGGTAATCCCAGGTCAGTAAATAAAATTGAATCAGACATGCCGTCTCCAGAAGTTGATCACACTATTGCTATGCATACGCGTGATAAAATAAGGCCAACTATCCTAACGCGGCCTAATATGTGAAAAGGCAATATGACAAAGGGATATTGGCAAAGCCGCGCGAGTATACAGGCTGCGGCCTCACACAAACATGGTTTTCCACTAAAGACTCACGAAATTTGTAGCTAATGAACCTAAAACGTGACTTAACCGTATTTTTTGCGTACTTTGGAGATTGAAGAAGATACAGCCATGCATCTTGCTAACTGTCCTGGTTGCCACTTAGGTCGCCACTTTGATTGCCAAAAGTAGCTTTCTTCTATGGGGCCAACAATAAGGATCAACATTAAGGATTAACAAAGGCAGCTCAATCGATCCTTCATACTTAGCTGGCCAGTGTGATATTCAAGTTTTGATCGCTTGGGCGCACATTAATCAAATGCCCGTCGGCCACTGATTAAATAATAGGACGACGACATTTTATTAACAGCATTTTGGCGGTTGCCTCTTCGCGAATATAGGCAATTTTGTGGTGTTCTGGCGCCGAGAAAAATTTCTTATAGGCATCCCAATTAGGATACTCAACAAAAAACATCAGGTCAGCGTCAAAATCACCAATGATTGCTCGCTCCGGTTTTACACTTCTCAGCTTTTTACCACCAACGGCCTCCACCATTGGCTTTGCAAGCTTCAAATATTCAGCGTAACGGGCTTCCCCCCCATCGGGCACAAACCATAAAGCGTGCCACATATACACTCGTTCATCTGCCATCTCTCACCCCTACTCGCTCTTACCCCTTGATGCGACTTTACAAACACAAGCGTCACATTTTTTGTCTTATTGAATTACTTGTAATCAAACTCTAAACTTCTTAGTTTAAAATCGTACCCTTATGATAGTCGCTCACAAAACATCTCGTCCGCATAGCCTATATGCTGGTTTTAGCAGCTTCTTTTTTAGCTAATTTGCATACCCATCGAATAATACTGTACGACCACGTTTCCACTTGCTTAATCGATCCTGTTAATCTCACTAGTTCGAAGCGGTCATACTACGACAAACGTTTTACCCATCACTTAAGTATTGATATACATATCTATATAGCGATCATAAATCAAATGCAAACGTCAAATTTTGTCACCACAAAAACCGTATCTGTACCAATTTGCAACATGCATTATCAAACCAATATTACTATAACGATAAGTCGAAATTAACGTTGATGAACCAAGCAATCCAAAAACATTTTATCGAGGCCAATGAGCTGTTGGTTGACTCATTTAGACTTGCAAAAAAAATCCACTCAAGTGGTTTTAAACCCGACATTATTGTCGGCGTTTGGCGCGGAGGTACACCAATCGCGATAGCCGTTCAAGAATACTTTGAGTATATGCAGGTACCTACAGACCATATTGCTATTCGAACCTCCTCTTATTTCGGCATTGACAAACAAGACCCAAACGTCAAAGTGCATGGCCTAGACTACCTTATTGAAAATGTAAGCGCTGACTACAATATTCTTCTAGTTGACGATGTCTTCGACTCAGGGCGTAGTGTTAAGGCAATTTACGAGCATATTTCAATCAGGTTAGGGCAAAACACGCCCTATTCAATCAAGACTGCCTGCCCGTGGTATAAACCAAAGCGTAATCAAACCGATATTTCACCGGACTTCTATCTTCACGAAACCGATGATTGGTTGGTGTTTCCACACGAATTAATTGATTTAAGTACAGACGAAATAAAGCGACATAAAGCTGCACTATCTGCCAGTCTGTTGGATTAGCGTCTTTTTTGCCTTACTTTTCTTGGCTTACTTTGCCTAAATTATCCTTTCATTATTTAACCAAATACGCCGCACTCAATGTTGTCGGAGGGTTACCCGATTCACTGAACACCCTTACAGTCAGCGTATATTCACCTCTGGCAATTGGCCAAAGGTGTGGCTCGCCTTGATTCACAGCCACCAAAGACTCATTGATAAACCACTCGGCACGCTCAACACCATCGTTCTGGTTTAATTTGAATTCGGCTAATTGTAGGGCCGATGGAATTCTAGGGTCGTAGGCCATCTGAGTTTGGTTTATTGGTGAAAGTAACTGATACCCACGACTCATACCTGGCGTGGCCGTAACTTCACCTAATTTCTCGAACCTACTTTTTTCAGCTTGTTTTAGTGTATTAGCAGCATCGGGGAGAAAATACTCACTTCGAGTCGCGCAGCGGCCGTCAGAAAGCGCGCCATCATCGATACAAACTTCTTGCTCTGACAATCGTGGGCTTAAATACAATGGTTGAGTTGGACCATGCTTGTTCAATTCGGCAAACATCGACCTCATAATCAGAGCGGGACCTTTTGAGCCAGTAATACCCAACATGGGTTCATTATTAAGATTCCCCATCCAGACTCCTACCAAATAACGATGATTAAAACCAAATATCCAAGCATCACGGTAATCGTTAGAAGTACCCGTTTTAATGGCTGTCTGAACCGGAAAATGTAAGTTGCCACCACGCCCAAACTCTAAAGAACGAGCATCATCATCCGATAAAATATTGGCTATCAAGGACGTGAGTTCAGCGCTAAATACTGGCTTAGGCGCGGCCAAACTCGCATTTTTAATTAAATTAAAATCTTGGTAAAAACCATTTCTTGCGAGCACCGCGTAAGCCCTCGCCATAGAATAGAGACTGCTCTCACCATTGCCGAGGGCAATGCCATTACCGTAATCAACCGACCTTAAATCTAACTCATTTAGACCTAAGCCGTTTAGCGTATTTAGAAGTGACGGCAAACCTACATATTTTGCCGCCTTTATGGCCGGAATATTCAAAGAGTTACCCAGCGCATTTCGCACACTCACTGCACCATAATGTTTATTACTGTAATTTCGATATTGATGTACACCGCGACCAACCCCTTCACTCAAAGGGCGGTCTTCAATCATGGTAGAGGCATTCCAACCTTTTCTAAGTGCGGCTGCGTAGACAAAGGGTTTTAACGTAGACCCTGGTTGTCGTTTGCTCAAAATGGTGTCGTATTCGGTATCGACTGCTTGTCCGTTTTCTCCCACCGACCAGGCCAAGACTTCATTATTGATGTGGTCGACCACAAGCATGCCAGCGTTGCGCACGTTTTTATTGGCAAAACGCTTAAGTTGGTCATTTAACAATTCATTTGCATAGGTTTGCAGTCTTGAATCCAACGTGGTTTCAATCACCACTGGCTTGGCTGTTGTCGTCGTCATTTGAGCACTGCCTAAGCCCTGATAAACATGACGTGCGAAATGAGAGGCTTCAGGTAAATCGTTGGCGCGCCGTAACTGCAACTCCGCCGATTTGATGTCTTGTGCGTTAGCAATCAGTTTATTTTTCGCGGCTCGATCTATTAATAAATTCAATCGCCCTTGAATACGATTGGTACTTTTATGCAAATCGAAACGCGAAGGTGCACGAACCAATACCGCCAACGACATCATTTCCTTCTCGCTCAAAGTATTCAGGTCTCGATCAAAATAGTAGCGAGCGGCTTGTTGCACGCCCCTTCTTTGAGCGGCATAGGGCACTTGATTTAAATAAAACTCTAGAATTGATGCTTTATCAACTTGCTGTTCTAATTTCCGTGCTTCCCAACCTTCTAACCACCGTGCCCAAATCGAGCGTTTTCGCACATGTAGCATGCGAACCACTTGTTCCGAAATGGTACTGGCACCGCGTATTCCTTCAAGTGCGATAACATTCTGAAGAACCGCATTAAACCGTGCGAGCCAATCTATTCCGCTGTGTTGATAAAAACGTTTATCTTCAGCCAAGATAAACGCTCCTTGTAATACCGCCGGAATCTCATGCAATGGCAAGCGATCGTGTACATTCCAATGGTTTTGAAATGTAATGGTCAATGGCTGACCATATCGGTCGACTAATTTAGGACGCACACCGCCTTCGCTTAGGCCGGCAAGGTCAGTAGGCACGGTGCGCATCGCCGCCAAAGTAAACACGCTGAGCATTAAGCACGCGCTTAAGCCTGCTAAAACAAAGCAGACCATTAAGCGCTTTACAAAACTACTCACCGGACACACCACTTTTTTGAGATACGTTCAATCGAGCCGGTAAGCCAAGGCCAAATACGTCAGGGTCATACATTTCTTCGACCTTAAGCGGCTTAACGGTAAAACTGCCGTTTGCGATAACTTGTGCTACGTAAAACAGATGGTAATTACCTGCAGGTAAATAATCAGAGTAAAACCGCACTGAATCATGACGCAATTCTTGATGATAGAAACTGTACCCATAACGACCGAAGGCGCTCCAATCATCGTGTTGATAGAATCGCGATTCGCTAGGATGCGCAAACCCCGACTGACCGGCGTCAACCGTCGACGCAGTTGCTAAATCTCGATTAACGGGCTCAAGCCCACCCGGCACAGGGTCATCAACCACAACGTAGTTTCGCACGCCAGGGGTAGAAACAAACAAATCAATTCTCACCAGCTCGCCCTTATTAACCAACATTGGGTTCGATAAGGGTTGCCAAGCGCCATCGCGTTGAACCGAGTATTCTCTTTGCACCTCTATACCGGCATTCAATCTCTCAGCTTGGTCGTCTTGTTTAGCAAAATCCACTTTCACATTGTAATAATACCGCCCTTCCCCTTGCTTGCTAAGACTGACAGACCCCTTCAAATTCGACTCTATAGAGAATTGTTCAGGCGCTAAGGTGACTGGCTTATCGCGCACGCTCACAAAGTTAGCAGAACCCATTACCACCTCAGCTACACTCTCAGCACCATCCTCACTTTCTCTCTTCTCAGCACCACCTTTTTCAATTTCGGCTTTAAATATCGCCTGCAGTTTCATATTTGGGTCTTCATTTTCATACGCCAAACTAAACTCTCTAAACGCGTTCATGCAAAAGATGTTCTCCTGCGTATTTGACCACGAGTCTCGTTTTCCACGGCTCTGGGTAATACTTCGCATCAGTTTAAACGGAATATCATTCAATAAATCTGCCATCCCCGATGTGGAATTAGCCGCCGTCAACAAGGCACTCAAAATCGCACAATTACTGCGTGCAGGGCTGCTGAGTAATGCGGCAGAGTCAAATGCCACGGTTTCTTGAAAGTTAAACTTTCCGGCCGACTGAACACTGTTCGATAACAGGCTGTTGCTAATTTTCTGTATCCGGTCTTCGCCCCATTTGAGCTTGGTAGCCGCTTTCAAAAAATGAGCTTTCGCAAATAAGTTCATATTGGGAAGATGAACCTCGTAGCGTTGAAGATCAGCCACTTCGATAGAGCCTCGTGACGCCAGTGCCGCGAGAGCCACGGCACGAATAGACAATTGCGTATTTACTAATTGCTGAGCGTCTGAGTTGCGCAAATAGCCTTTCAGGTAAGCCTGCAGTTTACGCTCCACCTGATCGGGTACGATAAACCCTTGCTCTCGCAGCCACACAAATGCCAATGCAGTGTAAGCACTTAAGTACGGGCTGACGTAACTGTCGCGATTAATCCAGTAGGCCATTCCTCCGTTAGCGGCTTGAAACTGCCCAGCATTATCAAGAGCTTGTTGGGTCAAATCTTTACTTTTTTGCCACTCAAAATCATCAGGCAAATACTGCTTAAGGCTTTGATATTGCGCGGCCGCGACGCCAATACTTAAACGCTGTTCCCAACACGCATGTGGATAGTTCTTCATATATCCAAATGCACCTTTAATATCACCCAGTACTGATGGTGTTAACCCTACCGAAATACCGCCGACCTTGCCTACCAAGTCGGCTGGAAACTGAATACTCTCCGTCAAACTTGGTTCAGTAGTCGTGCCATATATCACCTGCGATTGAAGAGTGTAGCGTGGCTTGATTTGAACTTTGTGTTCAATGGCATCATTGTCTTTTGAGTCACCGGCTTTAGCATAAAACGCTATCTCCCCGGGCGCAGTCGCACTAACTGGCAACCAAACGCGTTTACGCTCAAAAGGCGCTAACTCAATACGCGATGCTTTGACAAGCGGCTCCGCTAAGCCAGAGCCAGATGCACGTAACTCAACCTTGAGGCTGCGTTTAGAACCAGTACGATTCATCACACTGAAGCCCGCTTCGACGGTGTCACCCGCGGTCAATTGATTTGGCATCAGCGGTCTCAACTCGGTTGGCCGATTGACCTTAAAGTTATGATCACCAAGGCCCATTCGCTCTTCTTTGTCGACGGCAATCACCAGAACACGCCAGCCTGTCAAGTTATCCGGCAATTCAAACTCAAACTGAGCTCGGCCTTCATTATCTGTCTCAATCGATGGGTTCCAGTAGGCAACAAACTTCATCAGACTACGTAGATCGGCACCTGAATTTCCTCCACCACCTCCAGGGTTAGCGCCTTTCTTCTCAAACCGTTGACGCCCAACCAAGCGCATTAACAAATTGTAGTTTGCGACCCCCAGTTCTTCGAGCTGACCAAATCCTTTATATGGGTCATAGTACCCCTTACCCGCCGAGTTCAAATCGAAAACCGCCTCATCAAGCACTACTACAGCCAATTCCAGCGCTTTTCGTTCGCCCGTTTCAGGCTTAGCCCTGACTGAAACGCGTGCCACATCCCGTGGTTTATATACCTTTTTATCAGTCTGAATTTTGACGCCAATTTCTTTATTGCTATCACGTATCTGGACCTTGGTGTAGCCCATTTTGAAAGCTGGCTTACCAAGGTCTACATTGCCGTCACCCAAAGGTCGGTCTACTCTAGGCGACGCCACCACCACGGATAGATATATGCCAGGATAATCGTCTTCTTCGATGGGTACCCGAATAATAGGAGTACTGCCTTTTAAAGTCTGTTGCCAAGACCTTAAGACGCCGTAACGCTCCACTGTAATTAAGGCTTGCGCTCCCGGGTACGGATTCTTAACTAAAAATTTAGCCGTATCACCCAATAAATAGCTCGATTTATCCGCAATGATTTCAATGTTATGACTGTTGCCATCATTCCAAACGACCGCGCCATCGCCGACCGCCCAGGTATGGATTTGATTTTCAATTTTGCGCCCGTCAACATCATTGATTGTCGCCGTTATACGATGCTGGCCGGCCTGTTGAGGTACAAATCGGCATTGCTTGATCGATTTTGTGGATTGACCCTTACAACGGCTCAGCTCTTCCCAGGAATCGGTATATTGAGTTAAATACGCATCACCGGCGCCTTTGACTCTGGCGGCTCGCGTAACCCGGTACTCTACAAGTAAATCAACCTGGCTCCCTTTTACCGGTACGCCCTGTTGATTGACAACTAGGTAATCGACAGCAGCGGTTTCACCGACTTTTTGCACCCACGAGGTCTGTCTTAGGCCTAAGATTTTTTCAGCACCAAAAAATTCGGCACTCGATCTGCTGGCAACGTATTTTCCTCGATCATCACGCACCGCTGTTTCTACTTCAACCAGACCATACAGCAATGGGCTCTTTGTGATATCAAACTCAGCCGACCATTCGCCTTGGTTATTCAATGACCCTTTAGACTGGTGCAAAACCTGACGCACCCCTTCACTCGCTGAAAACCGAAAGCCTTTAGCTTTTGGGTGAGCGCTTCGAAATTGCTTAGGAATAAGGCTGGCAGTAATTCGCGCTTGCGCATCAGAATACGGGCCCCCTGCGTGCATTTTTGCGTAAGATCGAACACTAACAGTCTCATTCAAAGCAAACCGATCACCATTTAAGTCATTGCCAACTTTAAAAGGCGAAGGAGTAAAATCACTGATCAATACTCGCATCGGGGTTTGAGTGTGTTCGGTAATGTCATTTTTAAACCTTAGGTTAAAGTCATACCATCCCACCGCGGAGCTTTTCAGTGTTTTAAATTCTCCTGAGAATGCCCCATAGTCATTGAGCTTTACATCTTCAACTGTTTTGATTACCTGCCCTTTAGGGTCGACAACCGAAAGTTCATAGCTTCCTTGAGGAGGCCTTACCCAGTGACGATTGCTTTGGCCACGCACATAGACTTTGTACTGAACTACATCACCAGCTTTATACACGCCTTGAGCAGTCGTGCCCCAACTGTTCATGTGCCCGTCTTTCAATCTCAAATACGGCCAGATCTGTTCGCTAGCCCTATACTCATTTATCACGGGTAAAAACGCCACATCTTTACCTTTACGAACCTTAAGAATCAGCCGTTCGACCTGCGGCCTATACGCATACACATGAGTCAACTTGGGGTCAATACTCTCTAAGCCTGGCAACTCCACCACACCAAACTTATCGGTTGAGCTTTCGTTATCATTTATCCGTTGAGGCTCTATTCGTTTTATGTTGTCCAGTTCTATGCTTACCTGCGCGTCGGCAATCGGCATTCCAGTAGCCATACTGGTAACCCAAGCCAATGATTTAAAATGCCCCAACTTCAAATGCACATGAAATGGCGTGACTTGAGAGATAAAACTGAAGGTGCGTTTGCTCCGGTATTTGAAAGCGATCGGTTCAGAACTAAGTTCACCGCTTACTAATCCCGTCTCTCCGTTAAGTAAGTCACGCACCCCTAAAGGCACTCGGTAGGCAATATCTTCAACCTTCGTGAGTGGTTTACTGAAAGAGAAAGGTCCACGTTTTGTCGTAGCTGTGGTTATTTGGTAATTGTTTACCTGCAATTGATCAAGATTAGTCACGTAGACTGGCAATTCAGATTCGAGGTTACTCTCTAAAACTGAATGCTTGTGCTCAAAATCCAGAGCTGGCCTGCGATGAGCGGTTAAAAATGCCATATCCAATGGCACTTCAAGTCTTCGACCAAGCTCATCTTGCAAGCCTTCATTTGAACTTACCGCGTATTGTTCGTAAGCTTTTAAAAACTCCGGCAGCCAAAGAGTAAAGGGGGAATTATCAGCGTAGTTGAAACGTCGACTCAAGAACCTTTGGACTTCGTGAGTGGTTTACTGAAAGAGAAAGGTCCACGTTTTGTCGTAGCTGTGGTTATTTGGTAATTGTTTACCTGCAATTGATCAAGATTAGTCACGTAGACTGGCAATTCAGATTCGAGGTTACTCTCTAAAACTGAATGCTTGTGCTCAAAATCCAGAGCTGGCCTGCGATGAGCGGTTAAAAATGCCATATCCAATGGCACTTCAAGTCTTCGACCAAGCTCATCTTGCAAGCCTTCATTTGAACTTACCGCGTATTGTTCGTAAGCTTTTAAAAACTCCGGCAGCCAAAGAGTAAAGGGGGAATTATCAGCGTAGTTGAAACGTCGACTCAAGAACCTTTGGACTTGATACTGACTGCTTCGGGTCGACCAAGGATCATAATTTGGATCACCTCCGGCTAAGTCCGGTGCAAAACGAATAAAATCGCTTGCGGACTTATTACTTACCGGCGCACTGAAAACCAACGCTAAACGTTGCAAAGGATCACAACTTTCAGTCAACTGACCGGCTCTTAAATTTGTGCTTGAATCAAACCGAGGGCTTAAGGTCATTCGTTGCATCTTTTGGGCTGACTCGCACTCAATACCATGAAATTTGAATAGAGGAAGACTGGTAAATTGATGAACCTTTGCATTGCGCTGTCCAGGCACTTGACCCTCAATGCCAATGAGATCATCAATAACACCAATACTAATTTTTGTGTTCGGCGGAAGATCATCCTCAAGCGTAATTCTCCATAGCCGCCTAGCTTCATGTTCAGCTGAAGCTCTTTTAGCCAGCTCAATTCGCTCTATTTGAGCGTCGATATCGGAACCCAATTTGGGGTGATGGATAAACCTTTCTTGATCGGCAAATTTAAGAAACATTTCCGACTGCAAAGGGTTCCATTCGATGGGTGCGATCACTTTGGATACATACCGATTATCCGAAGCGATAAACACGATTGCGCGCTCTACCGATGCCTTGGTAACCGGCTGATTAAATCGAATATTCACAACCGGCTTGCCAGCATCAACCCACTGTTCGAGAGCAATATGATTTACCGACGGTCGCTGGGTCACGAAAGCATGTTCAAACGCTGAGACCATTGACGCACCGCTAACAGAGATTAAGCCTCGATGAACCTTTACTTTGTATTGGGTTGCGTTTTTTAATCGGTCATCACGATTCAGCTGACACGAAAGAGATTGAGTATTCAACCATCGCCACTGGCAATCAATTTTAGGGGTGATTTCAATGGGGATCTTGTCGGCATCAACCTGCATCTGACCAAGCTTAACCATGGCTTGATTGAAGCTAAACACAATTTGCCGACCACTCGTAGTAACGTCGTTTCCCGACGGGGTGACTCGGAGAATTTCAACGTTGCTCGCACGGCTTTCAGCCTTAGCTGAATCAAACAAACCCTGCGCCGAAACACTGCCCAGAAAGCTCATATAACTGGTGATGAACGAACAAAATATTACGCTACTGAAGCAACGCCAAACACAACGATTGAATTTCAATTTACTCAGCCCTCTTAATTATTCTAGCTAAGCTGGCTTTAGACATACCACTAATAAGATCTAAACACGTCTAATAGCGCAACTTTTAGGGCTATTAGTATGTCTCGATTAACGACCCAAGTTATGGGAATTTCATGGGCATTAGATAACTGATTGTTAAGATATGAGGCGAGCCTCACAGCAAACAAACATCAAAACAAGCCGTTTTCTACTCCTTGTCATCAGCAATGCCATTGGGCTCGCGGATCTATCTAGACTCCCGAAAGACTTGGTCAGCGGGGCAATCTAGATACATAGAAATTTCTTTGCGATAAATATCTTCGCACCGCTTCATCAAATCGGTCACGTCTTCATTCGTCAGCCCTGCGGTAGAAATTGGCTCAAGAATTTTTATTTCATGTTGTCCGCCAAGCGCTAGCTTATTGGGAATGTCGAGCACTGATTTCAATGGCTTTGAGACCATCGGCACAATAGGCACTTGCGCGCCAATCGCCATACGAAAGGCACCATTTTTAAACGGGCTCATTTTGCCACCTTGGCTGCGTGTACCCTCAGGAAAGATCCATATATAACAATCGTCCCGTTCCAAACGCTCTATGGATAGATCCACCGCTGAACTCTTTTTTCCTGTGCCATAACGATCCACCATAATATTATTGCTGGCATAAAAAATACGCCCCCACAACGGTATTTTTTCAAGCTCCTTCTTACCAATGATAACGGCATTTTTTGGGTAAACCGGCCCTTGCAAGAGAGGGTCAAAATTGGACTGGTGATTCATGATCACCACAGCCGGTCCGGCAATCATATTTTCACGCCCAAGCACATTGACCTTAACGCCTAAAATTCTACGTACCCCCATATTCAAGCCTTGCGCGTAAGCCCAGGCCAACCATTTTTTCTTATTCGCTGGGAAAGAGACCAAGTAAAACGCGATGGTCACCAATGTACACCAGACACCGATCAACGCCATTTTGATATAAAATTGTAATGTTCTGAGCAGTCTAATCATCATTATCTAGGGTTTGGGGATTATCGCGAGTGATCTTGCGGCGTGTTGAAACTTGAAAGCAGCACGTTCAAGCCGTTCGAGATGGTAGCACGGCAGCATGTATTTACCGATGAAAATCCTAGCCTTATTAATGCTATGATTTTGTTATTCGAAATATCACTGTTAGTAAACATGGCAGAAGCACTTTCAAGTCAGCACACGAACTCATTTCCCGACCTGCTCAATCAGGCGAACGCGAGCGTGGTTGTATCAACTTACCAAGCGGGCAAGCTTATACTGTTGCGTTCGAGAGGCGAGAGTTTAAATACGCATTTTGTAAATCTTGCTAAACCCATGGGCGTGGCTTACGCAAATAATCGCATGAGTGTCGGTTCGGGTGTGCAAGTTGTCGATTACTTCAATATGCCGGCGGTTGGACCAAAGGTCGAACCCGTCAATACCCACGACGGCGCTTTTTTGCCGCGCCGCATTCACTATACTGGTGACATCGATATTCACGAAATGGGCTTTGATGATCAGAACGAATTATGGATTATCAATACTAAAATGTCCTGTCTTGGCAGACTCGACTTAAACTACAGTTTCGTCCCTCACTGGCGTCCTCCTTTTATCACGGGCTACGATTTAACTGATCGGTGCCATTTAAATGGTTTGGCGATACGTGATGGCAAGCCCAAATATGTGAGCTCCTTAGGAGTCTCAGATAAGGCCGCCGGATGGCGCGAAAACAAAGCGTTTGGCGGCATGGTAATGGACATAGACAGCAATCAATTTATCGCTGAAGGATTGTCTATGCCCCACTCACCCCGCTGGTATAGAGGCAAACTTTGGGTATTAGAATCCGGTGCTGGGCAGCTGATAACAATAGACCCAGAATCTGGCGCAAAGGAGGTAATCGCCGAGATGCCTGGCTTTTGTCGAGGCATTGATTTTATTGAACGCTATGCATTAATTGGCTTATCACAAGTTCGAGAAACTTCTGTGTTTGCTGGTTTACCCCTGACCGAACGAGAGCAAGATAGAAAATGTGGGGTCTGGATTATCAACATAGAAACGGGTAATACCGAAGGCTATTTAGCATTCTCCGGCGGCGTACAAGAAATTTTTTCAGTTCAAGTAGTACCGGGAAAGTTTCCAGCGCTATTGGATCTAAACGACCCCCTATTGGCAACCTCATATTCATTACCAGATTCGGCTGTGCAAAATTTCACTGCACCCGATCCAGAAAAACTCGAGTTTGACAAAGCCGTTGCCTTGCATAGCCGTAAAAAGTTAGATGAAGCCATTACCGCTTACCAACAAGTGCTCGAAAAATCACCGCAACATACTGAAGCCTTACACCATCTGGGCATTGCTTACCGCGACCAACAAGATTTCAACAAAGCTCAATCGGCGCTTGAAAAATGTGTAGAACTTCAGCCTAGCCATGCGAATGCGCAATTGGCATTAGGTCAATTATTCGTCGAGAAGAGACAGTTTGAATACGCGCTTAAACAATTTAACTTAGCGATCAAAGCCGACAAGAAGTTCGCCGCTGCCTATGTAAATAAAGGCCAGCTCAATCTAATGCATCGCCAATATAAAGAAGGATGGGAAAACCTAGAATGGCGTTGGAGCATGCCTACCAATGCCGCTTTAAACTGTGCACAACCTAAGTGGACTGGTGAAGACATTTCACAGAAAACCTTATTGGTTCACACCGAACAGGGCGACGGCAATTGCATTCAGTTTGCTCGATTTCTAAGCCTTGCCAAAGCGCGTTGCGAACGCCTGATCGTGGTGTGTACCGAACCGTTACGTATGCTATTTAAGGAAATGGAATGCGTAGACGAAGTGCGCGTATCCGGCAACCTTTCAGCAGAATCATTCGATGTTTATTGCCCCATTATGTCCTTGCCATGGGCACTGGGGGTCACGCAAGAAAACATTCCGCAAGAACCTTATATAAGTATTGCCAAAGAAGTGATCGTACCTACTATCACAGACGCAAGTGTTCCTAAAATTGGTTTGGTTTGGTCTGGCAACGCAAACGCCGCTATCAATAAAAAACGATCTTGCCCATTGGAAACCTTATTAGAACTCACACAACACGACGACTATCAGTTCTTTAGCTTGCAGCCAAACTTGTCGAAAGACGAAGCAGACCTTCTGGCTAAACATGGTGTCGGCAACTTAGAATCTGATTTAGTAAGTTACAGCCATACCGGCGCCTTAATAAACCAATTGGATGCGGTAGTTTCGGTATGCACATCGACGGCGCATTTGAGCGGAGCGATGGGCAAACCGACCCTCTGTTTATTGTCTCATGTGGCGGATTGGCGATGGGGTATCGATGAAACACAAAGCACGTGGTATCCGACAACCACATTGATTAGAAAAGCATTTGACGAACCTTGGGAGGGCGCAATCGCTAAAGCGCGCGACAAATTGGCCAATATGGTCAAATAAAATTAAGTTTAAACGTCGAGCTCTAGTTCAAACTTTTCTTCATTAAACTCAAAAATGTCGCCTGACATCATCTTGCGACGTTTGCGCATTTCCACTTGCCCATTCACTAATACCAAGCCTTGATCAATGACTAGCTTAGCTTCACCGCCGGTACCCACTAAACCTTCGAACTTGAGCAATTTGAATAGCTCAACCGGCTCTTTGTTAATCTGTATCTTGTTCATGCATACAATTGTATCAGAGTCATTAAATTTGCTCTGCAAAGAATGCTGTGACAAAGTGCAGGGGCATAGCCCGAATCACCACCCTACAAGAACGAGATAAAGCATGAATGAGACAACACTGGCAGCAAAAAAGGCTGCGAGCTTAGTGTCAAAAACGCTAGAAGCCGTTGGCCTCAATAGAGATAAGCAGACCTCCAACATTAAGTCTGATGAAGAACTGGTTTTTTTCAATACCTGCGCGTGGCTAGACCAAAAGACTAAACAATGGAATATCCCCATTCATGGCTGGGTTTTTGAACCTCAGTCTAGCTGGGCCCTGCGCACCTTTGTAGGCGAGTTACTGGAACGTAAATATGGCCTAAAGGCCTCCGAAGACACTAAAGCGACCTTCAAACGACGAATGAGCCTATTTACCGCCGACAATGAACGCAGCAAACGCGTGATCATCGAACTAAAAGGCCAGCTTTATGAGCTACCCAAAAGTGCACCAAACGGCCAGTTTGAAGGCATTATTAAGATTCCCAGTGCTAAAATCAGAGCCAATAAACAGGGGCTGGTCGACTTTAAAGCAATTTTAAGAGCTCGAGACAATCGAAGTTTCGGCGGTTCGGTGGCAATGTTAAAACCAACAGGGGTGTCAGTCATTAGCGATATCGATGACACGGTCAAGGTGAGTTACATAAGCGACCGAAAACGCATGTTTGATGCGGCTTTTTATCAAGATTTCGAAGCGGTTAAAGGTATGCCCAATTTATATCAAAATTGGTCTAAGCAAGGCGCTGATTTTCATTTTGTCTCATCTTCGCCGTGGCAATTGTATCAACCACTGGCTGAGTTTGCCGAAGGCTTCGATTTCCCCAGGGCGTCCTTCTCGCTAAAGAAAATACGCATGAAAGACGAAACCTTTTTGAATCTATTCAAGAGTGGCCTGGTCACTAAACCGATTGCAATTCGAACCATTCTAGACCGTTACCCAAGCCGCAAATTTGTATTAGTTGGCGACAGCAGCGAACAAGACCCTCAAGCTTACGCGATGATTGCCAGGGAGTACCCAACCCAAATCGCCAAAATAATCATTCGCAATGTGCACGCCGACAAAAGCCTCAATGAACAGTATAAATCGATCTTTGAAGGCCTAAGCCGGCGTCTCTGGACGACCTTTATCTATCCATCACAAATCAAATTAGATATCAGTAAAGTTTAGTGCGTCAGCTCAATTTCAGCGCTTACTGATAATGACGCCACACATCAATGAAGCTTGATCTTAGGTCGGATAATTTTTGAAACCTGACTGAGCAAAATTATGAATGGCCCCTTGAGGTAGCCGTGAATTGCCAACTGGTGCATACGATATAGCGACAAATACATTAAGCGAGCAATCTTGCCCTCGATGAACATCGAGCCTTTCACTAAATTACCCATTAAATTACCGACCGTGGCAAATCGAGCAAGATTTACTAACGACCCGTAGTCGGTGTAACTAAATTCAATTAACGGTTTACCGTTCAGCTCTCTAACGACATTTCGCGCCACCACTGACGCCATTTGATGCGCTGACTGCGCCCGTGGCGGCACCACGCTGCCGTCTGGCATGTCGACGTGGCAGCAATCACCAATGACATAGATACTTTCGTCGCTAACACTCTTGAGAGTACGATGCGCACTCACTTGATTGATTCGGTTCACCTTTAGACCCACATCCGCCAACCAAGACTCGACCTTAACGCCAGCGGCCCATACCGTCATATCAGCCTCAATCATTTGGCCGTCGGCATCGATAAAGCCCCTGTCGTTAGCTTCGGTGATTCGGGTATCAGTCAGTACTCGAATACCCATTTTCTCTAGCTCTTGAGTTGCAGATTCAGATATGCGTTCTGGCAAAGCTGGCAATATTCGAGGGCCGGCCTCAATCAAGTCAATCGCCAATTGAGTTCCTGTGCCGGCGGCGCCATCGTAAACACTCACCACCTCTACCACGTGGTTTAGCTCAGCGGATAACTCGACACCCGTCGCCCCAGCACCAACAATGGCCAGTTTTATTCGGCCACCTTCATTAGAAGCTGATTTTTGCAGAAAATGATTCAACAACTTTTTTTGAAAATGTTGAGCCTGAATCTTTGAATCAAGCAATAGACAATGCTCTTGTACCCCAGGTGTACCAAAATCGTTACTAATGCTGCCGATGGCCAACACTAAAATATCATAAGGTAAACTGCGTTCATCGACTAACACGGCGCCCTCTTCATCGACAATCGGCGCTAAGTTCAGGATTTTACGTTCTCGATCTATTGCCGTCACGTTACCCAGTTGGAACTGATAATGGTGTCGCTTGGCGTGGGCTCGATAAACAACACCATCAATCTCCGTATCTAACGAGCCAGTTGCAACTTCATGCAGCAAAGGCTTCCATATGTGAACTTGGTGTTTATCAATCAGCGTGATATTCGCTTTTTGTTTCTTACCCAGCTTTCGCCCTAATTTGGTGGCCAATTCTAGCCCCCCTGCACCGCCGCCAACAACGATGATATTAGGGCGAACAGGTATCTCAACAGCTTGCGCTGCGCTTTCAGTGGTTTGCATTTTAATTACCTTAAAAGTTTTTTCAGATAAATGCTCAATACAAACCCGAGACCGGCCAAGCACTTAACTCAAATAACTCAAATAACTCTTCACAAACGATTGATACCAAAATCTGATACCAAACGCACATGTCTCAAGCAGCCAATATCAAATAATAAACGACCTTGTATTGCGCTGCTTTATGCAAACTACAAGATGATTATAACCAGTCTCGCCTAATTCGCACATGAAACGCAGTTATCGCTGCCATAATCACACAAGAGACGGCTTGATTTCAGACTCAACGACCATTTTTCGCTGTATGATCTCTAATAAATAGCGAAAATCAAGCGGTTAAAAGCCATAGCAGTTGGAATTAAAAGTAGTTAGAACTAAAAGCAGTTAGAACTAAAAACAGTGAAAACCGAATAATTATGCAACCTTCAAACAGTCAGCTTTACTGGCGACTTACGTTCGCATTTGCACTAGCAACGGCTCTTGTGAGCGCCTACCTTTTACCCATATTTCCTCAACAGGCCGCTATGGATGTAAGCGGCTATGGCAGCCCCGTGTTCGCTTTTGAGATGGCGGAAACGCCAGCGCATTTAGAAGCTATTTTTGGAGTCGAAAGCGACCCTAATCGAGCTGACCGAATCACTATGATGGACCAAGGTAATGTTTGGGACTTCGGGTTCATGATTCTGTATGCGGCCTTTTTAGCTCTATTTAGTTTGAGCGTCTATCAGGCTAGTAAAAAGAAAATCATGCTGGTATCGGCCGTTATTGGCCTCAGCTCTGGCTGCTTTGATGGCATTGAAAACATCATCCTTTTGAAATTAACGTCTGATTTCTACGCTCTAGATCTACTAAAAATGTTATGGATGCCTGTTTATGCAAAGTTCATTGCGATCGCACTCAGTAGCTTCGGCGCCGCATACTACATATACCAAACCGACAACCGTGTATGGAAACCGGTTGGTGCAGTGGCGGTACTCGCCACACTCACCTCGTTCGTCGCACTCGCGTCCCCTGCACAATTCGGTTGGTTGCTAAAGCACACCATCGCGTTAAGCTGGTTACCAATGTTGGTTTTCGCAGGCTACCGCTCCTTTGTTGACAACGACGAAACAAATTCTGATACATAGTTAATGGGTACTCAAGCAACAAACCCACCATTGCCTCGATGGAGTAGCGGCAGCAATGATCTTACCCCAGCCATCCAGTATTATGTTAGATTTACTGAATGCGTTGGATCGGTTTCCACTTATTTTTAACTTAGTTTGAACTCTGCACAAATTAACCGAACCCATGACCATTTAAAATAGCTGTTTTTAAAATGGGCAGCCTATTGGCGCATGCAATCGTATCTAACGACTAACAATAACTCACTTGAACTAAAACGCCATCAGCATGAAGCCAACTGCACTTAATGCCTGCAATCCAGAACTCAGCTGCATAGATAGCGTGTATCGAGAGCCCAACAGATCAAGCGTCGAAAGTGATCTATCAAGCTATTTGAATATCGCGGTACCAAAGTTAATCAACGCAAACATCAATAGCGGCCTTTTCTCCCCTGAACTCGAAGCTCAGCTCGACACTCCAGAACTTCGGTACGAGTTTGGGCATGGCCCATACAATGTACTCCGGGCTTGTGATTTTACACAGCTGCCTTCACGACAGCATGCGCTGGATTTAACTCAAGATTTTGGCGGTACCGCGCATTTTATTTCCGAAGTGTTTGAACAAGTCGATTCGATAATAAGCGATCTGGGTAGAGCCAAACTGGCTCACCAGCGTCATGCGAACTCTGACAACATTCACACCGTTTCGCTTAACCTAGAGCAGCTGTGTCTTCCCGACCAGCACTATGGTTTGATTTTTATCGGCAAGCTAGAAGACTTAAACCTCGATAAAATCAAAACCAAAGAGCTTTTAATCAAGCTGAATAATGCGCTTTCCGAAAACGGCGTGTTACTGGTAAGTCTCAAGAACCCACATCGTCTGTCGAAATGGTTGAATATTGAGCCGCACGAGGCAGATAATGAAGGACTGCATGCTGATCTTTATGCCCCAGAGCATCAAACGTTATTCAATTTGAGCGAGATAACTCAGGCGCTGCACGATAGTGGCTTTGCAAGCCCCAATACTAATGCCAGCTTCTCCTCTCATCAGTCTGTACCCAATTTATTATCGTTAGACTACCTCGACAACTCAAACAGCGCACTCAATCACTTCTATCGCATTGGCTCGGTAGCGGCGTCGAACGTTAACGAATATGCGATGTATAAGGCGCTGAAGGAGCAAGGCGAGGCTCTGTCCTCGATGGCATCACGTTACGTCGTATTTGCAGGCAAAACGGCTGCTTCCGCAAAACAGCTATACGATCGTGATTTCACCCACTTCCCCGGAAGCCGCCGCCAACCTTTCTGGCGCGCCATTACCTATAAACGCAGCGATGAAGACATGGTACGCAAGCAAATTGCCATTCCAACGTCCTCTCTAGTCGACGTAAGCAACGGCACTTTACTTAAACAAAATCTTGAACCACAGCCATTCCATGACGGCCCGCTACTGATAGACGCCTGGATAACGGCGATCTTAAACAATGACAATGCTACGTTTACACAATTATTAACCACGTATCATGACTGGCTTAATGAATTGGCGAATAGCAAATTGGCAAAAAACGAAGACAATTTTTCATCGTACGCCTATGACCTTACACCTTTCAATATTGTGAGCGCTGCGGCCTGCCTAGATGGTACCGACAATCAAAATACTGAATCGAATACCAGCCCCTCTAAAGACCACTACCGCATCATTGATCCAGAATGGCAAATAACTGAACCGATAAGCCCAGACTTTGTATTTTTTCGCGCACTGCTTTGGTTCGCGTTTGAAAACCGCGGCATACTGCACAAGTATTGCGATCACTGGGGGTTCCAAAATATCGACTCCTTGGTTCGACATTATTTGAACTTGGTATCAAGTGACCGAGAGATTGACGGTTTTATTCGCCTTGAAGAACAAGTGCAACTTGAAATCTCCAGCACCTTCAACGCGCACTCGGTAAGTATGGCTTTGCAACAAAGTTTTTCATCGGAAATAGTCGAACAAAAACACCGAACGCCAACGGCATGCGTAACTTGGGCCGACAAAGACAATAATTTCGACCAAGCAAATGCCATTTATCTAAATTGGCACGCAAATTCCGAAACACAGCTTGTAAGCGGTGAGTTTAGACAGTTTGATTCTAATAAATCGATTCTGCGAGTTGACCCAATTGACAATACCGGTCTGTTTCATTTCGATTCTGTAAGCCTGCACGATGCCGCTGACAAGGTCGTCTGGAAAGCCTCAACGACAAATGAGATCGCCAATAGCGCCGAGCTGTGCAATGTCGAAATCAGCAATGAAGGTCAAACAGTCAGCGATTCAAGTTCGATGAGCTTTATCGCCTTAAACAGTGATCCTTTCCTTCTATTTGACCTGACTGATCATCCAAACTTGAGCGCCGTGCGGCAGATAAAACTCTCGCTGCGCCTGACTTACGACCCGAATTACCAGCAAGCTTTTGAGAAACTCATTAAATTGGTCGATGAGCAATCTGCATCAATTGTAAAACTGGGCAACAAAGCGCACGAAACCCGTGCCGACATCGATGCCCTAGAAGCCAAATTGCAACATACGGAAAATGAGCGTCACCACTTGGCACTACGAGCAGCCGAGATGGATCGTGTTATGTCACACAATAAAGAACTAGAGCAAGCACTGATGCAAACCCGAAGCCAACGCATTAAACGCTTAATTAAAAGGGTTCTAGGTCAGAGCTAAGCCACAAACTCATTCCAAATGAAATGAGCCCTTTATAGAGCCCTCAGCTATCAATGGTTAATCCTTTTTTACCCCAAGGCGATTAAACAATGAGTACAAAGAAGATCTAGGCATGCCCATGCTTTCTGCCGTGTACGTGGCATTTCTGTCGTGTTTTTCGTACTTATGCTCAACCAATAGCTTTTCAATTTCACTGATCGACTCGCGATAGCTAGACTTATCCTGAGCGTATTTAGAAAATATATCCATAATCTGGTTCGACGTTCGTCGTTCCTCGGAAAAAGGAATAAAACGGCGAATATCCGTAATCTTATGCTGATCTTCGCTGGCAAACATAATGAAAAGAAACAGGGTTGTGGCTACCGGAAAAATCACCGCCCCATTAACCTTAAAGCCGAAGTGCATCAGTGTAATTACGGCAATTACAGCTAACAGCTGAGGCACCAATGCCAGAGCTGTATAAGCACAGCGAATCTGAGATTCATGACTTTGTTTACTTCTATAACCAGATACCAGCAAATAAATCATCTGTGCAAGAAAAACCAGTGCGACCGTTTGAAACACCCAATAATAAGCACCGCGCACCGCTGTCAATACATAGCCAAGCTCAGTGGCGCCTGCCACAATTTTATTGGAGAACAGTATCGCCAGACTCGCTATAGTAAATATGAACGATATTGGGGTGGCATTAACTCGTTGCTTTTGATTGCTGATATCAGCAATTGCAAAAATGATCGACAGAAGCACAGCCAGGGAAATAACGTAGTAGGTTCTCAATAAATAGTTGGCATTGATACCCCTGAAATATTCCCAAAATACCAAAACCTCGCATAAATTATGGCTAGCGAACAACATAATCATCAATTTAAAGTAGGTTGATGATGAGATGCTATCCCGATAAACAAAAATAACAACCAGTTTAGCGATCAACGCAAACAACGCAGGTAAAACCAAAATATTCATAATTCCATTCTCACTATTAGCGGGCGATCATCACTAACCACCCTTTATTATCCATTTACTACCCAAAACTGCAGGGGTGCCCCAATACTTCTTCCGCTGTATCTCGATTTAAACGCTATGGCTTTGCCGGCAAAACTAGCTTCATAGTCACTTTAGTTATGACTACTCGAACTAAAGCTTAATAACCAAACTCCACAAGCTCGATACTATTAAATTACACGACACTCTAAATTTAAAAGGTGTAGCCAAACTGACCTATCACTAATCCTGAACCTGCAAAACAGCCACCAATTTTATCGCCGGGTCGCACTAGCTCATTGTCTTCCAACAATTTAAAATTAACAGGAAACGTCGCCGAGGTAATATTTCCTAGCTTATCAAGCGTTTTAATCATTTTAGAAGGAGAAACCCCCTTCAACGCTGACAGCCGCTCAAAAGGCTTCTGACCGATTTGATGCGTTAATAACCAATCAAATTCAGACCACCCTAATCTATCAAGCGTGTCGTCAATTAACTCGTGATGCTGTTTTATGAACGCAACCGTCATGTGTGCCATGTTCATATGTCCATGAATACTTCCATCTTTATGCTGCTTGTACATACACTTGTCAGCCAAATGGCTGAACGAATTTGTGTTGAACAATTCAAAACCAGAAGTTTTATCATTACAACTGGGACCGATAATGACGGCCCCACCAGCATCGCCAACCGACAAAGCACCGATAATATTACGTGCTGTCTTTAAATCGACACCCCTTTTTAACATATCCACGGCCGCACGTAAAACTCTACTTGGTATTTCACCGGTAACCACCAGGGCGTATTTGGCGATTCCAGACTTTATATAACAATCCGCCATTTGCATGCCATCGATAAACCCGAAACAAGCGTTTGCAATATCGAAGGCATACCTCGCATTAAGGCCCAAGCTATGCTGGATAATATGAGCGGTAGCAGGCTCCGGCTGATCTCTCTCGATTCCACAAAATATAACTAAATCAATGTCTTGATGAGATACTGACTTACATTCATCCAATGCTTGTACCGCTGCAGGAATAGCAAGATCGGATGGCAAAAATGTGTCTGGGGCGACACGTCTCTCAATGATGCCCATTTTGTCGCTCATCCAATCTGTGGGTAGGTCGTATTGTTCTGCCGACTTAATTTCGGCTAATAAATCGTCGGATTTAACGACCTGGGGAGGCAAATATATGCCCGACGACAGAATACTATTTTTTGATCTAATTGATTGATGCATAGTTCACCTTCGATTGTTGAGTCTCAATTTAAGACATTAAGAAATGTACATATTAGCAGTCAAAAATGCCGATTACGAAAAATAGACATTTGCAGACACGAGATGTATGCGATAAAAAGTCAGTTATTCTTCTTGATGTAAGAATTGATCAGGAAACCAAAAAGTTAAGAAAGTTGTTAAAAAGAGTTTTTAACTAGATTTTGGGAATATAAAAAAAAGGCCCTTGCTCCAAATACAAGGACCTTTTTCCAGAAGACATGCCCCCCAAGGTTTATGTCTTCTAAATTTCAAAGGCATGCAATCCTTTTGCTCCTATGAAATAACCCAAATTTGCAGTCCCGGGGTTAGAGGTATCTGCGAAAAATGGGGTATGTGCACGTCAATACACATTCCAATAAGATACCACAACTGGCTGGTTTTCCTAGATCAGGTGTCTGTTTTTTTTGCTAGTAGCGTTTTCAAGAAACCTTAAGCATTTCCTAGAGAATTTCCAAAAACCTCAATTAAGCCTGGTTCCGCCTTTAGACCTCATAGAATAGCGCCAGCAAGGAAGCCTTGATAATAAAGGCTCTACCAACAATGGGATACCGATAAGGAATATCGGAACTTGCAATCCAAGCCTCGTCTCAATATCAATTTTCATTTACATATTTTGAGGTTTTTCAATCCGGTTTTCTCAGCACAACTTTCTTAATAATTACTATATGCAGAGGCAATTTTGCGCACAATTCGTCCAAAACCAGCACAGACTTCCGTATTTTACGCACGAATTCCTACCAATTACAGATAGACAGGTGTATTGATATTTAACTCTTTTTAACGACTCAGAAATATCATGAACCAAATCAACCACAAACTCTTGAAGCAAATTCATCAACTTCGACCAGTAATGCGTTCGCAGATCATGGCGGTCGGAAGCCAGCTACCCAGACAGCGAGTTACCTCTCAGGACTTGATGCACTACATCAATACTGAGCTTCACTACGGCCTGCCCTACGATTGGATGGATCAATCCATGGGAATAACGGAGCGAAGAATGGCGGGTAAAACCGAGTCTCCATCTTCGCTCGCCATATCTGCAGCGAAAGAGGCCTTTGCATTAAACCCTGAGCTTGACCCAAGTGAAATTGACGCCGTCATTTTTTGTGGAATAGAGCGAGATATGCCGGAACCCGCAACGGCACATGTAGTACAAGAATCACTGGGTTTGAACGCCGCCTACACCTTTGATATCGCAAATGCCTGTTTTGGCTTCTTTCAGGGCTTGAAGATTGCCGACAGTTTAATTGACACAGGCTCGATTAACTATGCTCTGGTAGTCACCGGTGAAGTGAGCACTAGAGTAGCACGTGTGGTCGCAGAGCAACTAAAAGAAGGCCTTTCCACCGACAAAGCCAAGCATTTATGGGGCATGTTATCAGTGGGCGATGCCGGTGGTGCTATTATTGTTGGCCCTTCGCTCGACAAACGGTCAGGATTTTCAAAGTTTCACCAACTGAGTGAAAGCCGTCATTACGGGCTATGCCGGTATGACTGGAAGACTGATGGAGGCATTGATGCACACATGAATATGAGCCAAATTGTCGCTCGCGGTCTTAAAATGAACAAACAAGTGCATAAGGAAATCTTAGAAGAACTGGGTTGGTCAAGCGTCGACTGGGTGATCGCTCACCAAACCGGTAAAACCGCGTTTCGCCAAACACAACACTTGCATGGGGTTGAACGAAGTAAAATTGTTAAAACTTACCCAAAGCTCGGCAACATCACAACGGCGACGCTACCGATCAGCTTTAAAAAACTGATAACATCTGGTAGCCTAAAATCTGGAGACAAAGTGGCAGGGCTTTTTGCTGGTTCGGGGCTTGTTGCGGGACAGTTTGGATACATAGTATAAGGCCAGGAGAAAGGCCAGGAGAGAGTAAACCTTATGAGCGTATTTTTTATACCATCAATAATTAGCCTCATATTTAATTTATGCGTTTTAGGGTATGTGATTAAAGGGGCGCGGGTTTCAAATCAATTTCTCGCATTAATCGTAGTATTCGCACTTCACAACCTTATGGAATTCGTTGGGTATTTCTATCATGGCGCGGTGCAATCATCTGACATGCTGTTTAGATTGTATTACGTTGCTTCAATCTATGTTGTTCTCTACATGTTGCTGCATGCATTTTCCGTTAGCAAGTTTGAAACTTTTATGACGACGGCTATTTCAGTTGGGGCTGCCACGACCATTGCTGCTTTAGTCTTATTCTCAGACCAAATCATTTCAGGCTACTACTCCATCGGTTATACCCTTTCAGCCGAAATTGGAAGTTACTACGCGTTGTTCATTATCTATATGTTCGGCGCATTAACGGCTGGCTTTGTTTGTACCTTTTTAGGGTACCGCCGCGCTCAGTCTCAACTGGATTCATTTAGATGCCTGCTGAGCCTATGGGCACTGGCACCAATATCGTTGACTATGGTACTGGCAATGATATTTAAAATCGCGAACATCAGTGTCAACGCCACCGGCCTGATGCCAATCGCAACCACGCTATTTATAGTTATTGTGCTTAAAACTGAATCCAAGCATAAATTGTCTGATATACGCCGCGTGATGCCGCTCTCTGTTGAACGGCAAACAACCAACAATTTAATGGACTTGCTGGATAACTATATTCAAGAAAGCGATCGCAGTAATGTCTATAAGGAGTTGCACGCCGGCATTGAGAAAGAAATCATCATGTACAGTCTGCAAAAGTGCGACAACAATATTACTTACACCGCCGAAATGATGGGGCTTAAAAATAGAAGTACCTTGTATTCTATGATTAATCGTCTAGGTATCGATTTGAATGAGCTAAAACTAAAAAAGACCTTATCGGAATAACTAGGCCATTAATTGTTTTTCAGTAAACTTGCTGCTTTAAAATACCAAGCATAAAAAAGCCCCAACTGATTACACACAGTTGGGGCTTTTATTTTATCTGCTTGAGTAAACGTTAAAGCTTAATTTGTTCGCTCAATCACCGTGGTAATGCCTTGACCTAAGCCAATACACATAGTGGAAATACCCCACTGTTGATCTCGGTCTTCCATCACCGTGAGGAGTGAACCTGAGATTCGTGTTCCTGAACAACCGAAGGGATGGCCAAGAGCAATAGCGCCGCCGTGAACATTCACTTTATCTTCCATATCATCAAGCAGGTCTAAGTCTTTCAAGACCGGCAATGATTGCGCTGCAAACGCCTCATTTAGCTCGACATAATCGATATCATCAATATCCATATCCAGGCGTTCCAAGGCCTTCTCAGTGGAAGGCACAGGTCCGTAACCCATGATTGAAGGATCAACACCGGCCAAGGCCGTCGCTCGAATCACGCCCTTTGGCGTTAAGCCTAAATCGGCAGCTCTTTCTGCAGACATAATGATCATGCCAGATGCGCCATCGGTGATTTGCGATGACGAACCTGCCGTTACCGTGCCGCCCTTAGGGTTAAATACCGGGCGCAGCTGCGCCAAACCCTCTGGGGTTGTGTCTTCACGAATCGTTTCATCCTGCGTCACCATAAATGGAGCGCCTTTTTCATCGTGCCCCATGACAGGAATAATTTCATTATCAAACTTACCCGCTGCGCGCGCTTTCGCCGCTAACTGGTGAGATCGCGCTGAAAAAGCATCCATATCTTCACGCTTGATGCCGTGCATCAGTGCAAGCATTTCAGCGGTCATGCCCATACTGCCAGCCGCCTTAGCCGCAAACAAGCCTAATTCAGGATTAGGATCAACGCCTTCATTCATGCTGATATGGCCCATGTGTTCAACACCGCCAACCACGTATACATCGCCAATGCCGGCCATGATGTTAGCGGCAGCCGTATGCATGGCTGACATTGATGAACCGCATAAGCGATTTACCGTTTGCGCAGGTACTGTTTCAGGCAGGCCGGCCATGATGCCGGTGAAACGAGCCAAGTTAAAACCTTGCTCGTCGCGCTGCATCACACAGCCCCAAATCAAATCATCGATTTCGTCAGCGTCTAATGCTTCATTACGCTCTAACAAACCGCGGATAACGGCCGCACCTAATTCATCAGCGCGAGTATGACGAAAGCAACCGTTTTTAGAACGGCCCATTGCGGTACGTGCAAAATCTACGATCACAGCGTCTCTTGGATTCAAACTCATAATACTTACCTTCTAAATTCGTTTCGATTATGCGTAGTACTTAGCGCCGTCGGCAGCCATCTTACGCTGTGTTTCAGTTGCATCGTATAAAATGCCCAGATCTTTAACTTGATCACTTAAGGCTACGAATGCATCTGCGCCCATTTGATCGATCCAACGGAAAATACCGCCTCTGAATGGAGGAAAGCCAACGCCGTAAACAAGCGCCATGTCCGCTTCAGCAGCCGAGCCTACAATGCCCTCTTCTAAACAACGAGCAAGCTCAGTTGCCATTGGCACCATCATGCGAGAAATGATTTCTTCAGGGGTAAATTCCTTACGCTCAGCGGTGATCGGCGCTAACACTTCATAGGCCGCCTCATCCACAACCTTTTTAGGTTTGCCGCGTTTATCAACTTCGTACTTATAAAACCCTAAACCATTTTTCTGGCCCAGACGATTGGCTTCGTACATCGCATCACCACCGGTTTTATAGGTGCCCTTCATACGATCTGGAAAACCTTCAGCCATCACGGCTTGCCCATGATGACCTGTGTCCATACCAACCACGTCCATCAAATAAGCAGGGCCCATCGGCCAACCAAATTTCTCCATCACTTTGTCAACCTGTTGGAAGTCAGCGCCATCGCGCAACAAATCCATAAAACCAGCAAAATACGGGAACAGCACTCGATTAACCAAAAAGCCTGGGCAATCATTAACCACGATTGCTTTCTTACCCATGGCATTGGCATAGGCCACAGTTCGGGCAATCGCGGTATCAGACGACTTTTCACCCCGAATCACTTCAACCAACGGCATACGATGCACAGGGTTAAAAAAGTGCATTCCGCAGAAATTCTCAGGTCGCTTTAGCACTTCAGCTAAGTAACTGATCGAGATGGTCGACGTGTTAGAGGCAATGATTGTGTCCTCGGTCACTTTATCTTCTAATTCGGCCAGCACTGCGTGCTTAACTTTCGGATTTTCAACAACCGCTTCCACAACCACGTCGATATCATCGAAATTATCATATGACAATGTAGGGTCAATGCGCGCTAAGTTTTCGCCCATTTTTTCTACCGTCATTTTTTTACGCTTTACCGCTTTTGAAAGCAATTTATTCGCTTCAGACAAGCCAAGATCCAAACCGTCTTGATTGATGTCTTTCATTTTAATTGGCGTGCCCTTAATGGCCGACTGATAGGCGATTCCACCGCCCATAATGCCCGCGCCCAATACCGCAGCACGCTCAACTTTTTTATCGGCTTTCTTGGCCCAGCCTTTGGCCTTTTTGCCAATCAACTGATCGGATAAGAATAAACCAACCAAACTTTCAGCAACCGGTGTTTCAGCCAGCTCAGCAAATGCTTGTTGCTCAATATCCAACGCATCATCGCGATACTTACGAGCCGCTTGTTGCATTGCCTCAATCGCTCGAACCGGAGCTGGGTAATGCGGGCCAGCCATGCCGGCAACAAAAGCCTTAGAGGTTTCAAACACCATCATAGACTCAGTTTCATTAAGCTTTAATGGCTCGTCTTTTTGATCGCGGCGATCTTCATAATCCATTTTCCCGTCAATGGCATCTTGCAAAACTTGCAAAGCAGCGTCGCGCAAATCGTCTGGCGCAACCACGCCGTCAACCACGCCCGCTTTTAATGCCACATCGGCTTTTTGTTCTTTACCCGAACAAATCCAATCGATAGCCGTATCTGCGCCAGCAATACGCGGCAGACGAACAGTGCCACCCCAGCCAGGAATGATTCCTAACTTGGTTTCTGGTAGACCGATTTTGGCGGTGCTGCTCATTACTCGAAAATCACAAGCCAAACAGATTTCAAGACCGCCACCCATGGCATAACCATTTATCGCCACCACTGAAGGAAAATCAAACGATTCAAGCAAGTTAAGATTGTCGTTATTTTTTCCTAGATGGCTGCCGACATCTATATCGCTGTTACCGCCGAATAAAGGCACAAATTCGGTAATATCGGCTCCCACGATAAACACCGGTTTGCCGCTGGTAACCAGCAAGCCTTTAACGTCGTCGGCATTATCAAGAGCTTCAAGGGCTTCGCCCAACTCTTTAACCGTGAGGGAATTAAACTTGTTAACCGACTCGCCTTGCAAGTCAAAGTTCAGTTCGGCGATGCCCGCTTCGAGCATCTTTACCGAGATAGCGCTACCATTAAACATCTAGTTGGCCTCTATATGGTTGTTGAATTATTTCGAAAAGCACTCCAGCTAGCGACCTAAGTGACTCGCTGTGGCTTCCTTAGTAAAATAACGAACGAGCGTTCGATTTAGTGCATGCATTATGCTCAGAATGATGCCATAAAGCCAGCTTTCACCCATTCATTGCCTGAATATTCGCGTATTCGCGATGTTAATAGTCAAGTCTACTAAGGTTTCAAGACAGATGCTTTGTAACTCGCTTTGAATTCGATCGGTATCGACGACTCGATTTCGGGCGAAATCAACGACTCACCCTTAAGTACTGACATGGCCCTACATAAATACAAGGCAGATATAAGGTAAATATTAGGTAAAGTTAGCTAAGCTTTAAGCACACCTTCGTGTCGCAGTAACCATTCCTTTCTTTTCAGCCCTCCAGCATAGCCAGTCAAAGTACCGTCAGCACCGATAACACGATGACACGGGACGATAACCGTCAGCGGATTTTTACCATTGGCTGCTCCAACGGCACGCACCGCTTTGGGGTTATCTATCGCGTTAGCAATGTCTTGATAGGAACAGGTCTTGGCAAATTCAACCTTACTCAGTTGCGCCCAAACCGAGCGCTGAAAGTCGGTGCCGGACGCGCTCAACGGCAAATCAAATGCTTGTCGAGCGCCGTCAAAATACTCTCTCAATTGTTGGACTGCATCCTGCGTTATCTGGTTTGGATCAACCGCAGTTCTGGCTTCCACAAAATACACGGAGCACAACCCTGTTTCATTAGCGACCGTTTCAAGGTCTCCAATAGGCGTTGATAAATAATCTCGGTAAAGCATGGGCATAATCTCGTATTTGTATCGTGCTTCTCTTAACAGCACTCGTTTTATATTTTATTTACAAAGCTCGTGCTTCAAGACTCTGGTCTAAGGCACTGGTTCGCCATTCCTCTCGAATAAGTCCTAACAAGCCAAGCCATCATTCACTGCCAAGCAGGTTCCACAACTGAAACCCTAAGTAACTTCGATACGGCTTTGCGGCATCAATATCCAGCTCAGTCTCGAATAACTTCAACGCATTTTTGATGCCCGCATCACCTGATAGCCACACATCAGGATCTTTACCAGCACGCAGTTTGACATAGTTGACCGTCCAGGGACCAATACCTTTGATATCTAGCCAGTCATCGTAATTGTCAGGTTCTTCGACACTTAAGACGTAGTCCGCCAGTCGGCGCAGGGTGTCTTTGCGAGATTGAGGCATGCGAAAAAACGCCAGCTCACTGTCTACTATGACTTCTGGCGTCGGAAAATAAAATTTTGCCTGGCCGTGTGCAAAGCCGACAGGTGCACCAAGCTCCTCGACCAGCGTTGCCACCAAGCGATGGGCTTGCTTGACCGAAACTTGCTGCCCCAATATGCCTCGCACACCTGACTCAAAACCCGCCCAAACCCCAGGTATGCGCAAACCGGCTTGGTAGTTAAATGACTCGCCTACAACGTTAGAGAGCTGCTGATCGATCAATTCCATAGGTGCATCCAGATCGAAGATAACCTTCACCCGTTGCACCACCGCTGACAAATGCTTGATATCACTAATTTGTAGCTTCAAGTGCAGATAATTTTTATGCACGTCAGGCCAAACCTCAAAAAAACCCCGCGACTCAGCAAACTCGAAGGTTCGCCCATAGCGATTATCAAGCACCCATTCAACGCCATCGATCACTCGCAATTTTAAAAAGCCGATGATTTTGTCCCACCTCATTGGTGGGCGAAACGCCACTTTCAGATGAATGAAATCGCCGGAGTCAGATGCCTGCTTAGCGCGAATTTGGCTGGGGGTTAATGACAAGCGTTGCTGCATGGCTTCGTTAAAGCGACGAATGCTATTAAAACCAGAAGCGAATGCGATATCCGCAATCGACAAATCACTTTGGTGCAGCAGTTGCTTTGCAAACAGGCATTGGCGATGCAAGGCGTAGTTTTTGGGAGATGTACCAAGGTACTGTTGAAACAACGCTCGAAGGTGCCGGGAGCTAACTCCCAAACGAGTTGCAAGCGCTTCTAACGACTGCTCCTGTAATGCACCATTGTCGATAAGTCGGACCGCTCGTTTGACGGTGGTTTCGGTTCCAATCCACGCATATGAATTTGGAGCGCTATCGGGTCGACACCTAAGGCAAGGCCGAAAGCCCGCCTGTTGCGCTGAAATCGATGATTGATGATATTCAACGTTGGTTTCTTTGGGCGGCGTTGCTGGGCAGATCGAGCGACAATATATTCCAGTCGTGATGACAGCGGTAAAAAACAAGCCGTCAAAGCGCGCGTCGCGGCTTAGTCTAGCGCGCGAATACTCACGGCAAAGTTGGTCGTCAGTTATAGAAGCCATACCCGTAGTGTACGCAAAAAAACGAAGCTCTATGGCGGGTTTCGGAAGTAAACTCCAACAAATTAACCCAAGCCTATGGCTTACTGATTTTGGCTAAAACACGCGCAATCATCAGCGACGATCACGCAACCCAAGAACGGCTATTTTTATACGCTTAAAATTCAGCGGAACCGGGGCTTCTGGGAAACGGAATTGCATCGCGAATATTTTCCATGCCGGTAACGTAGTTGATAAGACGTTCAAAGCCTAAACCAAAACCAGCGTGTGGCACTGTGCCGTACTGGCGAAGCTCTCTGTACCACCACAAATGTTCTTTGGTGTGCTGATCAGGAAAGCGAGCATCCAACATGTCAAGCCGTTCCTCGCGTTGGCTTCCGCCGATAATTTCACCGATACCAGGCACCAACACATCCATGGCAGCCACGGTTTTTTCATCGTCATTCATCCGCATGTAGAACGCTTTAATTTCTTTCGGGTAGTTTTTCAAAACCACCGGACCCTTGACGTATTCTTCGGATAAAAATCGTTCATGCTCAGACGCCAAATCAATCCCCCACCGCACTGGAAATTCAAATGTCTTACCACTGTCTTGCAATATCGTGACAGCGTCTGTGTAATCCATATGCACAAATTCCGTATCGACTACGTTTTGCAGCCTGTCTAGCACGCCTTTATCAACACGTTGTTGAAAAAACGCCATATCGTCGGCTCGCTCTTCCAATACCGCTTTAATGCAGTGTTTAAGAAAATCTTCCGCCAAGGCGGCATCGTCCTCGAGATCGGCAAACGCGATTTCCGGTTCGACCATCCAAAATTCAGCGAGGTGTCGGCTGGTATTGGAATTTTCGGCTCGAAACGTCGGGCCAAAGGTATAAACTTTCGACATCGCAAGACAATAAGACTCAACGTTCAGTTGCCCAGACACAGTCAGAAAGCTCTCGCCACCAAAAAAGTCTTTCGAATAATCTACCACGCCCTCATCGTTACGCGGTAAATTCATGGCATCGAGTGTAGATACGCGAAACATTTCACCCGCCCCTTCTGCATCGCTGGCGGTGATGATGGGCGTATTTACCCATTGAAAACCATTTTTGTAATAATAATTATGAATCGCATTCGACAAGGTATTACGAACACGCGTCACCGCGCCAATCGCGTTTGTTCTGGGCCGTAAATGAGCCTGTGTACGTAAGTACTCAAAGGTGTGTCGCTTCTTCGCCATCGGATACGTTTCAGGGTCATCTACCCAGCCCACAACTTCTATCGACGACGCCTGAATTTCAACCGACTGGCCCTGGCCCTGCGACTCCACTAAGGTTCCAATTGCAATGACCGCGCAGCCCGTCCCAATATTAGTGACGTCATCGTAGTTAGCCAGCGAATCCGGTGCAACGATCTGAATGGCGTCGAAACATGAGCCGTCATGAATAGCAATAAATGAGATACCGGCCTTTGAGGTACGACGTGTGCGCACCCAGCCCTTGATTGTGACATCACGGCCAATCTCCACCGCGCCTTTAAATAAATCCGAGACAGAATGCTTGTTCATTGTATTTGTAATCCAAGTTGCAAAATAAAACGGCCTGATAAACCAGTTTTTGTCGTAAGTTCTTATCGTAAGCTATTGGTCTAATCCAAAGCAAAGGCAGCGTAATAATCTCGGCTGTGCAACGCCGCACATCGAAGCCGGCGAATTATTAAGTACCAAATATCTATAGATCTCTATACGAATCGTCTTGACGATCCACTAAACGTTGCATTGCATTAAATTCAAGCTCACCTTGAGGAGCACCGCCGTTATTTTGCATCTGCAATGCCAGTAGCTGTTGAGTTTTTTTGCCAATTTCTTCAGAGACCGGCACTATGGGACGGCCAGTTTGATCAACTGAAACTTGTATTTCACACGAACGCTGGAGTAATGTCATGTTCATATACATATCAGGGATTGTTTGGCCACAGGTCAACAAACCATGGCTTCGCAGGATTAAAAAGTTGCGCTGTCCTAGGCTCGCAATCAAGTCTTCTTTTTCGCCGTCCACCACGGTAATCCCTTGAAAGTCATGATACGCAACTTGGCCATAAAGCAAGACCGAATAAAAGTTGTCGATTCTCAAGCCTTCTTGCTGGCAAGCCACCGTCATACCGGCAGTTGAGTGAATATGGCCAATACAGTGAGCATCTTCACGCACGCCATGTATTGCCGAATGAATCAGCATGCCGGCGGGGTTTACCGGGTAATCTGTCTCTTCAACGACGTTACCATCAATGTCTACCTTGACCAGGTTCGACGCAGTAACTTCCTTATAATGAAGTCCATACGGATTAATCAAAAAGTGTTGGTCTTCGCCTGGCACTTTAACGGTAATATGATTGTAAATTAGTTCGCTCCACCCCATATAGTCAAAAATACGGTAACAGGCCGCCAATTGTACCCTTATGTCTTTCTCAGCTTGGTTCATTCTTTGCCCTCGATGGCCATGATTCGATGTGAAATCAGTATACCGCCAAGTTCTTTGGCTTACTATATTGTCAACCATCAATGCAATGAGTTCTATTTAAGCCTTTAATGAATACACTTCATAATCAATGATTTAAGCGGCGACTTTTGCACTGTTAGACCTTATGGGTATCAAACAGTCGAACCAGACCACCTTATTAGCTTCGCTCGACGTTTTAGCTCATATTTTTTAAAAACGTAACAATCCCTTTTACTTTAACTACATTTTGTATGGTAACTTAGCATGGTAGACTCAATGGCTTTGAATCAGTCTTACCCACACTGATTTAAACCCAGTTTAAAATAGTTTAATCCTAAACTAGCCTCGGCAGGTTTAACGATTTCCCAGCTCAACCCAGAACCAAAACCTAAGTTTCTAAGCAGTATTATGAAATATGTCGTCGTAGTTGATTCAATGGCAAGCGTTCCCGAGCACGTTCTTAAGAATCGAGATCGGATAAAAGTAATCCCGCTCAATATCACCATCGGGTCTGAAAGATTCCTTGACCCAGTTGATAATAAATCGTTGCTCAGGTTTTACAGTAAAAACCGAATCGATGCTGAGTCAACCGTCGATGCAACCAGCCCCACTCACGAACAAATTATGGTGCACCTGCTAAACGATGTGGTACCAAGCTACGACTTCGCAGTGTGCCAAACGACGTCAGCTCTGCTAAGCGTGGTATACGCATCGTTCGATGAATGTGCGCAATCAATAGATAAAGAAGCCAAAGTCTTAAGAGACATGGCAAAGATCTCACAACCATTTCAAATGCATTGCGTTAACAGCGGTACCTCTAGCTCTGGGCAGACCTTACTGGCTTTGTATTCCGATGCTATTTTGTCAAAAGAAACCGACATGGATTTGTGCTTAAGAAAAATAGATCAGTTCAAAAGCAAAATCAGGACCTATTCCGTTATCAAAGATATTTTGTACGCGAGAAAGAGGTTGAAATTTGTTGGCTTCAAGAGCATTTCTTTTGCAACTGCGGTGTCGAAGCAACTTAGAAGTTATTCTCCCATCATAAAGATTTCGAATGACAAATTAAAACCGACCAACCTCAAACTGAGATACGACCAAGCGACCCAAAAAGTATTTAAATATGCCGAAGACTGCATTGATAGCGGGTTGTACATGCCGATTATTAATATCGCCTACGCTGGTCTACTGAAAGAGTTGCATGAAATGGAGAGTTTTAAGTCATTGCAAGCCAAAGCCAAAGCCAATGGGGTTACGGTGGTCTCTGGCATGATGAGTGTGGCCGGCTGTATTAATTACTCCCCAGGTTCAATATCAATGGGAATTGCACCTAAAGACGAAATATCAGACCCTAAGTAGCCGAGTTCTATACTCAGGACTCTCCCCAAAATGCTTTCGCTGACATTGCTACAATTAAGATCACCACGCAGACGAAGTCAAACGTCACCACTCGCGCCACTTGTTCATTGAGCTTTTGATAATCTAAAGCAAGCAGAACAAATGAAGCCGTGGCTATAAGGCCGATAAACAGTGCCGGCCAATGCAACGTTGATCTAAACGCCATTACAATCAACAGCCCACCTAGCAAGCCAAACAACACCGCTCGGTGTCGCATGAGTAAACTAAGATTGTGATCACTCAGTGTTAATCCGTACAACATTGCCAATTGTTGGTTTCCAAGCACACCGATGGCAGGCACGACGTGAATAATCCCAACAATAATTAAACTAATAGTGACCAGTAGATTCATTGAATGCCTCGCTTTATTTTAATCAAATTTTTGTCTCAGCTGTTGAGCCGTTTCAATTTGCCGGTTTAATGAGAAGCTGATTTCGTTGCACGACCACTTGCAAGATACAATAACGGGCCAATGCTGCCAGCAAACAAAGTAATGGCCACAAACGGCCAAGGATTGCGCCCATTACGTTTTGCTTCAGGAATCAACCAAGTCAATATGAGCACGCAGGCAATCACCAAATCGGCGAACACTTGCCAACCAGCTGAGCTGTGTCGGTGGTAATCAAATATGCCGATATAGCCAACATCATAGATTGCATAGGCCGTCAACAAACCGAACGGTATGAGTAAACAGATAGACAGAATTTTTTTGTTCATAATAGATCTCCGATAAAAAGTTCTATTTAGTGTGAAGTCTTAAGGTAAGGCTGGCAATTACCTCACAGGTCATTGAACTTAAGCATCAAGAGCTTTTACTATATAAGGCCATCGCTCAGAACAGGCCCTTGCAATGTCCACCGATCGTCACAACTCTCATCAAAACACCCATCAGAATTCCAATCAAACCGCTGATCAAAGCCATCTAAACCAATTTAATGTTGCCTTAAAAGGTTGGCGTAAGCATAGCAAAATGTCACAGCTTGATTTAGCGCTGGCGGCCGACGTATCGCAGCGCCACGTGAGCTGGTTAGAAACCGGGCGCAGTCAACCGAGCCGAGAAATGGTGTTGCGACTTGCTGATGCCATGGAAGTACCGTTACGTGATCGCAACCAAATTTTAAATTTGGCGGGCTTTGCCAGCCTTTACACAGAGTACGATTTAAACGAGCCGATCATGGAACCCATTAGCAGCATCCTCACCGATATGTTAGAGCACCACCAACCGTACCCCGCGTTCGTGCTTGATCGGTATTGGAATATCAAGATGAAAAACACCGCGGCCGACAGCCTTTTCACGCTCTTCGGCGATCCAGCACAGATATGGCAGGCGATTGGTGATGACGGATCTCACAATATAGCGCTGCTAACGCTGCATCCCCAGGGGTTAAGAAGCTTTATTAGCAATTCGAACGAGGTCACTTTGCAGTTTATGCGCAGACTAAAAAAAGAAGCGCTGGAATCAAGAGACCCTGAAATGATGACACGCTATCAAATGCTTGAAAAATGCGCTGATTTACCCGACAACCTTACTAATACAAATATCGTCGACACCATGAATCTAGTGCCGCTGCTACCACTCGAATTTAGCGTCGCACAACAGACCTTGAAGCTCTGTTCAGTAATATCCACCTTCGGCACCGCCCAAGATATCACCGCGAATGAGTTAAGAATAGAAACGTTTTACCCGGCAGACGATGCCACTCGTCAATTTTTTTCGCAAGCTAAGATGTGAGACCGTCAATTTCATCGCCCCCGAACACCGAATTCAAATATCGCTGCAAACGCAAGCCGAAGTTGCATACGCAATACTCTAGACATTCATTAGCTATTAACTGGCTATTAGTATAAATTGATAAGAACATCTGATTTATGGGTATAGCAGAGGGTTAAAAAAACGTGCACAAAGATACTTTGTATCTTCTAGCTCCGGGCTTTGAAGATAGCGGGCAGCGACAGTATTGCCCAGAATGTGCTGAACTGTGGGGTGTACTTGCCTACTTTCCAGCGATTAAAGAAACAGTGAATGTGGTTTACCAAAATATTGCCAAACCGCGCAGAGAAATTGTCGAGCTATTAGGTGAAGAGCATCAGAACTGCCCAACCTTAGTGCTGCATGACTCAAGCATGGTGTTCGGCAATTGCGGAATCCAAGTTAACAATGGAATTACCTTTATCGAAAGCGCGCGCGACATTGGGCGTTACTATTCGCTGCGTTTTGGAATTCCGGCACCCAGAAGCTAGCTTTATCGTAGCCTAGTGGTGCTTACTTGAGGTCTTGCTTAATCTTACCTTGGCAGAGTTCAGACAAGCCGTAATTGATTGTTCGGCCTGGCCAAACGATTTTTCAAGCCGGCCTTGAGAGCATCGCCAAAACCCGCTTCGGCTAACATGGCGTCTAAAGCCGATTTATCGTCCACACTTTGATAGAAATCAACCGGGCGTTGATACATCCATAAACAATACGGTAACACGCTACGTTCGGCCTCAACCCCTTCCACAGTAAACCTGTGCATACCGATAAATCGCGGCACTTCATGGGTATCAGGATTGGCCGTCTTCCATTCATCCAACAAACGGTCTGTATCTTGCAGCACCGGTAAATGTTCGCCGGCCATTCTCTGCAATATCGGCATCAATGTTGCTGGAACTTCGTCATCAGCAAGATAGTCACCTTGGTTTAGATAAGTTTGATCGTCATTCATTCTTTCTACCCACTCACAGACAGCTGGGGCTTTTTCACGCATTAGTTTGCCTGGCGCGGGGTCACGAAACAAATGCGCATACAAAGGCCCCATCAGACCAAAATCGGCAATCGATGGCTTACCTCCGAGCAAAAAGTCATGCTGCTCAAAGTGTTTTTGCAAATCGCCCAACAGCGCTACGTAACTCTGTTCAATTGCCGCGATATTGTGTTCGTATATTCCCAGTTTAGGCACAAAACCTTTAAATTTTGCGCCAATCTTCTTGCCTATAATTCGTTGCACAAATGCTGGCATTTTAGGCAAAGCCATTGAGCCGAACTCTCGGTAGATAAACTTTTCATTGGTAGCTGGGTAGTTCCAACGATAATGCATGGCCGGTATCACCAGCCACTCATCGGCATAGACTTCGAGCAATAATGACGCCAGTTTTTGACGCGGCGTGCTGGGGTAAACGCTATGGTCTGGGAAGCGTGCTTCCAATTCATCAATGATAACCGTTGTGTCTTGATAGACATGATCTTCAGGTGTTTGTAAAACGGGAATGAAACGTACCCCAGTACGAGGAATAATAAACTCTTTGTAAACGCCGACGGTTGACGTGATTTCTTCAAACGGCACGCCCTTTTTACGCAAATACGAGCGCACCTTGCCAGAATAAAGCGAAAACTCCGCGCCATACATTCGATAGACATCATTCATATCACACCTTTTCATTCAAACAACGTTTTG
>CAZEXS010000010.1:0-73346 GCA_964516915.1 uncultured Gammaproteobacteria bacterium
ATCTAACTTAGAACATCAACTCAAATTAGTAGCCACAAGACTAAAGTTAATTGTCAGTGTTTTAATTTCGCGAAAAATGACCGCTTAGGGCAACTTACAGACGCACGCCGAAGGCGAGGCGTTTCAAGAATCCGCATTAAAAATGGTTGGCCGAATTTAGTTTTCTATAATTGGGGTAGTCGCGAGCACGTGTCTGAGCAAAGCGAGTTTGCGCAGCGCCAATTATAGAAAACTACATTCGGGTACCCCAGAGGGGCCAACATTTGCGGGGTCTTTCTTTGCTTCGGTTTCTTTGGACAAGCAAAGAAATGAAGGCCCGCCCCGGCGAGGGGAAATCTAATTTAGAACATCAACTCAAATTAGTAGCCACAAGACTAAAACTAATTGTCATTGTTTGTCTCTACTAATGAGATCAAGTCATTCATTAGGAAAGCTGCCTCGAACCGCCAAAAAGCTTCGTTTTTCACCGGCCTGTTATTTAGTCGTTGAGTGACTCTATTTAGGGCGATCTAGAAACAACATTCAATTTCTTCGTCATAGTCAAGCTAGGCGTTGAAAGATGAAAATGATTTACGTATTTAATCAAAAATTTGCACTCATCATTACAAATCCCACCCATCGTCTGCTGCTCAGATTACGATTGATTTCTTAAACGCTCAAGCCTGTAATTCATTAGTTTTGAGAAGGTCAACTTAGACAATCTAGCCGGTGCCATCAAAGTACTAAAAGGCACTTTTAGAATTCGATGCCGATAATTCGAGGATTGATAAAATTCTTCTATATTTTCAACTGGTTCGTGTAATTCCAAGATCATATCTTTAGTGGCTACTTGAGAATACGCATCAGTTTTACCATCCCATTCACCAGTTGCCGATATATGAGTTCCATAGCCAAGTTCGAGCCCATCTAGTTTTAGCCGTTCAAGCGCATTGATTCTCAGTTTTGGGTCGAGGATATAGCTATCTAATCGCAACCATTTCTCGTTCAATTGGACTTCGGTAAAAACGTGAGACAGGTGTCTAGGTGTTGTTACCGCGCCAAGTAATATTTCATTATTAATCGTCGCTGGTCTAAACCTCGCAAGAATGTCCGCTTCTCTAAACAGCTTCACCATTAAATCGGCTTGCGGATTACAATGCCCAAGCCTTAACTTCAGTGTTTCTATTGGCTGAGCAGCGTCAAAATAAGGGGTGAATCCAAAGAGCACGTTATCTCTTACATAATTATGCAAGGCAATAGCTAACTCTGTTTGATTGTTCGCGTGATGTTTCTCGTTTGCGACAATTTCTTCAATTGACTTTTGATTTTTCATAGATATGCTGCTACTCGAACTAAATATAGTTCGGATGTGAACCATATTCTAAATCTCAATGGTTCGCAAGTGAACTATTAAATATTGTAATTAATTTTATGAATCTATCTATAGAAAGCCGCACTAGAACTTGGCTCAAAGTGGGGACAGCATCTTTGCTTTGCCAAAGAGCGATCAATAACAAATTATTAGACTTGGATCTAACATTTGCCCAACATTTTTTACTGTCCAGCATCGAAGCCTTGCAACCTGTAACTCAAGCCGAATTGGCAACTCATTTGTATGCTGTGAAAAGTAATGTGTCATCGCTAATCAAAAAGATGGAAGCTAAAGGTTACATTTTTCGCGAAACTGAGGAATCTGACCGTCGCTCTAATCACGTTTTTCTCACAGCTTCGGGAAAGAGGTCGCTAGCTAAATCTAAGGTTGTTGAGCTAGAAATTATGGAATTGATGACCCATCATATAAGTAGAGAGGAAATGGAGACATTAGATCGAGTAATGACTCGGGTGACCGAAGCGCTCATGAAAATTAAAACTTAAGCTTACTTAGGATAGCTATTAATCATTTTTGGCTATCCGCTTTGGGCAAACAACTGGCGTCCTAAAAATTAACAATATGACCCAATGATTATAAAGCTAGCCGACTTTGACGACCGAGCCGTGATTGAACTTCTCAATGAACATTTGAGAGGTATGCATGAAAACTCGCCGCCTGGCAGTGTTTATGCATTGGATTATTCAGGGTTGCAAGACTCGTCCATTAGTTTTTGGACTGTGTGGGAGCAGAATGAATTATTGGGTTGCGGAGCACTTAAGCAGCTCTCAGCCGACCACGGTGAAATCAAATCGATGAGAACGCAGAAGAACCATTTACGTAAAGGTGTGGCAGCTAAACTTCTGGAGCATATTTTGAATGTGGCGGGTGAGCGAAACTATCGGCGTCTAAGCCTTGAAACGGGTACGGGTGAGGCGTTTGACCCGGCTGTCGCTCTGTACAAGAAATACGGATTTGTGATGGGTGAGCAGTTTGCTGACTATCAGAAGAGCGACTTCAATCAGTTTTTACATCTTGATTTAGCTAGACTGCCGCTTTAATAAAACAATAAGGCCAACTAAGCCAAGCCATGGCAGGACGTGGCTTAGGTCTCCAAAATCAATAAGAGAATACTGCTCAGCCAAGGTGCCGCCTAAGCTCAGGAATATCGCTGTGAGACCAAGGTTCTGTGTTGTACTGTTTGCGACTGGCGCTTCGTCGGAGGTTTGGCTGGCTTGAGCGGCGTTTTCAATAGCGGCTGGTAGCTGTCGAAACGCCTGTTGCCATTGTGGCCAATCACGTTGCAAATCTTCAATGAGCTTTTGTGGTGAGAGTTGTTGCTTCATCCAGTTTTCGAGAAATGGCTTTGCGGTGTCCCAAAGGTTTAAGTTTGGGTAGAGTTGCCGACCTAGGCCTTCGATATTTAGTAAGGTTTTATACAGCAAGACTAATTGCGGCTGCACCGGCATTTCAAAGCGACGAACCGTTTGAAACAATTGCATGAGTACATTGCCAAATGAAATTTCACTTAAGGGTTTGGCAAAAATTGGTTCACAGACCACTCTGATGGCTTGTTCGAATTCTTCTTTTTTGGTGGCCTCGGGCACCCAGCCAGAACGGATGTGTGCGTCGGCGATTTTGCCATAATCTCGATTGAAAAAGCCCAGCAGTATTTCGCCTAAATAGCGTTGGTCGGAATCATTCAGCGTACCCATGATCCCAAAGTCGATGGCAATCCATTTACCTTGATCAGACACAAAAATATTGCCTGCGTGCATATCAGCGTGAAAAAAATTGTCCTCAAACGCTTGTTTGAAAAATACGCCCACACCGTCTTCGGCGAGGCTTTTTAGATCCACGCCATTGTTCTGTAGGGATTCGAATTCGCGTATCGATGTGCCGTGTATTCGTTCCATGACCAGTACATTTTCTTGAGTGTAGTCCCAATAGATGCGTGGCACATAAATAAGATCCGAGTCTTCAAAGTCAGCGCCCATGCGCGCGCCATTGGCGGCTTCGTTTCTCAGGTCTAGCTCGTCTCGAATGGTGTGATCATATTCTTGAATAACATCAAGAGGTCGAAATTGTTTTTCTCTAGACCAATAGCGTTGTAAAAACTTAGCGCCCGCGTGCATCACTTTCAGGTCGCTATTGATTATCGCTTCTATGCCGGGTCGAATCACTTTAATGATGACTTGATCACTTTTTTTGCCATCTTGACCCGATATGGCTAAACCTTTTTTTAGTACGGCTGAATGCACTTGGGCGACCGAGGCTGAGGCCAAAGGTTGTTCGTCAATGTGTGAGAAAATATTGTCGAGCTCATCGCCGTAAGCTTGTTTAATTATGTCTAGCGAGATTTGAGCTGAAAACGGCGGCACTTTGTCTTGTAGATTTGTGAGCTCTATTGCGATGTCGTGCGGCAGCAAGTCGGGTCTGGTCGATAATGCTTGCCCTAGTTTTACGAATACTGGCCCGAGCTCTTCCAAGGCCTCGCGAATGCGCTGGCCTCGATTTGCTGAGGGTGCAGTCGACTTGCCAAACATAATTCTAATAAACGCCTTGGCAGAACCGGTGAGTTCGACCTCATCAAACAGTGAAGCCAGGCCATGCTTTTTGATGACTCGGCGGATTTGCATGAGTCGGCTAAATGAGCCCACGCTCTTAGCGTTATGTGACAAAGGCTTAGACATAAACCCGAGACCAAATAGGCTTTGTGGTAATCGCGGCTTTGGAGAAACTGGCATTTTGAAAAGGTTGCATAGTTCTTTTTGTATCTCGCTTTAGGAGTTTTAGACTTTACTAAGCAATGTGTTCATGCGAGCACCAAGCCTGTCGACTTTGGCACGCAGCTGGTCTACGTCGTCTAAAAACTGATCAACATCGGCCGCATCCGCCACCAACTGCATGTCTTCCTTAATCAATTGGCTGATGAAGTCATGCAATTTGCCGCGTGATTCTTGCGCAAATTCTTTCGCGTGGCCGGCGACCGTGGTAGCCGCACGAGCTGGAGCGTCACCTATTTGCTCCGCCAGCATGGCTTCCCAGTCGATATTCAGGTCGGCCATCACTTGTGCAAAACGCTGACCAACAATGGGGTCGCCTGACATTTCCAGCTCGCCGGATTCTAATTCGGCATTTTCTAAGCCATCTCGGCTAATTTTAACCATTGCAGCCAATGTTGTACTGAGTGTCACATCGGCGCTCACCAATGCGTTTGCCGACAATTCCAGACCCTCAGCCTGCGGCGTTATGGTAATCGATTTGTCTAGATTTTTGATGTGCAGAGTCATCACTTTGCCGCGCAGTTTTTCTAAACGAGCAAGGCTTGCTGTGTCGTATTCCAGCGCCTTATTGCTGGCGAGTTCAAGTAGGCTGAATAACATTAGTATTTGTAACCTATGTGCAAAGCGACAACGCCACCGGTTAAGTTGTGATAGTGCACACGGTCAAAACCTGAGTCGAGCATCATTTGTTTCAGTTCTTCCTGCGGTGGGTGTTGACGTATCGATTCGACCAAATACTGATAGCTCTCTCGGTCGTCGGCAATCATTTCCCCTAACTTTGGAATGACGTTAAAAGAGTAGGCATCGTAGACGCTACGAAAGGTTTCGTTGGTCGGTTGTGAGAACTCCAAAATAATCGCTCTGCCGCCGGGCTTTAAACAACGTGCCATCGATTCTAGCGCTACTTCTTTACGAGTGACATTGCGTAAGCCGAAGCTGATTGAGATGCAGTCAAATCTATTGTCGTCAAACGGCAGTTGTTCGGCATTGACAATGCAGTAGTTAACATTGCCAGCAATGCCCGCATTAATCAGCCGCTTTCGACCCTCGGCTAACATCGCTTCGTTAATATCAGTAACGATAACCTGGCCGTGCGGCCCCACTTTATTAGCAAACTTTAACGATAGGTCGCCGCTACCAGCGGCAAGATCCAGAACTCGATCACCCGCCTTCACATCACTCTGAGCGACCGCAAACCATTTCCATGCGCGGTGAACGCCCATTGACATTGCATCGTTCATCACGTCGTAGTTACCTGCAACGGATCTAAATACTTGGCCGACTAAGCCTTGTTTTTCACCTTCGTCTACTTCTTGAAAGCCAAAGTGAGTTTTATGATCTGACATGTAGGTCCTGTTAAGTGGGTTTGAATTCTTGTGAGTCTATGTTTTTCGCCTAGTTAGATTTCTCTAACAAGTAATGGTCGCTTTGTTGCGCATTACGAACAGTCCCATTGTCGGCCAAACGTTGTAGGTATTGCTGCCATTTACTGACTTTCTCGGAGCCAAGTTCATAGAGGTAATCCCATGAGTAGATGCCTGAATTATGCGCATCCGAATAAATCAGTTTGATGGCGTAATTACCAATCGGCTCTATAGAAACGATATTCACCTGCTCTTTGGCTACTTGCAAGACTTCTTGGCCTGGCCCGTGCCCCTTTACTTCAGCGGACGGAGAATGCACGCGTAAATACTCACAAGGCAGCATAAAAGTGCGATCTGAGAAGGCGACTTCTAGGATGCGGGATTTGCTATGAAGTTTGATGTCGGTTGGTATGTGCTGCATAGTGAGTGATTATATCCTTTTTGGGTTTGTTGAGGGAAATCATGCTATTTTTCATACAGATTTGAATTTTTACGAATAAGGTCTTTGATCGAAATGGAGCATTACAAAATAGTTTTACCGGCCGATCTTAACGATTACGGCAATCTATTTGGCGGAACATTACTAAAATGGGTGGATGAAATTGCCTACATCAGGGTCAGCTTGGATTTTGCTGGCCGACACTTTGTCACAATAGGCTTGGACAATGTGGAGTTTAAACACCCAATCCGAGAAGGCCAAATCCTGCGTTTTCATTGTACTCAAACGCGTATTGGTAGAACCTCGGTAACTTACAATGTGAAAGTATACGGCGCGCGTTATAACGTCGAGTCAGAGGCTGTTTTGTTTGAGAATAATATTTCATTTGTGTGTGTGGACAGTGATGGGAAAAAAGCGGCCATTGAACCCAGTTAAGTTTCGGCGTGCCAAGATGAAAGCCGCCAAATCCAGGGATGAGGGCAGGCTTTATCTGAATGGCAGAGCTAGTTTATCTTTGATAGCGCTGGTTGTGGCTAATTTAGTGCCCGTGGCCGGTGTGATTTTTTATGGGTGGGATCATCGCTTAGTAATCGCGCTGTTTTGGATTGAGAACTTAATCATCGGCCTATTTAACGTTGTTAAAATGTGCGGAGCCATGATTGTAAATAAGCAAAAAGGCCTATCTGGAATAGTCACGCCGTTGTTTTTCATATTGCATTACGGGTTGTTTTGCGCTGCACATGGGCTATTTTTATGGAGCACTTTAGGCTTAGGTGAGCTGCCCGCTGAGGCTCTGATTTTTGGCCCAAATACCGGCCCTTTGCAGATATTTGATGAAGGCCTTAAGGTATTCGTCGGTTTTGTGGAATTGTATTCGCCGGTCATAGTGCTGGGGATAGTCAGCTTGATTTTGAGTCGGTTCGTGTCATTTATTGAAAATTTTATTCTGAAGGGTGAAATCTTCGAGTTGACTCCCAGAGATCTGATGGCGAAACCTTATGGCAAGATCATTGCTTTGCATGTGGGCATTATCATGGGCGCCGTAGCCATTGACCGGTTCGGTTCCTCGTTATGGTTATTGCTGGCGATCGTCGGGTTTAAAATTATCGTCGATGCGATAACGCATATGAAAGAGCATCGGACAAGTGAGCTAAAGGTGGATGAGCTTTAAGCCTTTGTTCAGCTTGAGCGTGGCATACTTTGCTAGACGAGGCTTGGTATCGCATTCCACTCAGTTCTATTTGGTATAGAAGGGCGCCAATAAGACCACTTTAAAAGCCAATTAAAACACATGTAGGGGCGAAGGCTGATTTTAAGCAGTGGGTAAATCTAATATTGTAAATTTAAAGGTATTAATTATGAAATGCATGACTTTGTTACCGGTACTATTTCTGTTTGCGGCTTGTGTACAAGCAGATCAACACCGCAATGCTGTCAACGACACTATTAGCGTCAAAGGCTGGGGCGAGGTCACCGCAGAGCCGGATAAGGCAACGGTGTCGGTCTCCGTGACGGCGTTGAATAAAGATGTGAATAAGGCCAAAGCCGAGGCCGATCGTAAATATAGAGCGGTTATTGCAGCGGCTAAGGCCCAGCGAATAGATAAAACCGATATTAAAACGGCAGGGCTTACTTTAAGACCGGAGTATCAATGGCGCGACAACACCCAAATTTTAATAGGCACTAAGGTTATGCGCTCAATCAGCATTACGGTTAATGACATCGGCAGTGTGGCTCAGCTCTTACAGAGTTTGGTTGAGGGCGACGTATCAACCATCAATAATGTCAGCACTGGGTTTAAAGACCGGCGATCGCTAGAGCGCAAAGCGTTGACGGCCGCTATTGACGATGCGAAAGAGAAGGCCGAATTCTTAGCTCAACAGTTTGGTAAAAACTTAGGTTCCGCGTTCACTATTTCTGAGCAAAGCCATGCCCAGACAACACCGCGGCAGTTTGGGCGTGCTGAGATGATGGTAAAATCCGCACAGGCCGCATTGCCAGATGAGCATTTTGGTACGCAATCGGTAACGGCGAGTATTAACGTTGTCTTTCATTCAAATTAGTTGTGTTTTTTTTCAAACTTATGTTTAAAGTCTTGTTGGCCTCGGTGCTGGTCATACTGGCCGTTTCTTTTTACGGAATTTATTCTGCCCGTGCATTGCCCGACTGGTTCGACGAGTCAAAGGCCAATACTGATTTTGCCGGCGAGGCGATACAAAAGGAACTAGGCCGTGGCGGAGCCGATTTGTTAGCTAGAAAGTCTTTGGATATTCTGCGTGGTCGAGTTTCTTTTAGTGAAGACGAGTTCAATGCTTTGTTTATGGCCAGCCTCAAGGCTGACAAAGACGGTCGAAAGCTATTAAAGGTAAGCGACGGCGTGAGGGCATTCTTAAAAGATGGCGAAATAGAAGTTGCTGCAGTAATTAATTTGAAAAAGCTAGAGCAAGTTGAACCCAAGGCTCGCAAAGCCATTGAAAAGCTCGATAAATTATTTTGGGTAATTGAAGATGGCCGCATTGCCGTCGCCTTATTTGGCACGCCAGTGGTGCGTGGTGGCGGTATTGGCGTGAAGGATAATTTTCACGCCAAAATTGGTGAAATCTCGTTTAGTAACGACACTCTTAAAAGCTTGAACGTGCCGGTGGAACGAGCCAACCAAGAACAAATGGCGATTAAATATTTGTCGTTAAACTCGGTGGTAGTAAAGCCTAAGTTGATTGAGTTTGGAGTTAGGCCGAAGTTTTAACTTAGATATTAATTTACGTTCTAACTCGGCTTCTAACTCGGCTTCTAACTCGGTTTTTAACTCAGAAGCTGAGTTAAAAGGCTTTTTACTGAGCGCCTTCAACCTCTTTTACTTCTGCAACGACTAAAACGTCAACGGTAACGACGCTACCAACCCAAGTCGGGTCAGCCCAGTCGCCAATACCGAGCTGCCAGTCGTGGCGTTCTAATGTGGCTTTGCCTTCCAGTTTAATTGATTTTGAGCCCTTGTCCTTGCTGTTGGTCTCTCTATTGGTTTCTCTATTGGTTTCTCTATCGGCACCGCCGCTTTCAGTTGTTTTACTTGCCGACGAAACTTGAAACTCAAATTCGACTGGCTGGCGTATGCCTTTGATAATTAGAAATGCCTTGCTGACAAAGCTGTCTTCAGACGGTGAAAAATCGTTGGCCAAAAATTGTGCTTTCGGAAATTTGACCACATCGAAAAAATCAGACGATAAAATAGTTTCGTCGCGCTCCTCGTCATTGGAAGACACTGAGCTGATATCAACAGACACATCAAACCTTGAGTCGCTGAGTTGCTGGGTATCGAATTGCAGATGGCCGGTCCATTGTTGCCACTCACCGGTGAAGGGCGCGCCAGCCTGCTCGCCAGTGAATCTTATATGGCTGTTCGGGTAATCGATCTCCCATACCGCAAGTTTGCTTTTAGGCAAGTCGCCAATCGAGTTTGAAGAATCAGCAATTTGAACTTCTGTGGTTTGGTTAACCACGGGGCTTGGTTCCTTATTTGAGGAGATAAATCCACCAAGCATCAATATTAATATGGGTAGCATCAACACAGCGTTGATGAGGCTGGCTCTACCGTACATGCGCTTTAAAATGTTGTCTTTGTCGACAAAGTGGTGCTTGAATGCGGCTAACACATGAATCAAAGCCAGTACGACCAAAGCGTCGGCGAGCAGAGCGTGCAGGCTGTATAAGGTATTGGCTATTTGTTTGTCTGCATCGATAAAGTCCGGCAATGAAACCACATTAAACCAACTGACCGAGTAGGCCTTTGCCGAGGACATAAGCCAGCCAGTGATCGGTAGTGCAAATAGACAAAAGTAGAGGGTTAAATGTGACAGCTCAGATGCTTTAATCTGCCAGTTAGGCATGCTGTTAGGCAGCGTGGGTTGCGGCGTTAGAATTCGGTAAACTACTCTAACTAAGGCCAATACCAAAATCGTAATTCCAATCGATTTATGATTGGCGATCAGGCCAAGTTGCTTTACCACCTGGCCCGCATCATCGGCGCGTTCGGCCAAGGTGATGAGGCCATATTGAGTGAGTATAAGACTGGCAATCAACCAGTGTAACCACTTTGATAATGGCCGGTACTCATTGTTTGAAGTAGGGTTCATTTAACTTTATCTTGACGATTTTCAGTCGAGTTAGATTGCCTGTCGCTGGTTTGCTTTCGAGCCCTGGGGTGCGCATCGTCATACACTTGAGCAAGGTGTTGAAAGTCGAGATGAGTGTATATCTGCGTGGTGCTGATATTGGCATGGCCAAGTAATTCTTGCACTGCGCGTAACTCGCCACTGGATTCTAAAACATGGCTTGCAAAAGAATGTCGAAGCATATGTGGGCTAACGTGAATGTCTACTCCTTGGCGCTTAGCCCAATACTTAACCCTTGCCTGCACATTTCTGGTGCTGATACGCCCACCTCGTTTGCTGATAAACAGTGCTTGAAAGTCTTTGATGTCCAGTGAATTGCGTTGCAACAACCAATCACGAATGGCTTGATTGGCTTGTTGGCCTATGGGTAAGTCGCGTTCTTTACTGCCTTTGCCGCGCACTCTTAGCATTGATTCAGAAAGATTTAGGTCGTTTAGATCAATGCCACACAGCTCACTGAGACGTAAGCCTGAGGAATAAAATAACTCTAAAATCGCCTTATCGCGATAACTAAGGGGGTCGCCGACATCAAGGTCGACCAGTGACACTATTTGATCCACGGAAAGGGTTTTGGGTAGGCGCTTTTCGCCTTTTGGTGCCCTCACGTCGTCGAAAGGGTTACTTTTTAGTTGACCAGTTTTGATCAAATAATTAGCTAAACCACGGCCGCTTGAGAGAATTCGTTTAATACTGGTGGCGTTTAAGCCATTGGCATTGAGACTCGCCGCGAACTGGCGCACATTATGAGAATTGATGCCTTGCCACAGCAACACACCACGTTGCTCTAAGAATGCAATTAATTTGTTAATATCGCGGTGATAGGCTTTCAGAGTATGTTCCGATAGCCGACGCTCGTGCTTGAGGACACTCAGATAATCTTCCAGAGATTGTGTCGCGGTAGACTGTTTTGAGTTCTCTGTGGCGCTCACGGCTTAGCGACGTACACTTTGTGGTTGCAGGCGCTTCAGGCACAAACCTGCCATTAGACCAAGCCGGTCGAGGTGGGTGGTGGCAAGATCGTTGGTATAGCGTTCGGCATCACGCGAACCTAAAGCCAGTACGCCTAGGGTAGATTTTCCGTTGTCGGTATGCAGCGGGACAAGAGCCGCTGACTTTATGTCATCGTTAAAAAACAGTTGAATGACATTGCTGGGCCAGCGGTTATCACACATCGCACGATTTCCACTTAGACGACGCAGAGCCTCTTCGTAGGCCGTGGCTTCGCTAGGGCGACGGTTGGCCGATTGCGTGGTTTTAATGGCAACCTGATCGATTGCGAAAGTTTGCCGAAGAACCCGCGGAAAGTCTGCCGCGAACTCTGAAAGGTTATTGCAGGCGATCAGTTGGCTGATCACATCTGAAAAGCGATCACTTATTTCTTCATTTTCGCGGGCGTTTTGAAACAGCTCAGCCTGGGACATTTTTTGGGCTAGTAAACGTTCTTTTAGAACGGATATCTGACGCTCGAGCAACGATGAAGTGCTGCGACTGTCGGAGAGTGAGATGCTTTCCAATAGTTCGGGGTACTGCTGAAAGACGCTCGGGTTACTTTTAAGAAAGTGCGCTAAATCTTGCACATCAAAATTGTTATCGTTGTTCATTTTGTAATATTTTGGTCGGTTCTTTTGATCGACTTTTATAGCCATTATCTATAGGTGCTAGCGTAAGCGGTCAACGGTGAGCATCTTCATGTTTAATTGTATTTCTATCAATCTAGTTAGGATTGCTTGATTGTGATAGTGCCTTCAAATGCCGTTTCGGCTGGCCCCGTCATCATTACTGGGTGGCCTTCGCCAGCCCATTCAATAAGCAGGTCACCGCCTCTCAAATGTGCGGTCACTGAATTGTCGAGATCACCAGCTTGAATGCCTGCCACCACGGCCGCGCAAGTACCTGAGCCACAGGCGATGGTTTCTCCAGAGCCACGCTCAAAAACTCGTACCGAAATGTCGGTTCTCGAATTGATTTGCATGAACCCAATATTGGCCCTTTCAGGGAAAATGGCATGTCGCTCTAGTGCCGAACCCAGTTCTTCAACCGGCGCTGTCTTAACATCATCGACCCATAGAACCGCGTGAGGGTTGCCCATTGAGAGGGCCGAAAATGCAATTTTTTCATCGTTATGATCAATTGTATAACGCGCTTGTCTGGTTGCATAAGCCAGTGGGATCTCTGGAGGATCGAAAATAGGGGCCCCCATGTTGACGGTGACCATGTTTGAACCTGAATGGGCATTTAAGGTCATTTCACCGCTCAGTGTTTCCACACGAATCGGGTTTTTACTGCTTAAGCCTTTTTCATGTACATAGCGCACAAAACAGCGTGAGCCATTGCCGCATTGGCCTACTTCGCTGCCATCGGCATTTAAAATTCGATATTTGAAGTCAATGCCGGCTTTATCTGACTTTTCGACGATCAAAATTTGATCACAGCCAACCCCAAAGTGTCGGTCTGCAATATGCGCTGCTTGCTCAGGGCTTAGATTAAGCCGTCGTTCTGTGAAGTCCAGCACCACGAAATCGTTGCCTAGGCCGTGCATTTTTGTAAAAGCGAGTTCCATGGTTGTATTTAATCACACTTAAGGTGTTTTTAAGACGCTATAATTGCTGAATGAACATTGATTGGTCACAAATTGAAACCGTGTTGCTGGACATGGACGGTACTTTATTGGATTTGCATTTCGATAACCACTTTTGGCGTGATCATATGCCGCAAGCATTTGCCCAAAAGCACGATGTCGATTTACAAGAGGCGTATCGACGCGTAAACCCCTTGTTTGAGAAATGGGCCGGTTTGCTTGAGTGGTATTGCGTTGATCATTGGTCGGAATGTTTGGATGTGGACATCATGGCGCTTAAACGCGAAGTGGCCGATAAAATAGCCTACCGACCGAATGCAGAGCTATTTTTGGATGCTTGTAATCGAGAAAGTCAGGATGTTCGAATGATCACCAATGGCCATCGAAAAGTGTTAGACCTGAAGATTGAGAGAACCGGTATAGATCGTTACTTCAGACAAATGATCTGTTCGCACGAATTGAATTATCCTAAAGAGCGACAAGAGTTTTGGCATTGCCTGAACCGGCATGCTCCGTTTGACCCTACAAAGACATTGTTTATTGATGACAGTGAAACGGTGCTCGAATCCGCCGCTGAATATGGAATTAAGTTTATTTACAGTATCGAAAAACCAGATTCACAGCGATGCCGCGAAACAGCCAGTCGCTTCCCGATGATCGATCGATTTCCAATCTAAAGATCACGGCGCACTCCAGCTGATGTCTCGCAACTTAATTGTTGCGGTGAAACTCGCCAAACTCGAGGAAGTGTTGGATTTGCTTAATTACGCTGTGCTTTTGCATTATAAATGTGTGGTCAACATTCATAATTAGGTGGTCGCTCATACCATCAAGTCGAGAGCTTTCTACGCTGACTTTGCCATCGTGAGGGCCTCTCATAATTCGGTTGAATGCAGGATTGTTGCTTTGGTTGCCTGCGATTACTCCCACCTCAAATGCCGCGGAGCCAAGCGTATTGGGTTTGGAATCTCGCGTTTTGCCAAGCTGTGTTCCGGCGGGCCCATTAAGTGTTCTGTATAAGGAGCTTAAAATTGGGGTGCCCAAAAAGAAATCAACGAGTTCGCTGCCTTGGTTGGGTGGGCCGAGCATCACGGTACGTCCAAGATTCTCTATTTTGCGATGGTTTTCCGGCCGTGCATCATCGACAACAGTGTCGTGCTTGCGCAGATATTCGCGGACTAAAATGCCACCCAGTGAATGAGTAACGAAATGCACCTTAGGCGCGTTTTTGCATAAATTAAGTGCCGGCTCGATGGCCAATTCGGCCAAGCGCTCAATCGAGTGTTTACGCGAAGGGTAGCCTAAATTAATAACTTGGTAGCGAGGCTTCAGAGCAAGGCCCAGCCTAAACAGCGAGAAACGCGTGCGACCCAAGCCATGCAATAATATAACGGCCTCTTTATTCACGATTTAATGACGTTTTTGGCTGTCGGCATTGGGTTTCGGAATCAAGCCGGGCTTAAATTGGCGTACGCCAAAACCAGCCACTTACTACCAACTTCAGAAAAGTTGATTTGAATACGCGCGTATTCGCCATTGCCCTCTAGGCTGGTAACCATGCCTTCGCCAAATTTTGGGTGGCTCACCTGCATGCCTACTGATATTCCGCTTTCATGTTGGCTTTGGTCGTCGACCCAATCTGAATGTCGACGTACCGGTGCTGAATAGTTGGATTTTGGCTTGGCTCGCACCGACACTAATAGTTCGTCTGGAATCTCGCCGAGAAAGCGCGATGGGCTGGTGTATTTTTCAGAGCCGTAAAGACGTCGCATTTCGGCATAGGTTAACCAGAGTTGTTGCATTGCGCGAGTCATGCCAACGTAGCAAAGTCGACGCTCTTCTTCTAAGCGGTCAGCCCCTTCGTCGAGTGAGCGTTGGTGCGGAAACAAACCTTCTTCAAGACCCGTTAAAAACACCAGCGGAAACTCTAAACCTTTGGCGGTATGTAGGCTCATAAGTTGCACGCAGTCTTCCCACTCTTCGGCTTGTCCGTCACCGGCTTCCAATGCCGCATGAGCTAGGAACGATGCCATGGGTGGCAAGTCGTCTTCGGTTTCTTCTATTTCGTAACCTCGAGCTGCGGTGACCAATTCTTGTAGGTTTTCGACTCTAGCTTGTCCCTTTTCGCCCTTTTCCTTTTGAAAGTGCGCGATAAGTTGACTGAGATCCAGCATTATTTCTATTTGCTGAAATAAGTCTTGGTCGGCAATTTGTGAGCGAATTTCTTGAACCAGGTTCACGAAGCCCGCCAATGCGGTTGCTGCTCGGCTGGTGAGTTGTGAACTGCTTATGAGTTGATTGGCCGCATCCCATAATGAAATTTGTTGCGCTCGTGCGTATTCACGAACTTGATCTACGGTTTTATTACCGATGCCGCGCGTCGGTGTGTTTACTATTCGCTCGAAAGACGGGTCATCATCAGTGCGCGTACAGATTCTTAAATACGCCAGCGCGTCTTTAATTTCGGCGCGTTCGAAGAAACGCAGACCACCGTATACTCGATACGGCATTCCGGCTTGCATGAGTTGTTCTTCAAATGTGCGCGATTGGGCATTGGAGCGATACAAAATGGCCACTTCGCTACGTGCTCCACCATCGTTGACCCAGCTTTGAATTTGGTCGATTACAAAACGCGCTTCGTCGCGCTCGTCATAAGCTGTATAAAGCTTGACCGGCTCGCCTTCTTCACCGGCGGTCCAAAGTTTTTTTCCTAAGCGCGTGCTGTTGTGTTGGATGACCGCATTCGCGGCATCTAAGATACGCGTGGTTGAGCGATAGTTTTGCTCTAGGCGTACTGTTTTGGTATCTGGAAAATCCTGCTCGAATTGTAAAATATTTTCTACTTTAGCGCCACGCCAGCCATAAATACTCTGATCGTCATCGCCGACCGCAAATAAGTTGCGCGATTGACCGGTAAGTAGACGCAGCCAAGCATATTGAATGCTATTGGTGTCTTGAAACTCGTCTACTAAAACATGTTGAAAGCGGTCTTGATAACGTTGGCGCAACACCTCATTATTTTTGAGTAACTCAAATGCGCGCAGCAGAAGTTCCGAAAAATCGATCAAGCCAAAGCGCTGGCAAAGTGTCTCGTAATGACTGTAGACGGCCAGTAATGTTTGTTGTTGTGTATCATTACTTTGAGGAACATTAGCGGGCCGACGGCCTTCTTCTTTGTGCCCGCTTATGTACCATTGAATTTGTTTGGGTGGCCAGTAAGCTTCGTCTAAGGCCATTTCCTTTAGGCAGCGTTTTACCATTCTCAGTTGGTCGTCGCTGTCTAAAATCTGAAACGCCTGAGGTAGATTTGCTTCTTGATAATGCTGGCGAAGTAGGCGATGGGCAAGACTGTGAAAAGTACCAATCCACATTCCCCCCATTGGCAAGCCTAAAATTTCTTCAATGCGGCCACGCATCTCGCGGCTGGCCTTATTGGTGAATGTCACGGCAAGGATGGACAACGGTGATACACCGTGGCCCTCAACAAGATACGCAATACGTGACGTAAGTACTCTAGTTTTACCGCTGCCCGCACCGGCCAGTATCAGCAGTGGCCCAGGCGACGCAGCTACGGCCTCGCGTTGAGCGTCATTGAGATCATTAAAAATATGTGAAACATCCATGCTACTCGACAGTTACCGATTTCGCCAAATTTCGAGGTTTATCGATGTCGGTGCCTTTAATCAGTGCCACATGGTAAGCCAATAGTTGCAGTGGTACTACATAAAGTACAGGTGCAACGTAGTTGTTTACTGGCGCCACTTTGATAACCATTGTTTCATCATCGGAGGAGATGCCGGATTCGGCATCGGCGAACACAAATAGCTTGCCGCCGCGGGCCCGCACTTCTTCTAAGTTGGATTTTAATTTTTCCAATAACTCATCGTTCGGGGCAACCGCGACCACCGGCATTTCTTCGTCAATTAGAGCTAGAGGTCCATGCTTAAGCTCGCCGGCTGCATAGGCTTCAGCGTGGATGTAAGAAATTTCTTTGAGCTTTAAAGCGCCCTCCATGGCAATTGGGAAATGCGCGCCACGACCCAAAAACAGAGCATGTTCCTTATTGCCAAAGTGTTTCGACATGCTTATGATCTCGTCTTCTAGATCAATGACATTTTCAATTTGCTGAGGTAAGTTTCTAAGTTCCTTAACGATCTCCGACTCTAGCTCATCATTGATTCGACCGTTACCGTTCTTGCGCCGTCTAAGACAAATGGCAATGAGTAAAAGCGTCACTAACTGGGTTGTGAATGCCTTAGTTGATGCCACGCCAATCTCTCTACCAGCATGAGTGAATATAGTTAAATCACTGGCGCGTACTAGAGAGCTTTCGGGTACATTACAGACACACAGGGTGTTTGAGTAGCCAAGTGTTTTAGCCATCTCTAGCGCTGCCATGGTGTCAAGCGTTTCGCCTGATTGAGAAATCGTCATAAACAATGTGCCATCATTAACCACATGTTTGCGATACCGATATTCGCTGGCTATTTCGACATCGCATTTGATACCAAACTCTTCAAACCAGTAACGTGCTACTGAGGCGGCATAATACGAGGTGCCGCAAGCGATGATTTTTAACTCATTGGTACGGTCAAAAATTTCTCGTGCTTGTTTACCAAAAGCTAATTCCAAAACGCTATCCGCGCCAAGGCGACCTTCTAACGTTTCGGTAATAGCGCGTGTTTGTTCATGAATTTCTTTTTTCATGAAATGTGCATAACCGCCCAGTTCAGTTTCGTCATCACTGAGCGTGCTTATATTGACCTCACGATCTACTGCATTGCCATGCATATCAAAAATTTCAACTGATTCAGGCGTGATACGCGCCAAATCACCGTCTTCCATTACCATGTATTTTTGTGATACTGGAATCAGCGCGGACATATCCGACGCAATAAAATTTTCCCCATCACCTAATCCAATCAAAAGAGGAGAGCCACTTCGAGCGGCGATAACAACTCCAGGCTCGTGCTTAGAAACAACCCCCAAACCATAAGCTCCATGCAGCTCAGATACGGTAGTTTGTACGGCCTTAAACAAATCGCAACCTTGTTGCATATGCCAATCTATTTGATGAACAATTACTTCAGTATCAGTTTCAGAACTAAACGGAAAACCTTGTTCTTTCTGCAGTGCTCGTAATTCTTGATGATTCTCAATAATGCCGTTGTGTACCACAGCCACTTGCGACGAAGAGGTATGCGGATGAGCATTATGCTCGGCAGGCCGCCCATGCGTGGCCCATCGCGTGTGAGCGACCCCAGTATGGCCAGCGATGTCATTGCAAATTTTTTCTAGGCTGGCCACGCGGCCAACGCTACGGCGAAGATCCAAATCATTGTTGCTGTCTATAACGGCCAACCCAGCCGAATCATAGCCTCTATATTCCAGTCGTCTAAGTCCATCTAGAAGCGTTGGTGTTACATCACGTCGTGACGCGGCGCCTACTATTCCACACATAAAATCACCTATTTTTTCTTTACTGGGCGTTGCCAGCTGTTAATTTCTCGTTGCTTAGCGCGGCTGATCGCCAAAACGCCTTTCGAAACATCGGCCGTGACCGTCGAGCCAGCGCCGATTGTCGCATCGTCATCTACGGTGACGGGCGCGACTAATTGGCAGTCCGAGCCGACAAATACATTTGAGCCTATTTTGGTCTTATGCTTGTTAGCGCCGTCGTAATTACAAGTGATAACCCCTGCTCCAATATTGGTGTTCTCGCCAATATCTGCATCACCGATGTAGCTTAAATGGTTTACCTTAGCGCCGGTTTCAAGTTGTGCATTCTTGGTTTCGACAAAATTGCCGATTTTAACGTTCTCCGCGAGTTGAGAACCTGGGCGTAATCTTGCGAACGGGCCGATAGTACAGTGTTGGGATATTTTGGCGTTCTCAATAACGCTGTTCGCGTGCACGATAACATTGTCGGCAATTTCACTGTCGATGATCACACAATTCGGGGCTATATCAACGTTTGCTCCGATATTGCAAGTCCCTTCTATCACCACATTAACGTCAATTATTGTATCTTCGCCAATGTTGATGTCACCGCGAAAATCCACGCGTGCCGGGTCAATCAATGTTACGCCAGTTTGCATAAAATGTTCGGCTTTGGCGCGTTGAAATGAGCGTTCCGCGGCAGCCAGCTGAACGCGATCGTTGATGCCATTGACTTCGTAAACTTTGTTTGGCTGTAAAGTGGTGATCGGGTCGCCGTCGGCATAGGCAATCTTTACTACGTCGGTCAAATAATATTCTTGTTGTTTATTATTATTGTCAACAAGGTCTAACCATTCGCTTAGGCGGTGCTTATGCGCACAAATAATGCCTGAGTTGATTTCGTTAATTTGGCGCTGGCTAACCGAAGCATCTTTTTCTTCAATGATCCCGCTTACCGAATCTGTCTCATCGCGAGTAATCCGTCCAAGCCCGGTCGGGTCATCGACAATCGCCGTTAGTACTGCCAAGGTGTGAGATTGCATTGACGCGACTAAGCGGCGTAAGGTGTCGTCTTGGATTAATGGTACGTCAGCCGTTAGCATTAAGACATTGGCTTCGTCAGGTATATTGGGAAGTGCATGGCTCATTGCATCGCCCGTGCCCAATTGTTGCTTTTGCTCGACAAATTTTAATCTATCAATCGCCTGATGATCAGAGAGTTCGTCTATAACTAGCTCTTTTCCATGCCCAACGATAATCTGGATTTGTGCCGGCTCAAGCTTTAAGGCGCAATCAATTACATGCCCCAACAGCGAGTTTCCTGCAACTTTATGCAGAACTTTCGGGGTCTTTGAGCGCATTCGGCTGCCTTTGCCGGCTGCGAGAATGACCACGTGCAAGGATCGTTTGCTCATAGCAGTTCAAGTGGGTGATTTATCAGCGCCTAAGTCTAGCAAACCATAGGCTTAGGAAATAGCAAAATTACAAGATGTAGCGTGTCTGGAGCGGACTTTGCGGTGGATTTACTTCAAATCTGAATACCTTGGTTCCAAATGTACTAATTGAGCACGGAGAAACCACGTTTAGACGCTATAATCGTAATATCTATTCTCAACTATTTCGCCAATATTGCTTTCGGCGAGTTAATAAAATATAAGATCAGTGAAACCAATTGCCTATACATTAGGAGAGCCTGCCGGGATAGGGCCTGATATTTTTTTACAACTCTCACAATCCCACGATTTGAATGACATCGTGGTGGTCGGCGATGAACGCGTTCTAAGGTCACGCGCTGCAAAGCTCGGCTTGGTTGTGCCCCAGCAACTACGTTTTGAGCATGTTGCGATAGAGGATGTTGAAGTTGCCGGCAAGCCCAGCAAACGTAACGCACTCGGTATGTTGGCGATGCTTGATCGAGCCATAGATGGTTGCTTAAATGGCGAGTTTGCAGCCATGGTGACCGGGCCGTTGCATAAAGGCATTATCAATGACGCTGGTATTACATTTTCTGGGCACACAGAGTATTTGGCGCAGCGAACCGCAGCACCCTTGCCTGTCATGTTGTTGGCAAGTAGTGGGCTACGAGTTGCTTTGGTGACGACTCACTTGCCATTACGAGAGGTGCCGGATGCTATTACTGGCGAGTTAATTAGCCAAGTTTGCCGTATTGTGCACCAAGACTTTCAATCTAAATACGGGCTTATGCAGCCAAAAATGTTGATCTGCGGCTTGAATCCGCATGCGGGTGAGGGTGGCCACATGGGGATGGAAGAAATTGAAATTATTGAACCGGCGATCAATGCATTGCGAGCGCAAGGTTTAGACATTGAAGGGCCGTTGCCGGCGGACACCTTGTTTACTCCTAAGTATTTGCAAAGTGCCGATGTGGCAATAGCGATGTACCACGATCAAGGTTTGCCGGTTTTAAAGTCGCATGGTTTCGGTGAAGCGGCCAATATCACTTTAGGGCTGCCGATCATTCGAACTTCGGTAGATCACGGCACGGCATTTGATCTGGCTGGCACCGGTAAGGCTGATACTGGCAGTTTGCTAACAGCGTTCACTGTGGCGCGAGAAATGGCTGTGGCACAACAACACGTGACACAATGATAAAAAAAACAATAAAAGAGGCTTGGGCGATATAATCATGACAAAATTTGCTGCCCCGAGAAAATCGTTAGGCCAGAACTTTTTACAAGACGCCAATATCATTAACAAAATCGTTGCGGCTCTAGCTATTGCTCCTGACGACGTGATCTTGGAAATTGGGCCTGGGCGCGGTGCCTTGACAGAGCAAATTCTGCCGCTTGCTGGTCTTTTTCATTTAGTAGAATTCGACCGAGATTTGGTCGAATATTGGCAAAGCAGGGCAGATACCGCCGCCAACCTAACGGTACACAGTGCCGATATCCTGCAGTTTGACCTTGCTCAAATCATCGCGCCAGCGACTCGGCCTATCAAAGTGATCGGGAACTTACCCTACAATATCTCAAGCCCAGTGTTGTTTCATTTGATGCGTTATGCGGACAATATTCAGTCGCAGGTTGTGATGTTGCAAAAAGAGGTGGTGCAACGTATGTCGGCCACACCCGGCGGCAAAGATTATGGACGGTTGTCAGTGATGTTGCAGCAACGATATGAGATTGAATATTTGTTTACCGTTCCTGCAGGGGCTTTCTATCCGCCACCCAAGGTTGAGTCCGCAATAGCTCGTTTGACGCCCTTAGCTAATATCGAACAAGCGGTACAAGACCACGCGGTGTTCGAAAAACTCGTTAAACAGGCGTTTTCGCAACGTCGAAAGACCCTTCGAAATACCCTGAAAGGTTTGCTGACCAGTGACGATATTGAATCTCAGGGGATTGACCCGGGTGCTCGAGCTGAGACACTATCTGTCGCCGACTTTGTGGCGCTATCTAATTGCGTAACTGTTAATCAATGATTAAACTCGTGCAAAAGGCTTGAACAAATCAAGTCTTTCCCCTAAGATCGCGCACCCTGAGTAATGAATTCGCGCAAAATCACGAATTCGATCTCGTAATATCGGAGAACATCATGAAAGCAGACATCCATCCAGAGTACGGTACTATTCAAGTAACTTGTGCATGTGGTAATAAATTCGAAACAGGTTCAACATTAGGTCAAGATTTGACCGTTGAGATCTGTTCTGAGTGCCATCCTTTTTATACTGGTAAGCAGAAAGTAATGGACACAGAAGGGCGCGTTGGCCGATTCAAGTCTCGTTACGGTAAAAAATAGTCTGACTGGTTTTCAGTCAAGCAATAAAAAAGGCGCCATTAGGCGCCTTTTTTATTGCATAAGTATGTGGCTTAGAACAGAGCGAAATTTAGAGGTATTACACTATTAGAGCGGAGCTACTCAAAGCACGCTACCACTGGGGTGTGGTCAGACGGTCTCTCCAGCTTTCTGGGTGCTTCATCAATCCAACTGTCTTTGGCTCGCTCTAACATGGCGCTTGAGCTGAGGATCAGATCAATTCTCAAGCCTTCGTTAGCTCGGTAGCCGGCACCTCGATAGTCCCACCAAGAGAACTTATCGCCTTCTTCGTGGAATTGACGATAGGTATCGTATAAGCCTTCATTCATTAGCTTTTGTAAGATCAGCCGTTCGATGTCGCTGCAATGAATCTTACCAGCCCAGCGCTCGGGGCTATGACAATCAATATTGCCTGGCGTGATGTTGAAGTCACCGACTAGAACGGTGTTGGCTTGCTCGGCTAGATTAACGCGCATTGCCGCCTGCAGTTTTGCAAACCACTCTCGTTTATACACAAATTTATCAGAGTCTAACGCTTGGCCGTTGGGGCAGTAGACGTTGACGATGCGCATGTTTGTTGAATCATTCAATTCAAGGTCGGCTGCTATATAGCGACGCATCGGATCATCTAATCCAGGCAGGTCGGTAATCACATTTGTCAGGGGCTTAGAGCTGATTATGGCTACTCCGTTATAGGTCTTTTGACCAGTAAATACGCAGTGGTAACCCATTTCTTCAAAATGCGACAGAGGGAATTCCTCATCAGTCATTTTCAGTTCTTGCAGACATAAAAGGTCTGGCTTATTTTCATTGAGCCAATCACTCACTTGCTCTACGCGCACGCGCAAGGAATTCACATTCCATGATGCTATTTTCATCTTTGATAATTACAACTTTCTAGGGTTTTAGATAGCCCGCTTTTTTGAGCGCGCGAGTTATCGGTGGTTTTGCATGCCCTTGTACAATTTCTCCGCCAATAAACAATGAAGGCACAGTAATTTGTTTTGATAGCCTTGACAGGCGATCACGAGCTCGGCGGTCGCTACGAATATCTCGTTCTATGAACGGTACTTGTTTTTGCGTTAAAAACAGCACCACTGATTGGCAGGGCAGACAGTTGTCGGCCGTATAGACCATTACTGGAACACTGCCATCTAAGATGGGCGCTGGGTCTGATGCTCGGCGTAACTCTTTTACCGGCTGAGCGCTTTGCTGTTGGTTTTTGAGCACGTCAGAATCAATGACCTTGCTGTTTTTTGGTGGGGGTGAGTCTTGGTAGGAAATTTTGCCTTTGTCGTCCACCCATTTATAGAGTTTGCCGTTTTGCGCAACTTCCGCTCTCAGAGGTACTTTTTTGAGCTGTTTTTTTCGTTGCGCTTGGTTTAGTGTGCTTTGCGCCTCTTCTAATGCTGACTTTGCCTCTTCCAAGGCCGATTGAGCTTCTTGAATTCGCAGCGCTTCGTCAGGTGTTTGTGCCTGCAGTGAAACACATAAGCCTGTATTTAGCCATATGACTAAACTCGCGAATATAGGTAAACCTGTGCGCTTTTGAAGTAGTTTCATAACCTACACATAACTGATTTTGACTGAAAAGGCCAGTTACAGAACCTTATCGTGCCAATACCGGGGTGGCAAAATCACCGTCATTATTCGTCTAATAAGCTTTCGCCACGTACCAAATCATCAAACTCTTCGCGTTGTCGAATAACGTGAACGTGGTCTCCATCGACCATCACTTCGGCAGGCCGCAGCCGCGAGTTATAGTTGCCGGCCATTACAAAGCTGTAGGCCCCAGCTGACATTACGGCGAGTAGATCTCCAGCTTTGATTGCCAGTTTGCGCTTGTAGCCAAGTACGCAAGCCGTCTCGCAAACAGGTCCTACCACATCAAATTCTTGGGTCGCGGCGGTTTTATCTTCAACCACCGCTACGATGTTATGAAAAGCTTGATAGAGCGCTGGACGCAATAAATCGTTCATGCCGGCATCAACAATGGCAAAATTCTTACGTTCATTGTGCTTTAAGTATTCGACCTTGGTGAGCAGCACTCCCGAATTACCAGCAATATAGCGGCCGGGCTCTATGGCGATCGGTAAATCAATGTTGTGCGCGGCCACACCATCGAGCATGGCATTCACGTATTCTTGGGCAGTTGGTGGCGTTTCGCCTTGGTAGTCGATGCCAAGTCCACCACCAAGGTCCAACTGTTTGATGTTAATGCCCTGTTCTGCAAGGCGTTTGACCATATTCAGCACAATCTCTAGAGAGTCTGAAAATGGGCTGGTTTTGGTGATTTGTGAGCCAATATGACAAGCGATACCGTGAATCTCTATGTTTGGCAGCTTATGTGCTTTTTGATAAGCCTCAAAAGCTAATTCCATTGGTACACCAAACTTGGCTTCGTCCATGCCGGTAGAAATATAAGGGTGCGTTTCAGGGTCAACGTCAGGGTTAACTCTAAACGCAATTGACGCCGTGGCATCGAGTGAGGCGGCGACGGATTGCACACGTTCAAGCTCGGCCACTGATTCGATGTTAATGCATCGCACGCCCTGGCTTATTGCAAACTCCAGCTCAGAGGCCGACTTCGCGACGCCTGAAAACACCACTTTACCGGGGTCTCCTCCGGCCAATAAAACACGACGTAGCTCGCCTTCAGAAACCACATCGAAGCCCGAGCCAAGTTTTGCAAGAATATTTAATACGGCGATATTACTGTTCGCTTTTACCGCATAACAGATCATATGTGGGTAGTCTGCAAATGCGTCGTTAAGCGTATGCCATTGCGTTTCGAATGCAGCCCGCGAATAAACGTAACAGGGCGTGCCAACCGAGGTTGCGATTTTACTTAAAGGTGTTTTTTCTGCGTGCATTTCATCACGCTGGCGGTTAAAAAAGGACATTGAACTTAATCTCGATGGTTAGGCGTGTTTTGGCCGACGCCCTGCCTAGCTGTTTTGTGTGGGGCCGAAGGTGCTCTACTATTCATATATTGCAGGTCATACACTGCAGGTCATGCATTGCTGGCAAGCCTTTGGTGCGAGGTAATTGCACCAAGTAGCTTCAACTACACCAAATAGCTTAAACCTAGGTCGGGTTAAAGTAGCGACCTATTTAAGGGGCGCTATTTTTAGTTACTTGGTTGGAGCCAGCTCTTCTTCTTGTGTTTTAGGTGTCTCTAATGCTGGTCGGTCTACAACTAATGGGCCTTTTTGACCACAGCCGCTTAAGCCTAGCGTTATCAAGATTAGTGCGCTGAAAATAGTGATCTTCTTCATGTTTTTTTAAACCTTTCTCTAAATAATTAGTGTCGGTAATGGGCCTTACTGATGGCTCGGCTTTGGCCTGATAATTAAAATTGCTGTTATTAGTTAAGCCTGCGATATGCTTCTTGCAGTGCTTCTTGAACGCGTGTCGGTGCTGTGCCACCAAAATGACTGCGAGCCTGAATCGAGCCTTCGAGGCTCAGCACTGAATAGACATCATCTTTGATCATAGCGCCAAATGATTGAAGCTCTTCTAAGGTCAGGTCACTGAGCGGTTTGTTTTGTTCGATCGCATAATGAACCGTGCCCCCGACAATTTCATGAGCATCGCGAAACGGCACGTTTAGGCGAACCAAATACTCGGCCAGATCGGTTGCGGTCGCGTACCCCTCAAGTGCGGCTTGGTACATGGTTTGGCGTTTGAAGCTAATGCTCGGAATCATTGCTGCAAAGACTTGTAAGGAGCGAGCCACCGTGTCGACGGTGTCGAAGATGGGTTCTTTATCTTCTTGGTTGTCTCTATTGTACGCCAGTGGCTGTGACTTCATTAGAACCAACAAGGATTGCAAATTGCCAATCACTCGAGCGCTTTTGCCGCGTACGATCTCTGCAATATCGGGGTTTTTCTTTTGCGGCATGATGCTTGATCCGGTGCAAAAGGCATCACCAATTTCAATAAATTTATAACTTTCAGACGCCCACAAAATAATTTCTTCGCACATTCTTGATAGGTGCATCATCACAAGACTGCATGCCGAAGCGACTTCGATTAAGAAATCACGGTCAGACACGGCGTCTAATGAATTTCGGCTGGGCCTATCAAAATCTAGCAGCTCACAGGTCATGTCACGATCGAGTGCAAAGCTGGTGCCCGCAAGCGCGGCTGAGCCCAAAGGCATAACATTGATGCGCTTACGTGCGTCTTGCAGACGTTCAACGTCGCGCTCGAACATTTCATTCCAAGCAAGTAAGTGGTGCGCCAAACTGATCGGTTGAGCAACCTGCAGATGAGTGAACCCCGGCATAATGGTGTCGACTTCGTTGCTGGCTAAGTCGAGTAGATTATTTTGCAGTTGTTTGATTAACTCGGCGATATCGTCTACCGCCTCGCGCATATAGAGGCGAATATCCGTGGCAACTTGGTCGTTGCGAGATCGGCCAGTGTGGAGCTTTTTGCCGGCCTCGCCTATTGCCTCGGTTAAGCGAGCCTCGATATTCATGTGGACATCCTCGAGTTGGGTAGACCACTCAAATTGTCCATCGTCTATCTGTTTTCTGATGCTCAATAAGCCTGCTTCAATTTCTTTTGCCTCATCGGCAGTGATAACGCCAATTTTCGCTAACATTTTACTGTGCGCGATTGAGCCTTGAATATCTTGCTTGTAGAGGCGCGCATCAAAGCTGATTGACTCTGTAAAAGCTTCAACTAATTGGTTGGTGGGCTCGGTAAAGCGACCGCCCCACGGTTTTTTTGCAACAGGTGTATTCACAATTTATTAAGACGGTTGGTTGCGCTAATAAGCGGGCACAAAATAGTAGCTCAGTATTATAGCGGTTTGCACCTAAGGGTGTTAGTGGCAGCGCCAATGATACGTCCTTAATAGACACCTAATCCAGACGTTTTTTGACAAATGCCAAGCCAAATCATCCGATGCTGTGCTAAAGTTCGCGCATTGATAAAAATTAACAATAATATTGCGCATGAAATCTATACGCATCGCAACGCGTAACAGTCCGCTTGCCCTATGGCAGGCCAACTACGTAAAGCAGCGTTTGGAAATGGAACACACTGAGTTGCTGGTTGAAATTGTTGGAATGACAACAAAGGGCGACCAATTACTTGATCGTAGCTTGGTCGCCGTGGGCGGCAAGGGTCTGTTTCTTAAAGAATTAGAGGTTTCTTTACTCAATAAAGAGACCGATATCGCAGTACATTCGATGAAAGATGTGCCTGTTAATCTGCCCAAAGGTTTGGAGATTGAGGTTGTCTGTAATCGTGAAGATGCGCGGGATGCCTTTGTTTCAAACACCTACCAGAATTTGTACGCCTTACCCAGTGGGGCGCGAGTAGGCACATCCAGTTTGCGCCGGATTTCTCAGTTGAAAAACGCATTTCCAGAGTTGGAGTTTGTTGAGTTACGCGGCAATGTGAATACGCGATTGAAAAAGCTTGATAACGGTGATTATGATGCCATTATTTTAGCGGCAGCTGGCCTGATACGACTCGGTTTCGAGACACGCATAAAACAATACATTACCCCAGAGTTGTGTTTACCGGCAGTTGGGCAAGGCATTGTGGGTATTGAGTGTCGAAGTGATGATGCGCAGACCAAGGAATTAATTGCGCCCCTGCATAATGCCGAAAGTGCATTGGTCTTGGCGGCCGAGCGCAGCATGAATGCGGCATTGGAAGGCGGTTGCCAGGTTCCAATTGCGGGGTATGCCGAAATAACCAGCGGCAAACTAGAGTTGCGCGCGATGGTCGGTCGCGTCGACGGATCTGAAGTTTTATGCTCTAGTGATGTGGCTAAAAAACTCACCTTTGAAGCCGCTACTGAGCTTGGGCAAGGCCTTGCGGATCAGTTGCTGCAACAAGGCGCTGGCCAGATATTGCAGGCCGTTTATCGAGAGCCACCTGTGCTTAAAAAAGTGCAGAAGCCGGTGGTAATCCTAACGCGTCAAAATCGTTTTTTAGGTAATACCGCTGCTATTTTGCAACGGCTTGATTTTGAGCCAGCACATGTGCCTACCTTAGATATAGAAGAAAACATCACTGATCAGTTGCTCGAGAAATTTGCTGATCTTGGGCAGTTTACCGATATTATTTTTGTGTCACGTAATTCAGTTGAAATCGGTATGCGATTAATAAACGATAATGGTGGGCTGCCTGAAAAAACGCGCGTGATGACGGTTGGACCTGAGACCGCCAAACAATTATACAGTTATAAAATAGATGCCTTGTTTCCAGAGAAAGGCACTGGCGCAAAAGCACTGCTTAAGGTTGGCCCGTTAAAAGACCTTAAACGACGTAAAATTTTAATAATAAGAGGCGAGTCGGGCTTGGACTGGCCGGCTAAGGAAATGGCGAAACGGGGGGCTGTGGTCGTTGAAGCGAAGTGCTATAAGCAGAGCATCCCGCAGGATTGCGGAGGCAGGCTAAAAGAGGTTTTTGAGACCAACTCTCAGATAGAGGGTTTGTTTATTCACAGTTCACTGGGGTTGAAAAACTTGGTCGATGCCGCAGGCGAATACACTCAGTCCTTGAAAGAAACCAGTTTGGTTGTTGGCAGCGAGAATATCCGAAAGGCCGCTGAAGAGCTGGATTGGCAGGGCGAGATCAAATTGGCCACTTCTCCTTCGAATAAGCACATGATGATTGCCTTTTCGAGCGTCGGCTAATTCAATTTCCAGTGAATTTGCAGTGAATTTTGTGGCAGACCGCTAATTCAATTGCCCGTCTTAATTTTTCAAAATAACATTGGGCGACTTACACAAGTTTACTTTCGTTCAATTATCGCTGTGTTAATATTGCTGTCGAGATTCTGGCATAATTCTAGCTTGACCGGTTTGGCTGTCCAATTACGCTGAATAGGCCGAGATTTAAGCCGGCTCGCCAGTTAATCAAAACGCAACAGCATCAATGATTGGTGCGAACATCAAATGGTAGTGAATGTATGTCTGACCCAAAGACGCCATCTTCTGATTCGAAAGATAATCAAGTAGAAGCCCCAAGTTCAACAGTCGAAGTGGCTGTAAACAGTCCTGCAGAACCAGCAAGATCTGGCGGTAAAGGTCTCGCCCTTACGGCTATTTTGTTTTCGCTAGTTGCCATTGGGGGTAGCGGATTTAACTTTTACAGTACGCAAATGGCTAAGCAGGCAGATCAAGGCAGCATTTTGAGTGGTGTCACATCAATCGGTGGTGACGTAAAGGTATTGGCTGAGCGTATAGGGCAGTTGCAACGCAATCAGCAGCGAGCTGAGCAAAGTGCCGTTACTCAAGAACAACTACAAACACGATTGTTGCAGGTTGGCAGTCAGTCTGATTTAGCTTTGCGTGATATCAAGAGCGCTCAACAGAGCGTAGAAGAAATGCTTAAAAAGCTATCTGAAAATGCTGAGAGAGGTGCCGATAAGTTCGCCTTAGACGAAGTATCACAATTATTAAAATTGGCTAATAACAGTGCCGTTTTCTCAAACAATAAAGAAAGCGCGATCAGTGCACTAAAATTGGCAGATAGCCAGTTAAAGCAGCTAGCCGACCCACGTTATGCGGTTGTTCGCCGAACCATTAATGAAGAAATTAATGCCTTAGAAGCGGTCAAATCGGTGGATTCTACCTCGCTAACGGCGCAATTGAATAAATTGGCGAACCGCGTACCGAACCTACCACTCGAAAATGAACCTCCGGTAGCAGGGCAAGTCGAAATTGTCAAATCGGCAGATGAGCCTGAAATGACGGTCAGTGGTCAGTTATCAGTGTTGTGGGAAAAGACCTTAGATGTCGTTAAAGTTAAACGCGTCGATCAGCCCCCTAAGCCACTTTTAGAGCCTGAGCAACGTTATTTTCTTGATCAGAATATTCAGTTAAAGCTAGCCACAGCCGAGCTTGCAGTTATGCAAGGGCGGTCGCAAGTTTATCAACGTAGTATTGATGATGCATTGCAGTGGATTTTGGATTATTACGACCCTAGAAACGACGAAGTCATTAAAACCGTCGCAGAACTGCGAGAGTTGAGTAAGCAGCAGTTTGGCGCCGAGCTCCCATCAATTGTGGGCTCATACGATGCCTTGCAACGAATTAAGGGCGGTAATTAATCATGCGGTTGGTTATTCTCATAATCGTAGCGACGTGCGCTGCGTTTGCATTGTTCAGTTTCATTAATATCTATCCGGACAACTACGTTAAAATCTATGTTGATAGTTATCTGTTAGAGATGTCCTTCACTGGTTTCATGTTTTTGACGCTGGTATTAGTAGCGATTCTGTATTTGTTTTTTTGGCTAGTAGGGTCGAGTTTTCGTGCCACCAGTGTTTTCTCACGTTGGCGTAAACGGCGTAATCATAAAAAAGCCGGCCAAGCATTGGGTTCGGGCTATCTGGCGCTGATCAAAGGCGATTGGCGTAAGGCTGAAAAAAGTTTATTAGCTCGTAGTGATAATAGCGCCGTGCCGTATGTGAATTATTTGGCGGCAGCGCAGGCCGCTCAAGAGCAAAGTCAGTTTGAACGTCGCGATGAGTATTTGAATGAAGCGTATAAAGCCGCGCCAAATGAAAAACTGGCCATAGGTTTAGCTAAAGCTAGATTGCACCACCTATGCGGTCAACATGAGCAAGCGCAATTAACCCTAGATGATATTGAAAATCTAGGTCGTAAAAATAGTCAGTTCATCGCTATGCGACTGCAAAATTATCAGGCTTGTGCTAACTGGGCGAGAGTGCACGATTTGTTACCAGCTGCACGTAAGCAAGACGCCTTGCCTGAGCAGGTTCTTGAAACGATGGATACTCAAGCACACAGAGCATTGCTTTTGGATTCTAGCGACCATCAGGCGACTTGGCGATCATTACCTAAAGAACAGCAACAACACGTCGATAACATTCTAACTTACGGACAGCACTTGGTTAAAAACGGCGACAGTACGGCCGCAGAGAAACTCGTTCGAGCGGCGCTTAAGCATCAATACGACGATGGGCTGGTTAATTTTTATGGTCAGTTATCGACTGATAAGCCCGCTAAACTGCGGCGTGTTGTCGAAGGCTGGTTAATGGCTAGGCCCGAAAGTGCCGAGCTTAATTTGGCTGCCGGTCGATTTGCCGTTAAGGAAAAAGACGATGAATTGGCAATCAGCTATTTTGAAAAAGCCGTTGAATTGGGTGGTTTGCCTGGTGCCTACACGGCATTAGGGCAATTGCTTGAAGCTAAAAATGAGAGCAGTCGAGCGCTTAAACTTTACCGTTCTGGACTAATCAGTGTTTCGGAGGCTGGCAGCGAGTCAAATCGCCCTGAGTTGGCGGTAACTACTCTCGCGCCGAAAGAGGGCGAGCTTATCAGTAGTTAGTGATTTGTTGGTATGCCGGAACTGCCTGAAGTAGAAACCACTCTTCGAGGCATTGAACCGCATATCGATGGCCAAACCATCAGTGGTGTGGTGGTGCGTAATGCCAAGCTTCGTTGGCCCGTCCCGGAAGCGGAGTTGGCCTTATTGGTGGGGCAACGGATAGATAAAGTTGAACGACGCGCCAAATATATACTGATTCACACCCAGCTTGGCGTCTTGCTTTTGCATCTAGGCATGTCTGGAAGCCTGCGTATATTGCCCGCCAGTACACCACCGCAAAAACACGACCATCTGGATATTGAAGTTGCCTCTAAGGTGATTGTTCGGCTTAACGATCCACGTCGTTTTGGTTGTTGCTTAATTGCTCAAGAGCCCATTAATACTCATAAGTTACTGGCGAAGCTAGGCCCTGAACCTCTTGCCGAAGAGTTCTCTGGTCGGTATTTGTATGCCGCTTCTCGGGGTCGAAAAGTGCCGGTTAAAAATTTCATAATGGACGGTCATATAGTAGTAGGCGTCGGTAATATCTATGCCAGTGAGTCGTTGTACGAAGCGAAAATTCGGCCCACCACTCAAGCCTGTAAGATCAGTGGGCCGCGTTATCAGAAGTTGGCCGATGAAATTAAGTCTGTGCTGGCAAAAGCCATTAAAGCCGGTGGCACGACCTTGAATGATTTCACTCAAGCCGACGGCAAACCAGGTTATTTTCGGCATGAGTTGCAAGTTTATGGACGCAGTGGCGCCCCCTGTAATCGCTGCGGTGGTGCCATAAAATCTAAGGTTATTGGTCAACGTAATACGTTTTATTGCGCGGCTTGCCAAAAGTAGGTTTTATATGACTCGAGTGACATCAATTGTGGTTCTAACCGGCGCTGGCATTTCTGCTGAATCCGGCATTAAAACCTTCCGAGCCTCAGACGGACTTTGGGAGGAACATCGTATTGAAGATGTTGCGACGCCGGAGGGCTTTGCTCGTGATCCGCAATTGGTGCAACGCTTTTACAATCAGCGTCGCAGGCCGCTGCTAGATAACGAGGTTTCAGCCAATTCAGCTCACCTAGCGCTTGCTAAATTGCAGCGAGAATTTCGCGGCAATTTTATGCTCGTTACTCAAAATATCGACAACCTCCATGAGCAAGGGGGTTCGACCGAGGTGTTACACATGCATGGCGAGATTCTAAAAATGCGCTGTCATCGCTCCAGTAAGGTATTTGATTGCAATGACGATATTTCGGTGCGCGATCAATGTGAGTGTTGTGCCATTACTGGCAGCCTAAGACCGCATATTGTTTGGTTTGGGGAGATGCCGTTCTATATGGACGAGATTAATACGGCCTTGGCTAATTGTGATTTGTTTATTGCTATTGGCACGTCTGGCAACGTGTATCCTGCGGCCGGCTTTGTTGAGCTGGCTAACAGAGCCGGCGCACAAACACTTGAGATAAATCTAGAAGCATCGAATGTTGCCACCGCGTTCGATCAAGCCATTTATGGCAAAGCTGGCGAGGTTCTGCCAACTTGGGTGGACGAGTTTTTAGCGTCAAATTAGGCGGCATTTGCTGAAAAAACACCTAAACGGGTGAAGTTTTTGTCCCAAGAATGGATGTATATTAAATACAGGCTCAAGGACTGAGTCAGCGCAACTAGAGGTTGTGCTCTTTCTAAACCATCAATTAAATAGGATTTAATTATGATCAATACAAAAATCAAAACTTTTATTGTCTCACTTTCATTGTTGACGGCGGCATCGTTCAGCGGTCAGGCCTTCGCATCAGATTGTAAAGGCCTGAAAACCGAAGTTTGTGCCAGCAATGCAGCCTGCAGTTGGGTTGGCGGATACGAACGTAAAGACGGCCGACAGGTGAAGGCATTTTGTCGTGCAAAGCCAAACTTTAAAGGTAAGGATAAAGTTGTATCTAAAGCTAAAGCAGCACCTAAGGCGGCGTCAAAGTCTAAGAGTCTAACCGCTGGTCGATAGACAGCCTCAATTCGTGTTCAGCAAAAGGGCTCGTTCATGAGCCCTTTTATTTTTCACCAAAACATTCCTCAATCTTAAGCCAGGTGCCTGTAGACCTTTTGGCGACGCAGCATGGTCACATTAAATTGTCTTTTGCGGTTATGAATAGTATATATAGTGAACTGTATGGCGTTAATTTAACTAGGGTGATGAATGTTAAAAGCTTTATTAAAGCTAATCGTTGATAAAGACGGTTCCGACTTGTACTTGTCGTCTGGCGTACAGCCGTCGATGAAAGTGCAGGGCAAGTTGTTAAAGGTAGGCAAGCAAGAACTTACCGGTGCGGATGTGGAAAAAATCGGCTTGCAAATCATGAATGCTGATCAAGCGAGCGAGTTTGAGAAAAAGCCCGAGATGAATTTAGCTATTGATGAGCCCGATATTGGTCGCTTCAGGGTTAATATTTTTCGTCAGCGTAATGATATGGCCTTGGTTATTCGTGTTATTAAAACCGAATTGCCAAACTACAAAGTACTCGGTTTGCCCGATAATCTAACCGAGCTGATCATGGAAAAGCGCGGTCTGGTTATTTTTGTGGGCGGCACTGGTTCGGGCAAATCAACATCCCTGGCGGCGCTAATCGATTATCGTAACCAGACCCATGCAGGCCACATAATCACCATAGAAGACCCAATTGAATTTGTGCACCCTCACAAAAAGAGCATCGTCAATCAGCGCGAGGTTGGGGTAGATACCGACAGCTACGAAGACGCACTTGAAAACACCTTAAGGCAAGCGCCCGATGTGATTCTGATTGGGGAAATTCGCAGTAGAGAGACCATGGAACATGCCTTAGCTTTCGCGGAAACTGGCCACCTTTGTTTATCCACCCTGCACGCGAATAATGCTGACCAAGCGTTGGATCGTATTATTAACTTTTTTCCCGAAGACCGTCATAAACAGCTCTATCTAGACTTGTCGCTGAATATGAAGGGCCTAATTTCTCAGCGCTTGGTGCCAACGATTGATGGTAAACGTACTGCAGCCATTGAAATCTTAACTGGTTCACCGCGCATCAAAGACCTTATTAAGGACGGTAAAATCCATGAGATTAAAGAAGCAATGGAAGGCTCTGAGCAGTATGGAATGCAGACCTTCGATATGGCTTTGCTTCGCTTGTTTAAGGATGGAAAAATCAGCGAAGAAGAGACCCTCAAAAATGCCGATTCCCCTAATAATCTACGATTAAAAATGAAGCGCGATGAAGCCGTCGCCGATGATACCAGTCTACAATTGATGGACGATTCTGCTGGCGAAGATGACGAAGAGGAAAACCAAGAGCCTGAAGATCCGGGGCAAGTATTTTCAGTTTAAGTGGCTTTTAGTGATCTTAAGAATATGCCGAGTCCGCCGACCGTCAATATCAGTATCACGGCAAGGTCGAAAGCACTCATTGGGCGCATTTGAAATTGAATCGATGAAATAACCCCAAAAATTAGGGCGGTCAGTGAACCTGCCGCCAATAGCCATCCAAACAGATTTTTAGCATTATAGAAAATCATGCCCACACCAAACATAAATGGGATCATGATCATTCCGCTGGTAATGCTAACTCCGCCGAACCCGAACATTCGTGTGCCAAAGCCGTGATTTGCATAGAACGTAATCGAATTGAGTAGCATGTAAATCCCACCACAAAACATAAAAAAGCCGATAAAAAATTGGCCAAATCCGCCAGTACTGCCACCTGCTCCACGCATATCAGACTCCTGCATCACATTTAAGAAATAATTACTGGTCGATTGTCGTCGCTTAGTCGATACTTGGCAAGTAACTTATTATCTCGATATTGTCGTTTTTTATGAAGCTCTTCGATCAGTGGAAATCTCCTGCAACTTTACTGCTTTTAATGGCGTTTATTATGCCGCTTGCGTTCTCGACCTGGGCGGCTTTGATTAACAATTTCAGTAAAGAGGCGGCCGGTTTTACTGGTAAAGAGATTGGAATTTTACAAAGTTTGCGTGAAGTGCCGGGATTTTTGGCGTTTACCGCCGTTTTTCTGTTAGCGATCATTAAAGAGCAGCGATTGGCCATGGTGTCATTGCTGTTATTGGCGCTTGGCGTATTAATGACGGGCTTTTTCCCTTCTATCATTGGTTTGTACATAACCACGGTGATCATGTCGGTGGGCTTCCACTACTTTGAGACTGTGCATCAATCTCTAACACTGCAATGGATTGAAAAAGACCGTGCCGCCCATTTTATGGGCAAGGCGCTGTCGGTTAAAGCCGCGGCTTCGATATTAGTGTTTGCTTGCACTTGGGCGATGTTCGAGCTTTTTAGCGTTTCGTATCAAGTGGTCTATACGGTGTTCGGCGGTGCCAGTATTTTGGTGTTGATTTATGTTTGGTGGAGCTTTCCGCAGTATCCCGCCAAGGTAGAACAGACCACGAAATTGGTCTTCAAAAAGTCGTATTGGCTGTATTATTTGTTGGTGTTTTTGAGTGGTGCTCGAAGACAGATTTTTATGGTTTTTGCTGGTTTCATGTTGGTTGAAAAATTCAACTATTCGGTGTCTTCAATCTCGTTGCTGTTTCTGGCGAATTACGTTTTCAATTTACTGTTTGCCAGTAAGCTGGGCAATATCATTGGCATTATTGGAGAGCGTAAAGCACTCACGTTTGAGTACGTGGGTCTAAGCTTGGTGTTCGTGGCATACGCCTTTGTAGAGAACGCAAAGGTTGCTGGTGCGCTGTATATAATCGACCACTTTTTCTTTGCGTTCGCGATCGCCATGAAAACCTATATTCAAAAAATAGCGGACCCACAAGACATTGCTTCAACGGCCGCGGTCAGCTTCACCATCAATCATGTTGCGGCCGTGGTATTGCCCGCTGCGCTAGGGCTGCTGTGGCTGATTAGCAATAGCGCGGTATTCTTGGTAGGCGCGGGGTTGGCTATCGTTTCTTTACTTATTACGCAGTTTATTCCGAATGCACCTGCAATGGGTAATGAGACGCGCTTCGTCCGTTCATTTGTTGCTAGGCCAGCTTCCTAAGCGTTGGTTACCTAGACAGTGTGCATTACCTAATACAGTTGAGCGGCGACTATTAAACTATTTGCCTGCTGAGAGAGAAAAGCTAGCTCAATCTTCTTTTGCTTCGTCGATCAAGAAGTCAGCTCGGCTGCGTAGCTTTTTGCGACTGCGAATTTCTGAGAAAGGGTCTTGATCGGTATTTTCTAATTGTTTTGATTCAGTGATTTTTTCTTGAGTGCTGGCCTCGGAAGGCTCAGCTTTACTGCGAATCAAGTGAAATAATAGGTATATAACGATCCCGGCTGCATAGGCTAGCCATTTATAAACAAATGATAGGGGATCAATATTGTCTGCCCCAGTCGCGATCAAATAATCAGAATGTATATTGCTAATAATAAGCAGGAACGCCAATAGAGCAAGGGTTGAGAGAATAGTGGACTTGTATTGCTTCCAAATGAGGGCCATGAAGGCAACGCGAAAGGCTTGTTTAAATATCATGGTGATTAATCGAGGCAGCGTGTGGTTTGAATGTTTGTGATTTACCCGAATATATTGAGGCCTAATAAGGCTAGCACCGACAGCAAACCCTTGTCCCGAATCGAACCCTTGATTTTGTCCTCTTCTTCTTTCACAACCACTTCTAGATCTTGTTGGTTCATCTCTCGTGGGTCATTGCCGGCCACGATAATACGAGTACGCGCACGATCGATGGCCTTTTCGCGCACATAGCTACGGTATTTTCTGGGAATTGCGCCGATGTAAGGAACGCTTAACGACTTAGATTCAGTTTTCATAATGATTCAGATTATGCGAAGTAGTCTATTACTTGGACATCATGCTTTATTAATTTGTGCATCGAGCTGAGCAATTTGGCATAACTCAAGGTTTTGTATAGGTCTCGTGAGCGAAGAATGCTAAAATTCGCCACCATTGTCCTACTATTTGCGATCTTTTTCACCGATTGCAATAAGATTTTACCGTTTCACACCATTGGCATGAGCAATCGCACCGCAGAAGTTACTCGCAACACCAGCGAAACACAAATCACCGTAAAACTAAATTTAGATGGTACTGGATCAACTAAATTTGATACCGGCGTGCCTTTTTTAGAGCATATGATGGATCAAATTGGTCGACACGGCTTGATCGATTTAGAGGTCTCCTGCAAAGGCGACTTGCATATCGACGATCATCATACTGTCGAAGATATTGGAATTACCATTGGTCAAGCATTTGATCAGGCGCTCGGCGATAAAAAAGGTATTCGGCGCTATGGTCACGCCTATGTTCCGCTTGATGAAGCCTTGAGTCGTGTGGTGGTGGACTTCTCTGGCCGCCCGACTTGTATGCACAGCGTGGACTATCGTCGCGCACGTATTGGCGGCTTTGACGTGGATCTTTTCGATGAATTTTTTCATGGTTTTGTCAATCATGCTCGCCTGACTCTACACATAGACAATATTCGGGGCAAGAACGCACATCATATTGCCGAGACTATTTTTAAAGCATTCGGTAGGTCTCTACGTATGGCGCTGGAATACGACGATCGCAGCGCCGGCGTTATTCCATCTACCAAAGGCAGCTTATAACGCTTGCAGTGAGTTGATAATGCAAATTGCGGTAGTCGATTTGGGCGTGGGTAATCTGCGCTCGGTCAAACAAGCGGTGGTCACCGTGGCGCCAAACGCGCATGTCGTTTTGACCAGTGACGCTGAGGTGTTACTGAATTCCGATAAAGTCGTGCTTCCTGGTCAAGGTGCTGTCGGCACTTGGTTTACCGAATTAAGAGCGCGCGGCCTTGAGAGCGCATTGAGTGCCTGTTTGAGTGAAAAGCCCTTATTGGGTATATGCGTTGGTATGCAAGCATTATTCGATCATTGTGAAGAAGACGGCGGCCAACCGGGTCTTGGCCTGTTTGATGGTTCGGTAAGGCACTTTAGCCATTTTCATGCCGAGCAAAATAAGCAGCTTGAACGGCTCAAGATCCCGCAAATGGGGTGGAATCAAGTGCAGCAAACGCGTGACCATCCTTTATGGCAAGGTATTGACGACTTAGCAAATTTTTACTTTGTGCACAGCTATTGCGCAAATGTCAGCAATGAGTCTGCGCAAAGCAACGTTTATGGCCGCACTGATTTTGGCCATGAGTTTGTGTCTGCAATAGGGCGCGACAATGTGTTTGCTGTGCAGTTTCACCCCGAGAAGAGCCATAATAATGGCTTGCGACTACTTAAGAATTTTACTGATTGGAACGGCCAAGCCTAAGTAAGCTGGCAATTGAATTTCGTATGTTACTGATACCCGCAATCGATATTAAAGAAGGCAAGTGCGTTCGTTTACGCCAAGGCCTAATGGAAGATTCAACCGTGTTTAGCGATAGCCCATTGTCGATGGCCGATAAGTGGGTGGAGCTTGGTGCTAAACGTATTCATCTGGTTGACTTGGACGGCGCGTTTGCCGGCAAACCAGCCAACGCAGATGTGATTAATGCCATCGCTGAAAAATACCCTGATGTGCCGATTCAAATAGGTGGCGGTATTCGTGATGAAAATACCATTCAAGCGTATATCGATGCCGGGGTTCAATACGTCATCATCGGTACTCGCGCTGCCAATGAGCCTGAGTTTATTAGCAAAATTGCACCGCAATACGGCCAGAACTTAATCATTGGACTTGATGCGAAAGACGGCATTGTGGCTGTGGATGGTTGGGCAAAACTGACGGACCACAATGTGGTGGATTTAGCCAAACGTTTTGAAGGTGATGGCGTGCAGGCAATCATATATACTGATATCGCGCGCGATGGCATGATGCAGGGCGTAAATCTCGACGCAACTCAACGCTTAGCAGAGTCGGTGAACATACCGATCATCGCGTCGGGCGGTGTGACTAATATGGAAGACTTGGTCGAGTTACAAAAAATAGAGACTTCAGGCATTTCAGGCGTTATCACTGGTAGAGCTATTTACGAAGGTACTTTGGATTTTGCTGAAGGTCAGGCGTATCTTGATAGTAAGTTGGTAAGTTAAGTGTTTGCTTATATTTGATTCAATATCGTGATTAAGAAGATATGCCATTAGCCAAGCGAATCATTCCCTGTTTAGATGTAGACAACGGCCGAGTTGTTAAAGGCGTTAACTTTGTTGGCATTCGAGACGCTGGCAATCCTGTTGAGGTGGCCAAACGTTATAACGAGCAAGGGGCAGATGAAATCACCTTCTTAGATATAACCGCGACGTCGGATAATCGTGCAACGATTTTGCAGGTTGTTGAAGAAGTGGCCAATGAAGTCTTTATCCCGTTGACGGTGGGCGGCGGTGTGCGAGAGCTGTCGGATGTGCGGCGTTTACTAAACGCCGGTGCCGATAAAATATCGGTTAACTCCACGGCGGTTTATAAGCCAGAGTTTATACGCGAGGCCAGTCGACATTTTGGGTCTCAATGTATTGTTGTGGCGATCGATGCAAAGCAGACGCAGTTTCTTGCGGACGGCGATACGCAAGACCGCTGGGAAATTTTCACCCACGGTGGCCGTAAGCAAACCGGCATCGATGCCGTCGAGTGGGCCGTCAAAATGGCCGATTACGGCGCCGGCGAAATTTTATTGACCAGCATGGACGGTGATGGCACTAAGGCGGGTTATGACCTAGGCCTAACAAAAGCAGTAACCAATGCCGTGAACGTGCCGGTGATCGCTTCAGGCGGTGTCGGAACGCTTCAGCATTTAGTGGACGGTGTCGTATTGGGCGGCGCCGATGCGGTGTTGGCAGCCAGCATTTTCCACTTTGGTGAGTTTAATGTTGCTCAGGCAAAGCAGGCAATGCGAGACGCGGGTATCGAGGTTAGGTTAGAAGATGTCTGATTGGTTAGATGAGATAAAATGGAATGCCGACGGTTTGGTGCCAGCAATAGCGCAGGACGCAAACAGCGGTGAAAACTTGATGGTCGCTTGGATGAATCGGGAAGCGCTGTCGGAAACCGCGGAAAAGGGTTATGCCGTTTATTTTTCTCGCTCGCGCCAAAAGTTGTGGCGCAAGGGTGAAGAGTCGGGCCACCAGCAAATTGTAAAAGAAATGCGCTTAGATTGTGACGCTGATGTCATTTTGCTTAAGGTTGAGCAAAAAGGCGGCATCGCATGCCATACTGGTAGAAAGCACTGCTTTTATAGGGTGTACAATGACGGTGTTTGGCAAACCGTTGAATCTGTGCTGAAAGACCCCAAAGAGATATATAAATAATGAATGATGATGTGTTGAATCAGGTGCATCAGGTGCTGAAATCACGTATCGGTGCTGATCCTAGCTCCTCTTACGCTGCGTCACTTTATGATAAAGGCTTGGACTCAATCTTAAAGAAGATTGGTGAGGAAGCGACTGAAACAGTGATGGCCGCAAAAGACGGCGATAATGATAAAATAATCTACGAAATAGCGGATTTGTGGTTCCATACTTTGGTTCTGCTGGCTCAACAAGGTATGCACCCGCAGCAGGTTTTAGATGAATTAGGTCGCCGTATGGGCACCAGTGGTCTGGCTGAAAAAGCCGCCCGTAATACTAATTAGTAATAGAGGATAACGTCATGGGTTTAGGTGGAATTTCGATTTGGCAATTGTTAATTATTTTAGTGATCGTGGCATTGATCTTTGGCACTAAAAAGCTAAAAGGCATTGGTGGTGATTTAGGTGGTGCAGTAAAAGGCTTCAAAAAAGCATTAAACGACGACGACGCTAAAACCACTGAGTCGGATGACAGCGCCGAAGCTGCTGAAGACGACAAAACTAAGTAAGCCCAATACGCATGTTTGATATCGGCTTTTGGGAGCTGCTGGTTATAGGTGTGGTATTGCTGCTGGTCATGGGGCCAGAACGATTACCCGAAGTGGCTAAGCAGGCGGCATTTTTCATACGAAAAGCGCGGCAAGGCGTGTATCGCCTGCGCAGCGAAATGCAAGACGAAATTGACGGTACACCGTTCGCCGATATCGAAGCCGCTAAGCGCGAAATAAGCGACTTCAAAAATGATATCAAACAATTTGGGCGAGATCTGGCAGATGCTGGTGAAGCGGACAAACAAGCCGTAGAAGCGCAGAATGGTGAGTCGAGCTCAGAAATTGAAGCAACCGAATCCGAAAAACGCTAAGCCAGTAACTCAAATAAAGTCAAAACTGACTCATTCCAGTTCAATAACAAGTGCAAGAACAAGAACAAGCAAAATCTGAACCCTTTGTATCGCACCTAGTAGAGCTACGTAACCGTTTGCTGCTAGCGGTGGGCGTGGTGTTGGCGGTGTTTTTATGCTTAGTGCCGTTTGCCAGTGAGATCTACGGCTGGTTTGCCAAACCCTTGATCAATGCTATTCCCAATGGTGGCAGCATGATTGCCATCGACCCTCATGGCACATTTTTCATTCCTTTTAAACTGGCGTTCGCGACGGCGTTTGCCATCGCTGTGCCGTATGTTTTGTATCAAGTGTGGGCCTTTGTGGCGCCCGGTCTTTATCAAAATGAAAAGTCTATCGTACTGCCCTTAGTGGTTTCGAGTACGGCACTGTTTTATCTCGGTATCGCCTTTGCTTACTTTGTGGTCTTTCCATTAATGTTTCAGTTTTTTGCGGCGATGACGCCAGAGGGTGTCGCTTTCACACCAGATATCGCGTCGTATATGAGCTTTGCTTTAAGTATTTTCTTCGCTTTTGGCGTGGCTTTTGAGGTCCCTGTGGCTTTGGTTTTGCTTACTCGCATGGGGGTTGTCTCAACCGAAAATATCGCTAAAAACCGAGGCTATTTTATTTTGGGTGCCTTCGTGATGGCAATGTTAATGACGCCTCCCGACCCGTTCTCACAAATAATGTTAGCGCTGCCAGTTTGTTTGTTGTTTGAAGTCGGGTTGTTTTTTGCAAAAAAAGTAGAGAATCAAAAGTTAAACTCGTAACTATGTGTACCGTGGTAGCATAAATATTGTCTCCATCACTTGCCCCCTGCCACAGAATAAGATTAGAGACCAACAAGATAGGAAACCTTACGCCTTATGAATACCCAAATTATTGACGGTAAAAAAATTGCGGCTGAGATACGCGCTGAAGCGAAAGTCGAAGCATCGGAATTGCTGGAAAAGGGCATACAGCCTTGTTTGGTAGTGGTTCTGGTTGGAGAGGACCCAGCATCGAAAGCCTACGTCGGCAGTAAGGTTAAGGCTTGTGAAGAGACCGGCATCAAGTCGATTAAAATTACGCACCCGGCCGATATGCCGCAAGAGCAGCTCATGGCAGAGATAGACCGTTTGAATCAAGATGATTCTGTGCATGGAATTCTGGTACAGCTGCCATTGCCAAAACATATGAATGAAGATGCCGTCACCGAACGAATTGACCCTAGTAAGGACGTGGATGGCTTTCATCCGGTTAATGTTGGTAAATTGAGTATTGGCTTGGATTGCTTAACGCCATGCACACCAACCGGCATACCTGAGATGATCGTACGCAGCGGTATTGAAATGTCGGGCAAGCACGCGGTGATTATTGGCCGCAGCAATATTGTCGGTAAACCTATGATGAGCCTTTTGGTGCAAAAAGGCGCTAAGGCGAATTGCACTGTCACCTGTTGCCATAGTGGAACCACAGACTTGTCATATCACACGAGGCAAGCCGATATTTTGATCGCGGCCATTGGTGTGCCTGAATTTGTTAAGGCTGACATGGTAAAACCCGGTGCTACGGTGATTGATGTTGGGATTAACCGTGTGGATGATGCTAGCAGGCCTCGAGGTTATAAGTTAGTTGGTGATGTGGACTATCAAGATGTCGCTCCCGTGGCTGGTGCAATTACGCCCGTGCCTGGTGGGGTGGGCCCGATGACCGTTGGCATGCTGATGAAAAATACCGTAAAGGCCGCAAGAATGCTAAATCAGAAGTGATTGGCTTATGAGCTGATTTTCAACGATGTGGGTGTGTCAATATTCTAAAGGGCTATGAGCTCGCGAATACCAATCGAGCGCTTCAAGATTACCCTCACTGGCACTCTCAATGGCACTCTAGATAGTACCTTCGGTGGTCAAAATTTCTAAATCTATGACTTTGCGTGCTAATATTCGAGCCCGTTAAAGGTCAAATTCAATAGTTATTATGTCCAATTCGCGTTTTGCTACTGCCCAACAATTCATTCCAGGTGGCGTAAATTCCCCCGTTCGAGCTTTTAAGAGCGTCGGCGGTGAGCCGGTGTTTATTCAGAAAGCAAAAGGCCCTTATGTTTGGGATGCTGATGACAAACAATACATTGATTACGTCGGCTCATGGGGGCCTATGATACTGGGCCATGCCTACCCAGACGTTGTTGAAGCTGTTCAAGGCGCGGCGGCTAAGGGGCTGAGCTTTGGTGCGCCGACTGAGTCGGAGACGGTGTTGGCACAGACCATTTGTGACTTAATACCCAGTATCGACAAAGTTCGAATGGTTAGTTCCGGTACTGAAGCGACTATGAGTGCATTGCGTTTAGCACGTGGGTTTACCGGCAGAGATAAGATTATAAAGTTCGAGGGCTGTTATCACGGCCATTCAGACAGTTTGTTAGTAAAAGCCGGGTCCGGTGCATTAACCTTCGGTGTGCCTACGTCCCCCGGCGTACCAGCAGCACTCGCTGAGCTAACGATCACATTGCCTTTTAATGACTTAAATGCCCTTGAGGAAGTATTCAAGCAGGTGGGTGATGAGGTTGCGGCTATCATCGTCGAGCCGATTGCCGGAAATATGAATTTTATACCTCCGCGATCAGGGTACTTGCAAGGCATGCGGGACCTATGCACTAAATTTGGCACCGTGCTTATTTTCGACGAAGTGATGACTGGCTTTAGAGTCGGCCTACAAGGCGCCCAAGGGGTTTACGGTATTACGCCCGATTTAACCTGCTTTGGCAAAGTGATTGGTGGCGGAATGCCGGTCGGCGCATTTGGTGGCCGAGCGGATATAATGGCTCATATCTCGCCTGATGGTCCGGTATACCAGGCTGGTACCTTGTCTGGCAACCCAGTTGCAATGGCGGCGGGAATTAAGACACTGGAGCTTATTTCGGCACCTAACTTTTTTGAGAACTTAACCGTTAAAACGAAGAGTTTATTGATTGGCCTGAAAAACGTCGCGCAAAGTGCGGATATACCTTTGTGTACTCAGGGTGCTGGTGGAATGTTTGGATTTTTCTTTACTGATGCTGAAAGGGTGTCGAGTTTTTCAGAATCGATGGCCTGTGACGGTGAACGTTTTAATAAGTTCTTTCATGGCATGTTAGAACATGGAGTTTATCTTGCGCCATCGTCATTTGAAGCCGGGTTTGTATCGTGTACACACAGTGAAAATGACATTGCGGACACTATCGATAAAGCCGCTCAAGTGATGTCAACGCTTTAACTAGTCTGGGGTTACAAAGTTCTGCTGTTCTTTAACTTGGCAAACGCTATACGTTTGAAAAATATTAAGCTTCAAAAGCAATTTAAGACTTTGAATTTTGCTTGTTATCTAGTTTGCGATCAATGATGGCAATGTTAGCCGGGTATCGAAACAGCTTTCCTTGCAAGGCAAAACTGATCGCGACAAGAGTCGCAACTAAATGAACACTCATTAAAATCAGTAAGCCAAATACGCCAATGAGTAGCAAGGCCATAAACAAACACATCATGGCGTAAACGTACAAAGTGATCTGCTGGCAGATTGCCTCGCGCCCATGGATATCTAATTCTTGCGATTGCGGCCGGTTTCTCAGCCATAAGAAGTAGCATGCTAGAAAGTTAGCCAGAGGAATGCCGGTAAATATCAATAAGCCACTGGCGTGCATAGCTGCGGCAATTCGACGTTGCTTTAACTGTGTTATTGATTGAGTTTTTTCTTGATCGTGCCAATCAATTTCTGGTTGCCTCTTGGCCAGCAATAACATGCCGGTCAAACCGCACATTAAACCAGCGATGAGTAGCATCGTGACACTCAAAAATTGCATCTGGATCTGCTGATCAATGCCCATTGCGGCACGCATAACAGGAAATAGCCCTAGACCCATTAAGGTCAGCGCCAATGCTATAAAAACCCAACTGGGAAGGCGTTCTATCATGGTGATGATTTTATCAAAAAGACTGCGATTTGAGGGCTGTATTAAACCATAGTCAGTGGTAGACTCCTCCGACTATTTTGTCGAAATACCCTTGTTTGCAAGAAAAGGTATAGCTATGCGTGATTTTCTATTTACTTCAGAGTCTGTCTCTGAGGGCCACCCAGATAAAGTGGCCGACCAAATTTCCGATACTGTCCTCGATTACCTATTTGAAGAAGACCCTAACTCGCGCGTTGCGTGCGAGACACTGGTCAATACCGGGTTAGTTGTATTATCTGGAGAGATAACCTCTAATCGCGGTTTAGACGGCGTCGTTGAACGAGTGCGTGAAACCATTAACGAGATTGGTTATAACGACTCAGAAATGGGATTTGACGCTAAGTCATGCGCGATTATGATGACCTTAGATAGACAATCACCGGATATCGCACAAGGTGTGAACGAAGGCGAAGGCCTTGATCTAGACCAAGGCGCGGGCGACCAAGGTTTAATGTTTGGGTACGCATGTACTGAAACTGATGTGTTGATGCCGATGCCAATTGAGTATTCTCATCGTCTGGTGAAGAAGCAGTCCGAACTGCGTAAAAATGGCAAGTTAGCGTGGCTGCGCCCTGATGCGAAGTCTCAGGTTACGGTGCGTTACGATCAAGGCAAGCCTGTAGCTATTGATACCGTCGTGCTATCAACACAGCATGATGAAAGCATCGCGCAAAATGATTTGGTTGAAGCCGTCATTGAAGAGATTATTAAACCGACGCTTCCAGCCGATATGATTACCGCCGACACTAAGTATCTAGTGAACCCGACTGGGCGTTTTGTGATCGGCGGCCCCGTTGGTGATTGTGGCCTTACTGGCCGTAAAATAATCGTGGACACATATGGTGGGCGGGCGCATCATGGTGGCGGCGCATTTTCTGGCAAAGACCCATCAAAAGTTGACCGGTCTGCTGCGTATGCTGGCCGTTATGTGGCTAAAAATGTGGTTGCCGCTGGTCTAGCAGAGCGTTGTGAAGTGCAAGTAGCATACGCCATCGGCGTTGCTAAGCCGGTCAGCTTAATGGTGAACACCTTTGGCACCTCAGTTATCGAAGAAGCCAAAATAGAAGCGATTGTTGCGGAAACGTTTGACCTTCGACCGAAGGCTATTATTCAGACCTTGGACTTGTTGCGCCCGATCTATAAAAAGACGGCGGCCTATGGTCACTTTGGCCGCACAGAGCCCGAATATAAATGGGAGTCTACCGATAAGGCAGAGGCCTTGCGTGCCGCGGCCGGCTTATCCTAGAGCTTGCTAGCGGTTCGCTAAAGACTTAAGCGAGTTTTGATAGTACTCCGCTAGAACTCGGAAATAGAAAAGGCAGCTACCTTATGGGTAAGCTGCCTTTTTTGTCTACATTATTAAGGCCTTATTAAGCGTCTAAGTGCGGCTTAAAAGTCTTCGGTTACTCGAATAATTGTCCCCATGAAATCTATGGATAGAGTCTTGCCAAGCTGAGTCGACACCATTAAAACGCTATTTACTCGTTGTTTGTACGGTAGAAGTAGAAGGCGAAATGTCTTCCAAAGCTCTTTCAGTGTGTCTTGCAAACTTTAGACTGCCATCGCCTGATAGCATCACGGCGATGTAACGAGTGCGTTCGAAATGCGCAAAAATGATCAGCATCATTACCGTAATCGGTACGCTTAAAAACATCCCCGCTATGCCCCATATGCTGCCCCATAAGGTTAAGCTCATCATCACTACAAACGGGCTTACATTTAGCGAATTACCCATCAATTTGGGCTCCAGTACATTGCCCACTACGACTTGAATTGAGCCGACACCAATAAGTACTACCAGAAATGGAAATAAGGTATCAAACTGGATCAGCGCAAGCATGGCGGGGAATAGGGTGGCAATGATTGAGCCGATAGTGGGTATGAAATTCAACATGAAGATACTGAACGCCCAAAATGCGGCGAAGTCGACACCGACCATCTTTAATATAAAATAACTGATCAATCCAGTAATGGTACTGGTTAAGGACTTAATCCAAAGATAGGTTTGAATGTCTTCCTGAGCGTGCGTCAAAATACTCATCACCGAGTCGCGTTTTTCTTGATCGGGAAGTATCTCACTTATCTTTTTGCGAAACGTACCCTGTTCAGCAAGCATGAATGCCACGTAGATTAGCACTAGCGTGACGTTGCTGATCATTGCCACTACGTTGTCCGTGAAAGAGGTTAGCAACGGGGCAAACTCGATTCCTTGTAGAAGGTCTGACACTTTTGGCAGCATTTCGATGGCTTGAGCAGGCATGAGCCCGCTGACTTTAGCCGATAAGTTGCCAAAATTGTCACGATATTTAGGTATGGATTCTTGTACGTTTGCCACATTGTTTTGTACAAGATCGACGGTGAGAGCAATGAACAAACCTATGCTGACAATGGCCAGTATCATGGTCAGCCAATTTGGCTTTTTTACCCACGGTATCAGTTTCGCGTAAGTGCGCCCCATGGCGTTGATCACGTACCAAATCATCAATGCCACGGCCAATGGCACTAAAAAGGCCTTGCCAACAACCAGCACGTAAAAGACGGCGATGGTGGCTAAAATCACTAAGGATACGGATATCGCTTTTGTATCAAGATTCATAATGGTTGCTTTGCGTTCAGACGAACTCCATACTAATCCTTAATTCGCAAACCAACAAGGCCGCTGTGCAGCGTTATTTTTGATACCATGAGCGCGGCAATTTGCCTATTGTTGCTTCGTCACTTTGGTTTCTTAATTAAAAGAGTTTTTCATTAAATGTTAACCCAACAAATGAGCATCGTAAGCCTTAGCAATGATGGCTATGGTGCGTCTGTATTCAGTACCACTAACATTGATTTGACGGGAGAAGAGTCGCGTAGATTGTCTGAGCAAATTGGCGCGGTCAATTTCCGCCTACGAAGCAGTTCGGCCGACTATGCGTCTGGCTTTCATGTGGCCGGTGACCCCACGCTGCTTATTATACTTTCCGGCACCATGGTGATTCGGTTGCCTAATGGTGAGTCGCAGTCATTTAGCGCGGGCGATATGTTCATTGCGGAAGACTACTTAGCCGATGGGGTCGAATTTGAGCAGGGCAAACACGGCCATATGGCTGAAATTGCGGGCGACCAGCCTTTGAACGCAATTCATTTGAAGTTAAGTCGGCGGTAAAGCGGCTCAAAGTCAAGTAGCCCAAAGAACGTTATTTATTAGCAAATATCACGGCCCAATAACCTTCATATTCGCCAACGCCCATCTGTTTATAGTTTGGGCTCATTATATTTAAACAGTGCGCAGGGCTATCAAGCCACCCTTGGTGAGTCTTATCGGCGATTTTATAGCCTACAGCCACGTTTTCGGCCAAGGCCTGCCAAGTGATTTTTAAAGAATCGGCGCGTTCGCTTAAAGTCGCTCCGCTGCTTGATTGATGGCTTAATTTTCCCATTTGAAACATATCTTTTGCGTGATTCTCAGCCAAGGTTTGTAGTGCGCAATCGGCTTCAAGAGGAGGGGCTTTACTTTGTCTTTTACGGCCACATTTACGAGCCTTAGAGCGTGAATCATTCGTCAAAGAGACTAATGCTTTTGACGCGCTGCTGGCAATGCATGCGGCTGAAGAGTCAGAGCTGTAAAGATTGCTTTCTGGAGCCTTAGTACTGTTAGTACTGTCGGCATCCATAGATAAGGCAGTATGAGTGAGACTACACAATGCTAGAACGATACTGAAAGCCAGAGTCGTCTTATGGTTGACTGATTTTAATCGCATGCCGTTCATTATTAGCTAAGTAAAAATTGATTGCCATATCGTTCAACCTTTAGCGCGCTATCGGTAACTAAGAATAAAGTTCACTAATCTTGTTTTAAACGTTGAAGACGCCTAAACGCATGAAACTCCCATTTTCGGATGGCCAGGACCATGCTGGCGCCGTGTCGGCTATTAAATGAGCGTTTACTGTCTTCAGTGTTGAGCTCATCATAGAGCTCACCGATGTTTTCGAGACGTTCAATGATCTGTTGAATGGACTTATCCGATAGATCACCCAGCTTGATAATTCGTACGGCATCGTCACCCGAGAAAGAGCCACTGAAAAACCGTTGTTGTGCTTCTTTTTTGAAAAATTGCTCAATTGGCCCATTTTTATGCCAAGTAAAATTATTGGAGATAAGTCTCTTAATTTTGTTTTCTGGTAAGAGCTCTATCATTTTCATTCTATCAAGTTGTGCTAAGCATCGAATGCACTCTGGTTCTGACAGCGAGTACATGTCGATAATTTCTTGCATGCTCCAATTATTGACCACGCAGTAGGCTACTAAACACAATGAGGCGTCCGACACCAATTCGCGTTCATGTTCTCGACTCAGTTGCTCCATTTTGGGGGTGCGGGCTTCATATTGTGCCACTAGGTCGCTGAGTTCAAAGCCAAGTATTTCACAGATCATATCTAAGCGTTTCAGTGAAAAGTTCTTAGTTGAAAACATGTGTTTGATTGTCGACTCAGACAGGTCAAGCATATTTGCGAGCTGCTTATACTGAATGCCTTTAGCCCGGAGTTCTTGCTTAAGTAGTTCAACTATTTGCGCGGAGCGTGCCATAAGTTATCGACCTCATTGTCTAAATGCTGGATGTTAGGTGTGGTGTTCTAAATGATTTGGTTTAAGTAAATTCGATTTAATTCGTTTAGTTTAAAAGCTTCAAGGCTTCGATCTGTGGTGTATCGAGGCCTTGAAGCCATCTCAAAAAAAAACGCAAAGACCAAAGCGCAAAGGCCTATTTTATGCGTTCTCTATGGGTGAAGTTAATTTAAATGGCACTTTCAAGGAGTCGCCATATTTTTCATACAGCGATGCCACGAGAATCAAGACAATACCCAAGCCGCCAAATAACACCCAAGAGCCGACGGCAAACAGCGATACGAATTTACCCGCCAGCAGTAATGACGTCGCAATAACGCCGATCAAGGCCATAATGTGGTTGCCTCTAAGGTTGGGTATGGTTCTTGCAAAAAGGTGTATTAGGCTCGATAACCCGACCACTATCGCAAGGTTCAAAAGTGCGATGAAGATAGAGCTTTGCCAAGCTGTGCCTAAAACACTAATCGCAACAAGTGGTATTGTCGACAGAGATACAATTACGTTAGACATTTGAGTGTTATGAATAAGTGTTTGTTTCACTTGGTCGAACATGATGACTAATGCTGAAATAGAAAATACCACGCCGATATAATGAATGTACTTTGGGGTGACCAACGAGCTTAGAAGTCCAGCGGCTGTCATACCAATGATAAATTGTGCCAAGGTCAGCAAACTTTTTAAGGTTTGGCTTTTTGGCATCGACATGACACTTCGTAGGCCGCCATAACACAAGCAGCAGATGGTCAATAGCAGCAGCTCGTCCACCGCATACAGGCCCAAAGCGCGCGCGACGATCACCAAGCCCGGTAAAAACAGGCAAGCTAGTGCGCATTTGGCTTCTGTGGTCAGTAGCAAGGTGTTTTGCTTGATGATTTTGGCGGTGATCTGAGCAGCGGCAATAAGCGCAATCGCTGCGATTATTGAGGCATAGCTGGCGTCTCTAGCCGGTATTAGAAGCAGTGAGTTTAACGCTAAAAAGCTGACGGTAAGTCGGTTCGCTTCAGCGCGCGCGAATATGCCAAAACTAAATCGCGCAACTAATGAGAGTAAGGCAATTGCACCCAGCGCCAGAGGTAGAAATATCAAAGGCTCGACGGCGGCCCATTTCAACATGGATGGGTAATCGCCCAACGCTCCGTCAAGTTGAAATATCGAATAGGTTAGTGCGCCTAGAATCGTAAAATTGGCCACCGTCGCCGCCAATGCGAGTCCAAAGAATACACGAGCCCCTTTTGCTTCTTTTACGATGAGGCTTAGAAATATCCCGCCGCCGGTGATTAAGCCTGTTTGTGCCAGTAGCTTGATGTATCGGCTTAGATCATTGCCGTCTTTCCAACCTTCTATCAAAAAGAGCGACAGCGAGGCTATTACTGCACAGGCTCCGAATACGCGCAGTATCGTCAATAATGAGCGTCGGCTGGGGCCGGAGCGTGAGGCAACGGCTTGGGCGGCCACTGCATCTTCGGTGTGAGGCTCAATTTCAAAACCCCACTCATTGCTTATATTAGTCATGATGATCTCCTAGTAATTTCAGAGGGAATTACGATTTAGTTTGATCTGAGGCGCTGCTTGACTTATCGCAGGTGTTCTTTAAATCGGCTAGCTGCGCATGGAGTTTTTTATCGCTTTCTTGGGACCTAAACTGCTCTTCTAAAGGGTCGACGGAACAACCTTGGCTTGCACCTAACTCGGTTTCAAGTACCGCGGCTTCCCAGCGTTCAAAGGTATCGTTAATCTGTTCTGATTGTCCTACCTTAGAAGCGACACTTTGAACGCTGGCCACGGCTTGCCGCGATCGCATGAGATTGTGGCGCTGTGACATTTCGTCTAGTTTTGATTTGAGTGTCTCAAGGTTGGAGTTGACGTTGCCAATAAGATCATCTTGTTGGTCTAGTGTACTACTTAAGCGGTGCGCCTCTGTTTCGCTATGATTGCGTCGGCTTAGGCACTGCAAAGCTTGGTGTTCATTTTCGTCACCGATAGAGATTGCCCGCTTCTCCCACAATGCGACTTGCTCGTTAGCCGTTTTGAGCTGTGTTTCAATCGCGTTTCGTTGTTGACGCAAGGTGGCTAAACGAGCCTGGGTTTTGGCCACCGCTTGTCGAGTTTGTTTGATGTTCGCCTCGACTATCGCATCATGATTTTCAAGTTCGCCTACGGCGTTTTCCAAAGTGGCTGTTACCGATGTTGTCAGTCGTTTAATCAAATTCATTGTGTACCTCCATTAGGGTCATTAGTTTGATGTTTGACGCTTTCTATCTTTGGTGTGGCAGGTATATTTGACAACTAAAACTGCTTAAGTACGGCTTTCCAAACTGAAAAGTTAATATATTGGTACTTTCACTGCAAATAAAGTGGTTTTTGTGATTTGAGTTAATCTATATGTACTTTGATGCAGAGTGCCACGATTCAATTAGGTGGCCGATTGACGACGACTATATTGAGAACGAATATGAAGATATGGCAGCGAGCAGTAAGCATGGCGGAACAAACGCCAGATCAACGAAATAGATATGTCGATTTGCTTCGAGCTTTGTCGATCATCGCCGTGGTGCTTGGGCACTGGATTATGGCGGCGCCGTCGTTTCAATCCAATAGTGCACACATGCAGCATTTACTCGATGTCCAGCCGTGGTCGAGATGGCTGACCTGGGTGTTTCAGGTAATGCCAGTATTCTTTTTTGTTGGTGGGTTTTCCAATGGCGTATCCTGGGAGAGTGCTAAACAGAAGAGCCTTAGTTACGGAGCATGGCTAGACTCTCGAATCCGGCGTTTGCTAGGCCCAACGATTCCTTTGATAATACTGTGGGTTATATTGGCCATAGTCGGAAGCTTGACTAATGTGCACCCTCAGTTTATTTCGGTTGGTTCGCAAGTCTCGCTGGTTCCTGTGTGGTTTTTAGCCATTTATTTTGTGATCGTTTTGCTGGTGCCGATAACTCGATACGCATGGCATCGTTTCGGATTCGCATCGATAGTAGTGCCCTTAGTGCTGGCGGTTCTTGGCGATTGGATATTCTTTAATACGCCGTTCACATGGTTTGGCTGGTTTAATTATTTGTTCATCTGGGGCGCAGTACATCAATTTGGTTATGCTTGGCAACAAGCTAAAACCCCTAAATTGCTTGGGTCATTAGTGATGTCGGGTATAGGCTTATTGAGTCTAATTTGTTTAACCAAATATGGGTCTTATCCATTGAGTTTGGTGGGTGTGCCCAGTCAGGAACTGAGTAATACCACGCCACCTAAGTTGCCATTGCTCGCCTTAGCGGCTGCCCAGATAGGTTTATTGTTAGCATTCGAAAGGCCAGTTAGAACGTGGCTGTCCAGGAAACGTCCTTGGGCTTTAACCGTGATGGTTAATGGGTTCATTATGCCGGTTTTTCTATGGCATAGCACAGTCATGATGTTGCTAATTGCCTTGTCGTTTTGGTTGTCGCCGAGCTTGTTGTTGGCGCTGCCAGGTTCGGCCGATTGGTGGGCTGTTAGGCCTGTATGGGTGTTTTTCTATTTACTCATGATGTTGGTATTTTTACCTCTATTCGTGTGGAGCGAGAAGGCGGTGAGTGCAGGGCAACGATGCCCCAAATCGGTAGGGCTTTGCTTATTCGGCGCATTGCTCATTAGCGTTGGGTTGGCCTTATTGGCGGCTGGCGGAGTTGTGGGTGATGGATGGTTAGGCGTTAACTGGCTGGCCTGTAGTTTGCCGCCGCTTGGCTGGGCTATTGTAACGCTGACAAGTTCTCCCAAGCGATGAACTTAGTCGGTTTAAATGTCTTTTTAGCCGGCCCTAGAGATGTGGAATATGGAAAGAAATTGACTATTAATTTTTCAATGAAATGTTACCGCTCATGGTTTCGAGCTCAATAGTTGTGTCTCCGTCGCCCAGCGTGAAGTTGAGCACTTGCCCCCAATGACTGCTGTCTTCCGGCTGGTGATCACTGAGCTTATTGCGGATATCTCCACCGGGACCAGTGTTGAGTTCAAAGTCGGCGTTAATTTGATCAACAAAGTCGAACTCTAAATCGCCGCTGACCGTTTGACCTTCTACTCGGGCATCGCTTACTAGAGAAAGTTCAATTTCCACGTCGCCAGAAACGGACAAGGTGCTCACATACTCGCTGCGCCCGATTCGTCCGTCAATATCACCGGATACGGTCTTGGCAACGAAGGAATTTGCTTCAACATCGGCTTTGATATCGCCGCTTACAGTGCGCAAGCGAACCTTTCCAGATGCATCTTCGATCTCGATATTACCGCTGATGGACTCTATATCCACCCGATCTGATGGGCCGTTGGCTTGGATGGAGCCACTGATAGAATTAACTTCTAGTGCGCCTTTCACTTGGTTTACTTCAATTTCAAGCGAGGTGCCTTCAATATCAAGATCGCTGTCGAACGGAACATAAACGATGAAGTTTGCAGAATTGTGTGAGCTATTTCCCCACCAGCTTGTGTGTTGATCTCTAATTTCCAGCTTTACGTCTTTGCCAGATGTTTTAAATACCAATTGATCGTCGTCGCCATCGAATTCGCCGGTTAACTTGATTTGCTCGTCGTCCCAGCCACGAATATCGATCTGCCCCGATGTGATGTCAACTTTTAGCTCGCCACCGGACAGCCAATCTAAGGTTTTATCAACGTCCTTGGCCACTGTATTGAATGACATCATCATCAAGGCGGTTAATGGTAGAAGTGTGGAATTTTTTAATATGGTCATTGCTATGCCCTCTAAATGGCTGCTCTATATTGAGCGCGTGGCTTGCGCCTTGATCTTGTTCAGAAGCTCGGCTTCTTGTTGGTAGGTGGCGGCTAAAGTCGCCGCATAACCGGTATTGGTTGGCTGGGCTATCAACGCCTCTTTTAACTGGCTTGATGCTTTGTCAAAAGTAGCCAGAGTGGTTCGCAGTTCTTGCGCGGCCTGTGCGTTGAGCGGCATCGATTGGTTTTCAATGAAACTGACAAATTGGGCGCGCACCGCCTTATGTTGTTGTTCCATTAATGTGATATGGCTCTGTTGGTATTCGACCATTTTGGCCTGTAACTCGTAGGTCTGATTTGCGCGTTGTAATGACATGCCGGACATCACAACTGACATTACAGCCATGACTGCACAAGCAGCAACCCCTAAAGGCAGCCAAGTTTTTCGGGCGGCTTTATCAGTCGAGTTTCGCGGCTGGCTCTCGTCAATTCGTTGCGGTTTACCACTGAAACGAATATTGCTGTCGATATCAGCCCATAGATCTCGCTCGGGTTGAATATCCCAATCTAAATCGCCTAGAGTGTTGTTTGGTTTTTTATTCATATTGCTGCCAGTATATTACGGGTTACTGCCGTCGCTGTGTGTAGGGCTAACATCAAGTTACCTACGCGGCTTCAGCCTGCGCCTTTAATTGCGCTTTAGCTCTGTGTAAATGTGTTTTCGAGGTGCCTATTGCCATGCCGGTTATCTCGGATATTTCTTTGTGTTTGTAGCCTAAATAGTCGTGCATAATGAGCACTACGCGTGCTTTATCCGACAAAGTTAGTAAGGCTTTTTCAATGTCGTCTCGGTGCGCTTTGATTGAATCGTTGTAGCCTTCTTCGGCTAACACCGACTCATGAAGCGCTTCGTTGTATTGATCGAGCTGCCATTTGTTATTGCTGCGTAAATGCCCAATTACTACATTGCTGGTTAAACGATAGAGCCAGCTGCTAAATTTGCTGTCGCCGCGAAAGCTGTCGAGTTTTTGCCACGCACGAATAAACGATTCTTGAGTTAAGTCTTCAGCCAGCTCCTTTTGCCCACACATGCGCAGGCATAATGCGTAGACTTTACCCGCATTGGCTCTGTACAGTTTTTCGTAGGCAGTTCGGTCACCGTTTAAACTACGGATTACGAGCTGGTTCTCATCGTCGTGCAACGTTTATACCTGCGTCGACGTTGGTGAGGTTAATACCCCGTCGACTTTTTTGGTTGGCTATGGTTCTTTGATGCTTACTTTAGCGAAAAGGTTTACTTAATCTATGAATATTCGCGCTATTTATCGAAAAATAGCCGCTGAAGCCTGAAATTCTAACGCAACAGCGTTTTTAGATGTGTGTTTCGCTAACTTTGGCTATGAAAAGGTAAGAGCAAAGGTAGGGGGAAATCTAGGGGAATGGGAGTTTGACGGACACCTGAATGAGTTGCCGATAGGTCAATTCTGCAAGGCTTTATCGAATTTTCTGCTTGCTCTTTCGTACATAAAAAAACGGGGTTGAAATTCAACCCCGTTTCTTAATTACTAGTGCTTAAATCTTAAGCATTTAACTACTGACTAGCTAGCTATTTCGTAGAAATGCCCAGTGCTTTTACAGTCTTAATGTTTAAGTAACGGTCAACAGGAAGTCCATTGTCACGTTGGAAAGCATTGACCGCAGCAATAGTGCTGCCACCGATCACTCCGTCTGCACCATTACTACCAACATCATAACCTTTGTTGATGAGCGCGCTTTGGATATCAGCAATACGTTGACGAGTCATGTTTGTGTCACACAAAATTGAACGCCAAGCCATATAACCATCTTTCACCAATTCGCGGCGAGTTAACGTTTTGTACTCAGCTGGAATCACAGTAACGTCTTCGCTTGCAGGGCTAACCAGCTTAGTTACTTCAACTGTTCGATACTCAGCAGGAATTTCGATTTCACGAGATTCGGCAGGCTTAGTAACCACGGTGCGAGTGACTGTTTTGTATTGTGGCTGTGTTTCAGTTAGACAAACTATGTTCCCAGTACGAGTTTCGGTTGGGTGGTCTGTATTGCTGATTTCATGCCATACAAAGCCAGCTTCTTGTTGTAACACTTGTTTTTCGATGGTGCTGTAAACCGCAGGAACGGGTGTACGTTGCTCGCTCGCTGCACTTACCAACTCACGAACTTTAACGGTTTTGTATTCAGCTGGAATCTCAACTGTCTCAGTGCGCGCTGGAGAGCTCAACACAGAACGAGTTACCGTTTTGTAAGTGGCAGGCACTTCAACTAGACACATGATTTCGCCAGTCGCTTCGTCGATTTTTTGAATCGGGCCACGGCCTTTCTTCCAGATAGTGTGCGCAGGCTTATCGATAACTTGTTCTGAAACCGTCTCATACTCAGCCGGAATTTGAACCAATTTGCTGGAAGCTTGGCGTACTAAAACGCTTTTCTCAACCATTTGGTATTCGGCAGGCACAATGCTGACGGTTTCAGTGGCTGCATTGACTAGGATTTGCTCAGAGACTGTTTCATACGTCGCTGGAACATAATGCTCGTGAAAACACATGCCAACTGACGCAGACCGAAGGTCGACTTGACTACCGGCAGCGGCTAATAGTGCTTGGCTGGCTGGAGCGTCTTTATCTTTTAAGCCAACACGCCAAATGCGTTGACCTTCAAGAATTTTGATTTGCTCTGATTCAGTACCGTACTCAGCTGGAATGGTTTCTATGCGGCTAGAAGCAGCACTTACCAATACAGTTTCTTGAACAGTTTCGTATTGAGCGGGAATCACACTGATTTTCTTGCTTGCTTCACGTGCGATCACTTGCTCGTCGATATTGCGGTATTCAGCATCGACCCACACGCGGGCGTAGCATTCGCCAGGGGCTGCATTAGGTGGCAATAAGTCGCCGCCTGCAGCTGCCAGATTAGCATCAACTCCACCTTGTGAAGACTGTTCTGATAGGGCTCTAAGACGAGCTTCGCGAGCATCCAATTCCGCGGCACGGCGGTCTAGCTCGGCGATGCGAGTAGCATCAGATGCTGATGTTGAGCTTTGTGGAGCTGCTGTTGTTGTGCAGCCCGAAACAAAGATGGTTGATGCTAGCGCAGTGGCTAAGGCACCTTTTTTTAGTGGCAAGTTCATGTGTCCCTCGTCGGTTGATTTAGTAGAATTATTTAGAATAAAAGCTATGTAAGCGAACCAATGTCTATTAATTTCGCCCGCCTGATACGTCGGCGTACAAAGTATTATGAGTCGTGGCTTCTGTACACCCAGTAAATGTGAACTTGTGTCAGAATGTTGTACTTAATGCTCTAATCGGTAGTTTTGTCGCGGATTTGATACTGAGTTTAGCGGTATCTTGAATAAAAATGGGTTTTAGTAACGTACTGTTTAGAACTTAATACTTAACAATTAATACTAATAACTTGATACTTATTGTCGAGATTAAGCATCGAAATTAACAATTGCTTGCGGTAGCTTTGAACCGTTCCTCTAACTTACTTTTTTGCACATGAATTGTCTACTTGTCTCTGTGATTTTATGGGTTTAATTTGTAATTACTATTCAATAAGTCTAGCGTTGAGCGGTACCCTCGATCATCACAAACGCAAATCATTCTGAGATCACAAACATGATTCCCATAAAGCCCCTTTCTTTAGCCCTTAAATTGATGCTGTTACTAATCGCAGCAACGTTGGTTACTTGTATTAGCTCGACGGTAAAAACTCAACGATCTGCGGCTTATGCAATGCCGGATAAATATGCGGCGGCCGAGGTTGAACGGATACTGAAAGAGGGCGGAAATGCCGTTGATGCGGCAATCGTGGCCGCTTTCGTACTAGCGGTGACCTTTCCTGAGGCTGGGAATATTGGCGGCGGTGGATTTATGCTGGCGCGGATGGACGATCAGAATCACTTTTTGGATTATCGAGAGAAAGCGCCATTAGCCGCATCAAGAGACATGTTCTTGTCGGAAAATGGTGAGGTTATCGACTTAATGCTCTAATCGGTAGTTTTGTCACGGATTTGATACTGAATTTAGCGGTATCTTGAGTAAAAGTGGGTTTTAGTAACGTACTGTTTAGAACTTAAAATTTAACAATTAATACTAATAACTTGATACTTATTGTCGAGATTAAGCATCGAAATTAACAATTGCTTGCGGTAGCTTTGAACCGTTCCTCTAACTTACTTTTTTGCACATGAATTGTCTACTTGTCTCTGTGATTTTATGGGTTTAATTTGTAATTACTATTCAATAAGTCTAGCGTTGAGCGGTACCCTCGATCATCACAAACGCAAATCATTCTGAGATCACAAACATGATTCCCATAAAGCCCCTTTCTTTAGCCCTTAAATTGATGCTGTTACTAATCGCAGCAACGTTGGTTACTTGTATTAGCTCGACGGTAAAAACTCAACGATCTGCGGCTTATGCAATGCCGGATAAATATGCGGCGGCCGAGGTTGAACGGATACTGAAAGAGGGCGGAAATGCCGTTGATGCGGCAATCGTGGCCGCTTTCGTACTAGCGGTGACCTTTCCTGAGGCTGGGAATATTGGCGGCGGTGGATTTATGCTGGCGCGGATGGACGATCAGAATCACTTTTTGGATTATCGAGAGAAAGCGCCATTAGCCGCATCAAGAGACATGTTCTTGTCGGAAAATGGTGAGGTTATCGACAAGGGGAGTTTGATCGGTAGCTTGGCGGCAGGGGTGCCTGGTACCGTCGCCGGAATGTGGGAGGCGCATCAGCGGTTTGGCACCAAACCTTGGAGTGAGCTGGTTCAGCCGGCTGTGAACTACGCAAAGTTTGGATTTGTGGTGCATCCGAAAAAAGCCGCCGGCATTCCAGAGCTGCTGGAATGGTTTGGCTCAAAAACCAACTTCTCCGAGCATTTTGGCGCGATGAGCAAAGGCGGAGTGTTTAAACAGCCTGCCTTGGCACAGGTGCTGAATCGAATTGCTAAACATGGCCCAAATGGGTTTTATGGTGGGGAGACGGCAAAACTCATCGTTGCGCAATCAGCGCGAGATGGCGGGCTTTTGAGCACCGAAGACCTTAGTACTTATCAGCCAGTTTGGCGACAGCCGTTAATCGCGAATTGGCGTGGTTACAATGTGATTTCGGCGCCGCCGCCCAGCTCTGGTGGGTTTGCGGTTATCCAGTTGCTGAAAATGAAACAATACTTGGATGAAGAATTTGCTCGTCATGAGATGAATTCAGCTGGTTACGTGCATTTGATATCAGAGATAGAAAAACGGGTCTTTGCCGATCGGGCTGAATATTTCGGCGACCCAGATTTTGTCGATGTGCCGATAAAAGAGCTCATCAGTGATGATTATATAAACCGTCGCGCAGCGCAGGTTAATCTCAGTGGAATAAGTCAGCTCGAAAGCGTTAAGCCAGGCTTGGAATCGCCAAATACCACTCATTTTTCAATTGTCGATCAATGGGGGAATGCGGTGTCAAATACTTATACCTTGAATTGGAATTATGGAAGTGGCGTGGTTGTCGAAGGCGCCGGGTTTTTGCTGAACAATCAGATGGATGATTTTAGTATCAAGCCTGGTGTGGCAAATATTTACGGTGTGGTTGGTGGAGCGGCTAATGAGATCCAGCCAGGTAAGCGCATGCTTTCCTCCATGTCACCCACACTATTGGTGAAAAATGGCGATGTGAAAATGGTGCTTGGTACTCCTGGCGGATCCACCATATTTACCTCGGTGTTTCAGGCCATTGTCAATGTAGTAGACAATAATATGAATGCGGCAGAGGCGGTTTCGGTAAGCCGCTTTCATCATCAGCTTATTCCGGCCGATTTGGTGACCATGAGTATCAGTAAACCTCTGCCCAAGGACACACAGTCAAAGCTAGCATCAATGGGCTATCGAGTGCAGCCACACGATTGGGAGTTTGGCGATATTCAATTAATTGACTATCGAACCACTGAACCCGATGCGGCGTCTGACCCGCGTGGCATTGGTGTCTCTGGTGTGGTTGGTGATCATTGAGCCAGCACACTGACAGAAAGAGACTGGGGCAAAGCGGTATCTTAGAAGCAAGCCAAGATCGGCGGCTTAAATCAGCATTGCTGCTGTGAAACTGCAACTGACCCAGCTGAAGTTTGTTAGGCTTCAGCAATCAATAGCTTGCTTTTCATCTTGTTACTTTGCCATTTTCCCCTTATGCCACAACGGTTGGACGACATGATGTCACTATGAAAAACTATTTAGGACTTATATACGCTCTTTCAGCGTATTTGTGGTGGGGCATTCTTCCGATATTTTGGAAAAACCTTGATCATGTACCCAGCCTTGAAATTGTGACGCACCGAGTTATTTGGGCTTGCGTGATCGTATTTTTGATCATTTTACTGATGCGCGAATGGTCAACGTTTATCGCGCTGTTCAAGCAAAAGCGTATCTTACTGCAATCGATCGCCGCATCGGTTCTTATGACGATAAACTGGGGCGTTTTTATATGGGCGGTAACCAATCAACGCATCGTTGAAACCTCGCTGGGTTACTTTATAAACCCCTTGGCGACGGTATTGTTCGGTATGTTGTTTTTCGGAGAAACCTTAAGCAAATATCAAGCCGCAGCCTTGTTGATAGCCGCGCTGGGCGTCGCCGTAATGGTGTTTGCGAATGGCGAGGTGCCAATCATTTCTTTGGCGCTGGCGATTACCTTTGCTTCGTACAGTGTCGTGAAAAAAAAGATGTCGGTATCAGCGTCGCACGGGCTGGCTATTGAAACATTGCTGATGATGATTCCGGCGGTCATTTTTCTTATCTATCTTGAGTCTCAGGGTCAGAACAGTTTTGGCGGGGATATTAAAACCGATGTTATGCTTATTATGGGCGGCTTAGTCACGCTGGTTCCGTTACTTTTATTCGCAGCCGCGGTTAGCAAAATGAGTATGACGGCGCTTGGAATGACTCAATACATAGGCCCGATCTGCCAGCTGTTTATTGCCGTGCTCATCTATAATGAACCATTTGGGCAAGAGCGGCAGTTGGCATTTGGTTTAATATGGCTGGCGCTGGTTGTTTATTCTGTTGATCAATTGAATGCCCAACGCCTACGCCGTATCGAGCGCAGAAAAGCCTAGTCTTTGTTCGCCTTTGTTACCTGTGGACGGTCAGCTATTTGCTTAGATAAGCCATGGCTTCTTCCATGCCTTTTAGCGTGAGCGGGTGCATTCGGTCTTCCATTAAGTCCTGAATGATGCGAGTTGAATGCGTGTGTTCCCAGTAGTCTTTAGGGGTAGGGTTTAGCCAAACCATTTTGTCGAAAGTTTCGCTAAAGCGCTTTAGCCAATTTGCTCCAGGCTCACGGTTCATGAAATCGATGCTGCCGCCCGAATGGGTGATTTCATAAGTCGCCATGGCCGCGTCACCGACGAAAATGACCTTATAGTCACTGCCGTATTTACGTAAAATCTCGTGCGTGGGCGTAACGTCGTCGTAACGCATTTCGCTGTTTTGCCACAGTCCATCGTAGATGAAGTTATGAAAATAAAAATACTCCATATGCTTGAACTCAACTCGCGCCGCACTAAATAATTCTTCGCAGGTTTTCACGTACGGGTCCATCGAGCCGCCAACGTCAAACAGTAATAGAACCTTAACGGAATTGTGGCGCTCAGGCACCATTTTAATGTCGAGCAAGCCAGCATTATGTGCGGTGGAGCGTATGGTGTCGTCTAAGTCCAATTCTTCTTCGGCACCAGTACGCGCAAATTTACGCAAGCGTCGAAGCGCCATTTTGATATTCCGGGTGCCAAGTTCAATGCTGTCGTCCAGATCCTTGAAGTCACGACGATCCCAAACCTTGACGGCGCTTTTTCCGCCGCCTGGCCCACCAATGCGGATGCCTTCGGGGTTATAGCCGCCATGCCCAAACGGTGACGTGCCGCCAGTGCCGATCCATTTGTTGCCACCTTCATGGCGTTCTTTTTGCTCTTCTAAGCGTTTCTTGAAAGTCTCGATCAGTTTTTCGAGGCCTCCCAGAGATTCAATTTGTGCTTTTTCTTCTTCGCTAAGCGTTTTCAAAAATTCACTGCGCAGCCAGTCTTCAGGAATTAACGCCTCGATAAAGTCTTCCAGTTTTTCCAACTCAGTGAAATGAGCCTGAAAAGCGCGATCAAACTTATCAAAGTTCTTTTCATCTTTTACCATGCAGGTGCGAGCCAGATAGTAAAACTGCTCCATGTCTGCGAACACAATATTGTGTTTCAGAGCTGATATTAGGTCGGATAATTCACGTACCGTAACGGGCAGGCCTTGACGACGCAGAGTGTCGAAAAAATTCAGTAGCATTGCTGTGACTTACTGGTTGCGAGTTTCGCGGCGATGCATAAACGCCAGGCGTTCCAATAACTGCACATCTTGTTCGTTCTTTAATAGGGCGCCATAAAGTGGTGGAATCGCTTTATGATTATCTCGGTCTTTTAGTATGTCATCCGGGATATCATCCGCCATCAGTAGCTTTAACCAATCGATCAACTCAGAGGTTGATGGTTTTTTCTTCATGCCTGGAATGGTGCGAACTTCGAAGAATACGTCCAGTGCCTCTTTAACCAAGGTTTGTTTGGCGTTCGGGTGGTGCACGTCGACAATTTGCTGCATCGTGGCCCGGTCAGGAAAATTAATAAAATGGAAGAAGCAGCGGCGTAAAAATGCATCTGGCAGTTCTTTTTCGTTATTACTGGTAATTATGATGATCGGCCGGTGTTTTGCTTTAATGGTTTCGCCAGTCTCGTAGACGAAGAATTCCATTTTATCGATTTCAACCAATAAGTCGTTCGGAAACTCGATGTCGGCTTTATCAATTTCGTCAATTAGAAGCACCACTTGCTCGTCAGCCTCGAAAGCTTCCCACAGTTTGCCCTTCTTAATGTAGTGGCTGATGTCGCTTACATCGCCGTCGCCAAGCTGAGAGTCACGCAGTCTTGAAACCGCATCGTACTCATACAAGCCTTGTTGTGCTTTGGTGCTGGATTTTATATGCCATTGAATCAAGCGTTTCCCAAGTGATTCAGCAACCTCTTCAGCCAGCATGGTTTTACCCGTGCCGGGTTCGCCTTTTATTAGCAGCGGGCGTTGCAGTATGATAGAAGAGTTAACCGCCAAACTTAGGTCCGCGGTGGAAATATAATTGTCACTGCCGTTAAATTGCATGCTTCACTCTCAATTCGGTAATTTGTAATTTCGCAATCGGAGGATTATAGGCTAATCGAGTCGAAATTTTGTATGTCAATTGAGCAATATCAGGGTAACTTATTTGAATCCGGCGACAGTTGCGAGACGATTGTCATTAAAGAGCGCGGTTTAGATCTTGAGTATCGCCCGCGCTTTCTTGATGCCAATCTAACCGCAAGCTGGTTTGAGCAGTTGTTAACACAAACATCGTGGAAGCAAGACCGCGTTACGGTATACGGTAAGGAGCATTTAACACCGCGACTGAGTTGTTGGATGGGCGACCATTGGATGCGCTACACCTACGCTCAAAACACCATGCAGCCGGTGACTTGGCAGGCTTTACCGCTGCTGATTAAAGCGCACATCGAGGCCGCCTTGGGTGACCAGTTCAACAGTGTGTTGATGAACTATTATCGTGATGGCCAAGACTCTAATGGGTGGCATGCTGATAATGAACCGGAGCTTGGTCACGCGCCGACCATTGCATCATTAAGCTTGGGCGCGTCTCGTGATTTTCAACTTCGCGAAATTAAAAATCGAGCCAATAAATATTCCATTACCCTCGAGCCCGGTAGCCTATTGGTTATGCGCAACGGTACTCAGCGTTACTGGCACCATCAGGTGCCTAAGCGCGTGTCAGCTGGCGCTCGCATTAATCTCACTTTTCGAAAAATTGTTAAAGGCAGTGGTTAACATTGCGACTGACTTAATAAATCTTCCAGCAAGGCTTTGATTTTTTTACCCGCGAGGGCGGCGTGAGCCAGCACTTCTTCAATAGTGTCGGGTTTCTGATGTTCATCGCCCAAGGCCAGATTGGTGATCGCCGACAGCCCGGTCACTTGTAAGCCAACGTGTTTGGCGGCGATGACCTCCAGCACCGTCGACATGCCGACAGCGTCGGCACCGAAACCGCGAAACATACGACGCTCGGCTGAAGTCTCCAAGGACGGCCCACTTACGCCAATATAGATGCCTTCTTGCAAGTTGAGCGCTTGAGAGCTTGCTGATTCACGCAACTTGTTAGCAAGCTGTGTATCGTAGGCTTGTGACATATCGGGAAAGGTCAGCCCGAAGTGTTGGTTTTGCCCGATCAACGGGTTATGGCCGGTGAAATTGATATGATCATTAATCAGCATAATGTCGCCGGGCTGGTATTCGGGGTTTAGTGCGCCAGCCGCATTAGTGATAAACAGCGTGTGAACCCCCAAGGTGCTTAATACGTACACCAGAGTGCAAACCTCTTGCGCGCTATAGCCTTCGTAAAGATGTTGTCGACCTGAACAAAGCGCAATCGTTTTAATGCCATTGCTAACCAGCTCCAGTTTGCCTGCATGACTGGGCGCGGTAGAGGTCGGAAGCCCTTCGATATTCTGGTAGTCAATAATCGCAAGACGCGAGAAGCCCTCTAGCTCGAGTCCTGACAAGCCGCTGCCCAATATTACAGCTTGATCAATGTGGCATGTCACATTGATGTCAGACAGCTGCGTGATAATACTGTCTCTTGCGGTATAAACTGTTTTGATGAAGGCCTTGTCGATAGCGGCTTGCTTGTTAATCGGCTTTAGAGTATTGCTCATAGAAAAATTGCGTTAAATCTGATTCAGAGACGATGACTATTCTAGAACAGATTGCGGCTATCGGGCATAATTCGATAATCTAGATTCAGAAATTTTATTCTCCGCTAGTGTTCTCGGCGATCTTCTAAGCCTTAGATGAGGTCTAGCGGGCAGTTTTGAGCATTGGCATTTTGGGGCACAAACATGGAGTTAAGAAATTGGGGATAATGCAGCTAGGCGTAGACCATTTGCAAATATTGCGTGAATACCAACCACGTGAACGAGACGAACTTAGTTTGATGAAGGCCGCCGTATCTATGATATTGCGTGACGGTGAACGAGGAGCCGAAGTCTTGTTGATGCAGCGCGCATTTCACCCCAAAGACCCGTGGTCTGGCCAGATGTGTTTCCCAGGCGGGAAAATTGACCCAAGCGACCTCACATCCAGGGATGCCGCTCAACGCGAAGCCTTTGAAGAAGTCGGTGTGCAACTCCAAGAGCAGGACTATATTGGCAGGCTGGATGATTTGTACGGTTTAAAAGTAAATAAAGTGTTTTCAGTGCACATTGCCTGTTACGTTTTTAAGCCAGAGCGTGATTTACAGCTGACCGCTAATGATGAGGTCGCGGACATGGTTTGGTTACCTTTGAGTTTTTTGAATGACCCGCGAAACGCACATGACTTTGTTCATCCCAGTGCGCCGGAAATGGCCATGCCAGCGGTGATGATTGATCAAGAAAAATCGCAAATTTTGTGGGGTCTCACACTGCGCATGTTGAGCAATTTTCATAATGTGCTGGGTCAAAACATGGCTGTGCTCAGTGAGGCAGAACGGCAAGAGCTGCGCGAAATAGAGCTGCGCGAGGCCAGCCCTAGTGTCGTAAAGCGTATCGAAAATGAACTGGCCGAAAGAGAAGCTTAAAACGAAATCGTAATCTCAGCACTAATATCACGGCTGTTGTCATCACTAATGTGACTACTAAATATAGCCCCTAAGAAAGTGATATGTGCTTATGATGGTTTTTGGTCTATTAGAGTGGTCTAACAAGATCTTGATCTAACTGGGCCTTGAACTAGCAGAGCCTTGAACTAACAGGGCCTTGATCTAAACAGGTACTAAAGTATGGCGGCAGTTTCTTCTACAATGCAGGCGCTTGGTAGCTCAGTTCCGAGCTTCGGCTTGCCTGATGTGGCACGTGAAAACTCTATAGTGACGACCACCGACATGAATGGCCGGCCTTTGTTGATCATGTTTATTTGTAATCACTGCCCATTTGTCGTTCACATTCTCGAAGAAATGGTTGAGCTTGCAAATCAAGCCGTCGCTAAGGGGTTTGGTGTGTCGGCAATCAGCTCGAATGATCAGCAGGCCTATCCGCAAGACGGCCCACTGGCAATGGCCGAGTTGGCGAGTAAGCATGCGTTTAACTTTCCATATCTATTTGATGAAAGCCAAGAGGTTGCCAAGGCCTTTGGGGCTGCATGTACACCTGATTTTTTTGTTTATGATGCTCAGCATCGCTTGCAGTATCGCGGGCAAATGGACGATTCTCGACCCGGCAATGGCCGGCCGGTAAATGGCCATGATTTAAGTTTGGCTATTGAGAATATACTCGCTGGCAAGGCCGCTATCGACGATCAAAAACCCAGCATTGGCTGCAGTATCAAGTGGCGTTCAGGCAATGCTCCGGATTATTCTTAAGCTATTCTTAACGACGGCGATAGTTGTTAGCCGTGGCGGGCCGGCGCTAGTCGCCAGTCGGCGTCGCTGGTAATAAATCTCAAATGGGTATTCTCAGCCTTACTATTATCTAAGGGCTTTTGTTGGCTTGCTTGTTGAGTCGCCGCTTAAGGAAATCCAGTAAATAAAAGAAAATTGTTGGATATCGATTGGGGAAGTGTCGCTGAACCCAATCCAGCAGTTTCGCATCTCTGCCAATCAAAAGCCTTCGTTTGTCTTTTTTTACCGCCGTTAAGATTTGTTGTGCTGCGGATTCTGCATCGGTTGATGCCATTTGCTCGAACTCTTCAGGGCTTCCTAAAAAGAAATTACCATGGGCATCCAAAGGTGTTTCGCTGGCGCGTGAGTTCATCACGATATTGGTTTTAATTCCGCCCGGGTGAACGCAGGTGCAACTTACCGTTGGTGAAGTAAGGTCTAGCTCTTGTCGCAGCGCTTCCGTTAATCCTCGAACCGCAAATTTACTGGCATTGTAGGCACTTTGTCCGCCTACCGAAATGATGCCGAATAAGCTTGATATATTAACAATATGCCCCCAGTCAGCGCGCATTAAATGCGGCAGAAAGCTCTTGCTACCGTAGAGAACGCCCGAAAAATTGATGCTCATCAGCCATTCAAATTCCTCTAGGGTTGTCTGTTCGAAGGTGCCGGTATTTAAACCTACTCCGGCGTTATTAATTACTAAGTTGATCTGGCCGAACTCGTCATTAATAAGGTCAGCATAGCTTGCAAACGCTTGTTGATCCGATACGTCCAGCTTATGTGTTACGACTTTTGTTTCGCTATATTGGGCTTCGTCGCTTTTGGATTCTTTGATAAGGGCAGCGGTTTGCGCCAAGCCTTTGTCATTAACGTCAGATAACGCGAGGTTTGCGCCTTGTTTGGCCAATTCTAAGGCGAGTGCGCGGCCAATGCCGCTGGCGGCGCCGGTTACAACAGCAGTGCAGTTTTTGAATTTATTCATTGTCTATCTTCCTTGTTTAGTTAATACGATTTATGTTGAGGTTACGGTTAGTTATTACTGAGACTGGTGTTTAGTTGATGGTCTTCAAGGGTAAGTAAGATCTCCGCCAACCATTGCTTAAAATGAGCTCTGCCATCCTCTGAATCACTATATCCGAGAGCGTCTTTAATGCTGTCTCCTGAGACAACTTCGCCCACCATGGCAAGGGTGATTAAGAGAACTAAGCGGTTGGTATTTTCTTTTGAGGCAGTTGGGTCTACGGTTTGCCTTAGTTGGTGCGATAGACCAACAATTCTCTCCATGTTTGAGCGCAGTGTACTTTGCGCGCCGCTTAGGTGCAACCAAACAGCGGCTCGCCCTTCATCGCCTTTATATGAGGTTTCCAGCACTCGGCTCAATGCGGCTACTCTTTGCTCTGAAGGTGCTTGCAGTGCCTCGTCGATGGCAAGGGTAATGCGCTGTGTGGCACGCGCGCCAACACGTTCTCCCAGTGCTTTGATTAAGCCTTCGCGTGAGCCGAAATGGTGGATTATATTGGGGTGCGCCATGCCAGCTTTTTTCGCGACAGCGCTAATGCGAAGCCCAGCCGGGCCAACATCGACAATAATTGACTCGGCGGCATCTAAGATTGCCTGTTTGGCTTGCTCTGGGGTGTCGTGATTTTTTCGAGCCATTCGACTGTTGACAGATTTGTTATTCCCTTCTAAATTGAGATCATTCTAGTTTACTGTTTTGTAAACAGCAATGTTTTTGAGTGAACTTATATAGGCCGTAATACTTACATTTAGGAGGAATGGTATGACCTTTCTTGCACATTATTTAAGTCATGGTTTATTGCCGATGGAGAACCAGCTGTCTAAACCGAAAATAGAAATTCAGCCGCGCAACGTTGAAATCGATTTTTCAGATATAAAAACGCCTTATTTTTACAATAAAAACCCGTGTATTTCGGCTATGTGGGTAGGGCTTTCAACAAGCTTTCCTCAAGGTGAGGTAGAATTTATCAGGTCGACGCGTGCTTTTGAGTCTCAAATAACCGACCAAAAGTTGCTTGACGATGTAGCTAAATTTGCCCACCAAGAAGCGCACCATGCGTTGCAGCATCGTCAGATAAACCGTAAATTTCAGAGTGTGGGCTACGAGGTTGAAAAACTGGAGCAGTTTTTAAAGCACGCTACCGCCCAACGCGCCGCAAAGTCCAGTCCAGAAAAAAGGTTGGCGCGCACCGTTGTGCTTGAGCACGTCACCGCCGTTATGGCGCATTATGCCTTGGCTCAAGAGCAAAAAATGGCACCTTTTCCGGAGTCTTTGCGGGCGCTTTTTCAATGGCATGCCATTGAGGAGATAGAGCACAAGTCGGTTGCCTTTGATGTGTATCAGCATTGCGTAGCTGACCGTGGTATGTTGATGCGCCAGTATTATCGTTTTGTGTTCTTTGAGTTCCCGCTTGGGATTTTCATGGGTACTCGCTTTTTGTTGAAGCAAATGGGTTGCAAGGTGACGTGGGCGCACCGCCGCGAGTTATGGCATTATCTTTTTAACGAAAGTGGTCTTATCAGTTCCGTCAAATCATTGTATTGGATGTTTCGAAAGCCAGGGTTTCACCCCTGGGATCAAGATGACTCTGACTTGATCAATGCTTGGAAGCGGCGTTTGGCTCCATATTTTTTAACTTGATGTTTTGGGGAATCAATTCGGTCGAGCAGGCTGATTGCAAAAAAAACCAAAGATCAATGAATCAACAAATAAAATTCGATGAATGAAATAGAGTGTCTTGATGCGGTGGTGATTGGTGCCGGAATTTCGGGTATCAGCGCAGCCTATCATTTGCAAAAACATTGTCATGCGAAACGCTATAAAGTCTTAGAGCGACGTGAAAACTTAGGCGGCACCTGGGATTTGTTTAACTATCCGGGCGTGCGTTCTGATTCAGATATGTATACCTTTGGTTTTTCATTTGAACATTGGAGTGATAAGTCTGCGATCGCTGAAAAACACAAGATTCTGGATTATCTCCGAGACGTTGCGCGTAAATTTGGTATCAATAAACGCATTGACTATGGCGTGAATGTTGAGCAAGCGAGCTGGGATTCCACCACCAGTCGTTGGACAATAAGCGCCGCTGATGGGCGCCTATATCAATGCCAGTATTTGTTTTTTTGTTCTGGCTATTACGCTTATGATCAAGCGCATGAGCCTGAATTTGAAGGCATAGATAAGTTTGAGGGCGACGTTTTACACCCTCAATTTTGGCCTGATAACTACGACTACGCTGGTAAAAACGTGGTGGTGGTCGGCTCGGGCGCCACAGCCGTTACACTGGTGCCTTCAATGGCAGAGCAAGCACGCCATGTGACTATGCTGCAGCGTTCGCCAACTTATCTTGGCGCAAAGCCGGGCATTGACCCTATTGCCAACCGTCTAGCTTCGTGGTTTGGGCGTTGGGCTGCGCGATGGTGGTTTATCTTATCTACGATGTACGTTTTTATTGCCTGTAAGTTATTTCCGGCCAAAGCAAAGCAGAAGATAAGCGATGAAATAGAGGCTTTACTGGGCGATAAGTTTGATGCGAAGCACTTTACGCCCCATTATGACCCTTGGGATCAGCGGGTTTGTCTTTGCCCGGACGGCGACTTTTTTGAGGCTATTAAGGCTGACAAAGCTTCAATTGAGACAGATACGGTCCAAGGCTTTAATAAAAATGGTATTCAGCTGGCATCTGGTAAGCACTTAGAGGCAGACCTGATAGTTACTGCTACGGGTTTAAAAATACAGTTGTTCGGCGGTATGCGTATCGAAATCGATGGCGAACGGTTTATCGCAAATGATTCTTATGTATATAAAGGAATGATGTTGAGCGAGGTGCCCAATGCTTTTTTGGCAACCGGTTACACTAATGCTTCATGGACGCTTAAGGTTGATTTGACTCATCGCTATGCATCGCGCCTGATTAATTATGCTGATAAGAAAGGTTTTAATAGTTTTAGGCCTAAGGTGCGTGCTGCAATGCGCGATGTGCCGCTGCTTAACCTGAGTTCTGGATACATACAAAGAGCGGTAAATGAACTTCCCAGGCAGGCCTCTCGAAAGCCTTGGCGGCTCAACCAGAATTATGTATTGGATATGCTTGCGCTTAAATTTTCGCCGATTTCGGATAAGGAGATGCAGTTTTTGTAACACGTTTGGTGTTTATTATTGAGTAATTATCTTCTTGGGCCTGCGAAAGCGCGACATTTCAAAGCAATCGGTTTAAACTATCGCCCGATAAGGCTTTGCCCCTTGTTTTGCGTCATTTTTATTGTCACTAAGCTGTGCAATATTGTCACTAAGCTGCGCAAAATCATGTTAATTGAGGCATGTTAAGGGGGTGCAGCCGATCAATTACAGACTTTTATCAGCATGCTGGAGAGATTATGAGTAAGTTTCGTGCGGGCGTATTGTACGGCCAAGAACTATTAGACCTTTACGAAGACGCAAAAAATGTGGGGTATGCTTTGCCCGGTGTTAACGCGGTTGGCACTTCTAGTATTAATGGCATTCTCGAAACGGCCGCTAAGGTTAATTCGCCTGTAATCGTGCAGCTTTCGTTTGGTGGTGGGCATTTTTACGCAGGTAAAAGCCTTAAGAACGACAACTTAGAAGCGTCAGTGCTTGGTTGTATTTCGGCGGCTAGACATGTGCATGAGTTGGCTGAATTGTATGGCGTGTCAGTGGTATTGCACACCGATCATTGCAGCTTGGCGAACATTACGTGGATAGATCAGCTGGTCGAATATCAAGAGGGTTATTACGAGCGCTTCGGCAAGCCATTGTTCAGCTCGCATATGTTGGACTTGTCGGAAGAGTCCATCGAAGACAATATTGATATTTGTGAAAAATATTTGACTCGTTTTAAAGCCATTGAGATTGGTTTGGAGATTGAGTTAGGCATCACTGGCGGTGAAGAAGACGGTGTTGACAATACCAATGTTGATAGCAGCAAGCTCTACACTCATCCTTCCGAAGTCTACTATGCCTATGAAAGACTGAAAAAGATAAGTGATAATTTCACCGTGGCGGCGGCATTTGGCAATGTGCACGGCGTTTACCGGCCCGGCAATGTGAAGTTGTCGGTGGAGATCTTACAGAATTCTCAGAGCTTTGTGGCGGATGAGATCGGTAAGACGGGCACTAAACCGGTCAGTTTTGTGTTTCACGGCGGCTCCGGGTCTTCACAAGAAGATATCCGTAGATCGATTGACTATGGGGTCATCAAAATGAACCTTGATACGGACATGCAATGGGCGTTCAGTGCGGGTTTGAGAGACTATTTTGAACAATATAAGGACTATGTGGCTACTCAAATCGGCAACCCGGATGGTGATGATCAACCAAATAAGAAGTATTATGACCCGCGTAAAATGCTGCGCCAAGCTGAAGATTACTTCGTAGAACGCCTTGAAGAGTCTTTTGCGGACCTAAATTGCATTAATCGCAACTCCTAGGTAAACCCTGCCATGAAACATTATGAATTTTTGTAAATTCATTGATTTTCATGGCCTTTTTGGGTTAATTCTGCTAGCCAAATCTTTCAAAGGATCTTTGATTTTGCTATATTCATTGAGTATGGCGTAATTGTCCCAACTGCGGCGGCGTTTAGTTTTAGTGACTAAATCACCGCAAGTTCTGAATTGATTGCGTTGTAATCGGTGCTAAGTTTCGTTTGGTTGTTAAAAACGAGACATGCTCGTGACTCAAAAGTATCGCTAAATACGGTTGTGTAATAATTATTTAGTTAGATACTCAGTTTGATTGCGTGGTTGGCGATGGGTGCTCGTAGCGTGATTAGGCTAAAAATTTTGGGTCTAAGGGTGTTTTAGTAAGATACAAGATAGTTGTTGTACTTAGGGGTGTTGGTTGGCTTTGGGGTTGATGCGGGTTCAATTTGCTTTGGGTTGCCGGGTCTGTTTTCTAGGGTTGCATTTCGTCTAGGGTTTCACTATCTAGGGTTGCATATATGACGGTCGTTTATTCCGTCTGATTTGAAACGTTTTTTGTTTCGAATGTCTTCTGCAATATCTCCATACCGATACCATTCGATAAGTATTTTGCTTGTCGTTAAATTTTGCGATGCCGATTGTGCGGTTTCGCTGTGTAACAAAGGTTACTCGGGTTAAGAATGATGTTATTTTCGAAAGCATATAAAGCCATCGC
>CAZEXS010000011.1:0-44893 GCA_964516915.1 uncultured Gammaproteobacteria bacterium
TAGCGGAACAGGCCAATGAATCTATCTTAAACAGTGATTTCGACACCGCGGCTACGCAGCTTAAAACCATCAGTTCGATGGACCCTCAGCATCAATCCATTCCATTATTGGAGGCGATGATTGCTAATGCGAAACCGATTATCGATGCGGCTAACGAACGACAACAGGCGGCTAACAAAGAGGCTCTAGTTAGTTCAGGGCAAAACACACTAGCGGGCACAGAGAATCTAAACTTAGAAAACAGCCTTGGTGCTGGGAATAACAGCCTTGGTGCTGAAAACAATAGCCTTGCGGCCACCAGACAAGCCAACGAACAGGCTGAATTCGATAAACAATATCTTCAAGAAGGCCTTGAAGCCTACAACACAGCTGACTATGAAAAGGCGGCGGCTTTGTTTCAGCCACTGGCCGATAAAGGCATCGCTCGAGCCCAAATGAAGCTAGCGTATATGCACTTTTTAGGCCATGGATTCAGTGCCAGCCGAAGCCAAGCAAATAAGATTGCAAGGGATGCATTGCCAGCCATACGCAAGTTTGCCAATGAAGGGCGTGGCTGGGCTCAATCTAATTTAGGCAGCCTTTACGAAGACGGTTTAGTACTGCCGCGCGACTACAGCGAGGCCGTATATTGGTACCGTACAGCGGCTGAAAAAGGCTACCCAGGAGCGCAAACAAAGTTGGCCATTATGTACGCTCGGGGGCGAGGGTTAGCGTCGAATCGAGAGACCGCAATCGAATGGTTTCAGCGTGCAGCGAAACAAGGGGATATTATTGCCCTACGCAATCTAGAAGCGATGGGCGTTAACTAACACGCTCGGTACGGCCCCGCCGACAGCCTGAAACCTCACACAGGCTGAATTTATATCTCAAGATATCGAATCAACCGTATACTCAGCGGCATCAAATTCAGGCTCAGGGTAGCGACAATTCATGCCCTGCAAGGCATCGCGAACAACTGTCGCGATCATCACATCACGGAACAGCCTATTTTCAGCAGGTACCACATACCATGGAGCATCTTCGCTAGCACATTTGGTCAATGCCGTTTCAAACGCAGACATATAATCGGTCCAAAGTTTGCGCTCGTCTAAATCGCCTGGATTAAATTTCCAGTTTTTATCAGGCCGCTCCAAGCGATTTTTAAATCTTTCAAGCTGGTAATCCGGCGAAATATTAAGCATAAATTTAATGACTTTGGTGCCACGATCACTCAATAAGGCTTCAAAGTTATTAATATGCTGGTAACGACGCTCAATATCAGCTTCACTTTTCCAACCGCGAACCTTCACAATTAGCACATCTTCATAGTGTGAGCGATTAAAAATAGCGATATCACCTGCTTGCGGGGCAACAGCATGAACACGCCACAGAAAGTCATGTGCTTTTTCTTGCTTAGTCGGGCTTTTAAAGCTGTGTACCTTGCAACCTTGTGCATTCAAGTTCCGAGTGAGCTTATCAATGGTGCTGTCTTTACCTGCCGCATCCATGGCCTGCAGTACGATCAGTAAAGACTGTTTGGATTCCGCATACAAAGCTTCTTGAAGTTCAGCGACCTCTTCCCATAGCTTCTCTCGAAGTTTTTTAAGTGATTTGTCACTTAGTTCCCCATCAATATTGGTCGCTAGCGCCGATAAATCAAACGATTCACCGGTCATTTTAAACTCTGAAAAATCTGGCTTGGTATTTTTGGTCATTTTTAAATTTAATCCCCTCTAATCACACGTACATAAGCGTGCGAGCTTAAATTGATAGATACTCTGACATGGTATTGCTAAACTCGCTTCTTTGCAAAACCATCTATTGATAGATCACAATAAATAGTCATCGCCGATAATGCCAAACGACGCTTCGAAAACCATGCAACATCAGCATTTGCTCAACACTCGTGAGTTGAGCTGCGTGCGCGGTGAGAACACCTTATTCGAAAAACTGAATATGGATGTTTCCGAAGGTCAGTGCGTTCATATCGTTGGTGAAAATGGCTCCGGCAAGACCAGCCTTTTAAGAATTTTATGTGGGCTCAATAAACCGGAAAATGGGCAAATACTGTGGTGTGATGATTCCATCAATCTCAGTGATCAACTTGCAAAAGAGCTTATATACGTAGGCCATAAAGATGGATTAAAAAACGAATTGACGGCAATTGAAAATCTAGCCTTTCAACAACGTTTAGAGTGCCACTACGATGAAGATTTATTGGATGATGCATTAGCGAAACTGAAGATTCTGCATTGCGCTGATTTGGCAGCGCAAGCCTTGTCGTTTGGGCAACGACGGCGACTGGCATTTGCACGATTATTACTGTCGCCCAAGAAAATTTGGGTGCTCGATGAACCGTTTACCGGCATCGATGTATCTGGGCGAACACTCATAGAGCAACTTTGCGTTGAGCATTTAAAACGAAAAGGCGCCATCGTATTGAGCCATCACCAAAGCCTGCAAGCCAGCCCACTAAATCATTTCACTACCGAGTTATTGATCGAGTCATTCCGCCCACAGAAAGAATCCGAACAAACCAAAGCACGAAAAGAGATTTTAGGTGTGGGATCATGAACACTTTGATTCTCTATTTCCAGCGCGAATGGCAGTTAATGTTTCGAAATACCGGCACACTGATTCAGCCACTGGTGTTTTTCACCATTATCGCGCTACTTTTTCCATTCAGCTTGCCTGCCGAGGCCGATTTATTGCAAAGGATTGGCGGCGGCGTGATTTGGGTGGCCGCGGTATTGGCGACCTTATTGAGCCTGGAAAGCATGTTCAAAGCCGATTATGAAGACGGCACCTTAGAACAATCGATAATCCACCATCGATCTCTGGCATTGGCGATGCTCGGCAAAGTCATGGCTCACTGGACTGCAACGGGTCTAATACTCAGCTTATTTAGCCCCATTCTTAGCCTTACATTTAATATACCTAGCGAGCAAATTTGGGTATTATTCGTCGGGCTGCTATTAGGCACGCCGAGTTTGACCTTAGTAGGCGCGATTGGTGCCGCATTAACGGTCACTTTAAGGCGTGGCGGCGTACTAATAGCCATCATTATTTTACCGTTGTACATCCCGATCTTGATATTCGGAGCAGGCATGCTGACACAATCAGCTCAAGGCTTAGAAATCATTAGTCAGGTATACACACTTTCGGCAATTTTTGTGCTCAGCTTAACACTGGCGCCATTTGCCATAGCAGGGTCATTGAGAGCGACAATTACTTAAGAGCTAAGACTACGAGCTAAGACCACTCAGTAATTTTCCTTTAGCTTTTTATATTGGGTTAACCAATAGCGAATTACAACTTCGATGTAAGAGATATCCACCAAGATTCGAGCTTTCTTCTAACAATCAATTATTTAGTGCACGACAAAGTGAATCCACTCAACACAATTTGGCGATTTTTAGATAGAACCTATCACCGTCTAGGCTCCCCTCGAGAGTTCTACACAATCGCTCAATACACCACGCCAATTTTTGGCGGCTTAAGCTTAGTTCTGATACTTTGGGGTGGCTATCTGGGGCTGTTTGAAGCACCGGCCGACTACCAACAGGGGGACAGCTTTCGTATCATCTACGTGCACGTTCCGGCCGCATGGCTTTCCTTGATGGTCTACGTAATAATGGCTGTGGCGAGCGCAATTGGAATGATTTGGCGAATGAAAATGGCCTTTGTGGTGGCCATTTGCTCAGCCCCCCTTGGCGCGGTGTTTACCGCCTTAGCGTTGGTTACCGGTTCGATTTGGGGCAAGCCAATTTGGGGAACCTGGTGGACATGGGATGCGCGTCTAACCTCTGAACTTATTTTACTGTTTTTGTATTTTGGCGTAATGGCAACCTATCACGCCTTTGAAGAGCGTAAAACAGCTGAGAAAGCCATGGCCATGTTGAGTATCGTAGGCGTCGTAATTGTGCCCATCATCCATTATTCGGTAGAGTGGTGGAGCAGCTTACACCAAGGTCCTACGGTATTCGCTGAAGGCGGGCCGCGCATGCCATCTGACATGCTTACGCCGTTAATAATGATGATCTTTGGGTTTATGTTTTTTTATGGCTACGCCCTCTTCCTGAGCGCGCAGAATATGGTTCTCAATAACGAGCGCAAAAGTCGTTGGGTTCGTGACTTAATGGCGAGATAGCTTAACATTAGCTAGGTAACCATCTTAACTGGGTAATTTTGTAGATACCGTATGACGAATCAGAATTCACGGGCCATCAGTATGCGGCTCTATGAACAAAGAGGCACAAACGTATTTCGCGTTTTCGGCCTTGTAATGAGCAAGAAACGAGTAAGAAATAAGTAGGAATCGAATATGAATTTGTTGGAAATTTTTGAAATGGGAGCCTACACCTTTCATGTCTGGACATCATGGGGGCTGAGCATTGGGGCATTGCTCACCATTGTGATTGTTGCTAAACATCGCAATGCTAAAATAAAATCCGATATCGCAAGACAAATACGCCGAGAAGAAAAATTAATCGGTCAATAAAACTCGCACCGAAAACTGTGTCACCCAATTAAATTAATTCACTTACAGCAGCAAATAATTAATGAGCCCTACCCAAAAAAAACGCTTTACGGTTATTGGCCTAGTTCTGGTCGGAATGAGTTTGGCCACTTTTCTTGCCCTACAAGCCATGCAAAGCAGCATTGAATACTTTAGAACACCAACGCAAATAAGCACTGAAGGTTTCTCTGCCGAACAAACTTATAGAATTGCGGGCTTAGTGCGTAAAGACAGCCTGAGTCGCTTAAAAGATGGTGTAACACAGCGCTTCAACATTACCGATTGCGAAAACGATGTTACGGTCCAATACACCGGTATTTTGCCCGACCTGTTTCGTGAAGGCCAAGCCATCGTTACCGTCGGTTCCTTTAACGCAGAACCAGTGTTTGTAGCCTCTCAAGTGCTCGCTAAGCACGACGAAAACTATGTCCCCAATGAAGCGGCCGATGCCGTTATGCTCGCGCAAGCCAATAAATGTGATAACGCTGAAGGGCCAGTTGACTACTAATTTAGGGTGATTCACTTCATGTTTAATGATCAATATCTCACCACACACAATCTAAGTAACAAGGTCAAAAGGGCCTCATATCATGCTAGGTGAACTCGGAAATTTCTGTTTAGTATTAGCCATGTGTGTCGCCGTGGCGCAGTTTATCTTGCCGCTTGCCGGCACGTATTGTAATCGACAAAGTTGGATGATGTTCGGGCGAACGGCGGCCTATGTGCAATGGTTATTGGTGGTGGCTTCTTACTGCATACTGACCTACGCATTTTATATTAATGACTTCTCCATCCAATACGTTGCACGCACTTCGAATTTAGATCAACCATTGATGTATCGGCTTTCAGGCGTCTGGGGAGGTCACGAAGGCTCGCTACTCCTCTGGATATTAATGCTCAGCAGTTGGACCGCCCTGGTCGCAAAATTCAGTAAAGGAATACCTCGCGACATGGTGGCCAGAGTGATGTCTGTGCTCGGCATAGTCAGTGTTGGATTCATCCTATTCACCACGGTTACCTCAAATCCGTTTACCAGACTGTTCCCTGTTCCGTTAGACGGCAGCGAGCTGAATCCACTTTTGCAAGACCCAGGATTTTTAATTCACCCACCGATGCTTTATATGGGCTACGTTGGCTTTAGCGTGGTATTTGCATTCGCGATCGCAGCAATGTTGAGCGGGAAACTCGACACAGCTTGGGCACGCTGGGCGCGCCCTTGGACCACGGTGGCATGGCTTTTCTTGACCATCGGCATTGTCTTAGGTAGCTGGTGGGCTTACTACGAATTAGGCTGGGGCGGCTGGTGGTTTTGGGATCCAGTTGAAAACGCGTCCTTTATGCCCTGGCTGGTTGGCACCGCGCTTATTCACTCTCTGGCAGTCACAGAAAAACGCGGTGCATTTAAAGCATGGAGCGTGTTGTTGGCGATTCTGGCATTTTCGCTCAGCTTACTAGGCACTTTCTTAGTTCGCTCAGGCGTTTTAACCTCGGTTCACTCCTTTGCTGCCGATCCGACCCGCGGACTGTTTATTCTAATTGGCTTATTAATTGTAGTGGGCGGATCTTTGGCCTTATATGCAGCCCGTGCACACAAATTCACCAGCGATGTAAACTACGGCCTGTTTTCCAAAGAAACCAGTCTATTGATGAACAATATTTTGTTCGTTGTGGCGGCATTTATGGTGCTGGTGGGCACTTTAGCACCCATTGTTTTTGACGCTTTTGGTAAAAAGGTCTCCGTAGGAGCGCCCTATTTCGATTTTATGTTTGCGCTGCTGACCATACCCTTAGCCATTATCATTGGCATTGGCTCCACCAGTCGTTGGAAGCGCGATGAATTCAAGCGCTTTAAGCCGCAATCAATAGCCATTTTGATCGCGAGTATTCTGTTGGGCGCTGTTACCACTTTTATTCTGTCGGTCGATGAGTTTGAATGGGGCGGCATGTTCGGCTCTAGCCTAGGCATCTGGGTATTTTTGTGGGGGGTTTATGGAATGGCAGACCGCCTTAAGCATCAAAAAAGCGTACTCGGTGGGCTGTATAAGGTGCCGGCCTCTATCTGGGGCATGACCGTCGCGCATATTGGCGTGGCGGTATTTATTATCGGCGTAACTCACGTTAATACTTACAGCCTTGAAAAGGACGTAAAACTGGCTCCGGGTGATTCTTACACCATGGGCGACTACACCTTCACATTCAACGGTGTTAGCCAAAAACGTGAAGCCAACTATCTGGCCAACGAAGGCAAATTCTTGATCGCGGTCGGGCCCAGCGCTAGCGGTAACACTGATAATAGCTTCACTTTAAAACCGCAAAAACGTTTCTACTCCTCGGGTAATCCGATGACCGAAGCCGCAATAGACACCACGCTGAGCCGTGATATTTATGTGTCCCTGGGTGACCAACTGGAAAAAGGCGCCTGGAGCGTACGATTGTATTTACGGTCGTTCGTAGCCTGCATATGGGTGGGTGGTTTTCTAATGGCGCTAGGCGGCTTAATTTCGATAACGGATCGACGCTATCGACGACCCATCAAAAATATGAGTCGGCAGCAACTGGCCGAAGTTGCCCCGGCCAATGCCGTTGCCTGATTCGCTTAGCCTCATTTTCATGAAAACTAAATATCTGATACCTCTGATTGCATTTTTGAGCTTAACTGTTTTGTTGGGCATTGGCTTGACCATGGATCCAAAGGTACTGCCATCCGCCTTAATCAACAAACCCGCCCCCAACTTTGAGCTACCACTGCTGCATGATACAAACTCAAACTTCAGCCCAGTGGAATACAAGGGTAAGCGCTGGATATTGAACGTCTGGGCATCTTGGTGCCCTTCGTGTCGAGATGAACATCCGATTTTCAATGAAATTGCCAAACGAACCAGCATTCCCTTAGTGGGCCTTAACTACAAAGACAAACCAAGTGATGCGATACAGTGGCTCGCTGTTCGAGGCAATCCTTACGACCGCATTCCAAGCGACCTACAAGGTGATGTAGGCGTAGACTGGGGAGTATATGGAGCGCCGGAAACCTTTGTCATTGATGAACAGGGGCAAATCTTATATCGCCACGCGGGCCCAATTAACCCGAAGTTACTGGAAACTGAAATTGCGCCGTTTTTCCCAGAAATGGTGTCACTTTTTGAACAGTCTAGACCGTAGATTAATTTAAGAATGATAAGCGCCATGTTTAAACAATTTCCGCAAAGCACTGCAAAACCGCATTCTTCAAAGGCCTACGTTTGTTTCAGTAGCATCTTTATATTGGCCTACTTTTTAGCAGCTCAAGCATTTGCCGTGGTTGAGGTAAACCGTTTCGAAAGTGATGAACAAGAAGCTCGCTACAAAGGCCTTATTGCGGAATTGCGCTGCCCCAAATGTCAAAATCAAAATTTGTTAGATTCAGACGCCCCTATTGCAAAAGACTTGAGGCGTAAAACCCGGGACTTAGTTAATCAAGGGCAAAGCAATGAAGAAATTAAAACTTATATGTTAGAGAGATACGGTGATTTTGTTCTCTATAAACCCAGATTTACAGCGGCCACGGCGGTTCTTTGGTTAGGGCCGTTTGTACTTCTTGCAATTGTGGTTTTGGTTTTGTTAGTAAAGATTAAACGTAAGCAAGAAGCCGAACTAATTAAACCATCAAAAGCCGACGATGAAGCAGTGCGAATCAAGGTTAGAAACCTGATGAGCGATGCGCCTTCACTGGATGACCCAAACAACAACGATCGCAATTGATCAATATAATTAAGCACGCCTACTGGCTGGAAACATCATCATGATCACATTTGTCCTCGCCGCTATATTGATTATTCTTGCGACACTCGCACTCCTAATTTGGCCTCTACTCTTCACTCGTAATACGTTTTCTTACGCGCGCCACGCACAGAACATTCACTACGCAAAAGAGCGGCTACTGGAACTCGAACTGCAACTTAAAAATGCCAGTATTAGCGCCACTGACTACGAAGCACTGAAACTTGAAATTGAAACAACCTTGGCGGAAGATATTGATCTCGCCAACGCGGACAGTGCCGAAACGGCACCCCTACCGCGGCGCCCCAACAAATTAGCCATTAGCGCTTTATGTGTCTTTCTGCCGCTCGGAGCGGCGGCCGTTTATACATACGTGGGTACACCCGAGGCCTTAAATGGCTCACAAGTCGCTGCTAGCCCGATCCAACATGGTGGAGATCAAACCAGCCCACAAGAAATTAACCAAATGGTGAGCAATCTTGAGCAAAGATTAACTGAGTCACCGAATGACCTCCAGGGCTGGGCGTTATTGTCACGCACTTATCTGGCTTTAGGGCGATACGGAAAGGCCTCGAACAGTCTGCGGCAGGTGCTGCAGCTTGGCGGCGAGTCAGCTGAAATCTATGCCTCGTTAGCCGACGCAATTGCATTGGCCGCTAATGGCGATATGCGTGGTGAGCCAACCGATTTGGCAGCTAAAGCGCTCGCATTAAACCCTAACAATCGCCAAGCGCTTTGGCTTAGTGGCCTGGCGGCAGTTCAAATCGACGATAAATCAAGCGCGAACAGGCACTGGAGTGCCTTGCTAGCGATTTTAGGTGACCAACCGGCTGAAAAAGCGCGATTGCAAGAGATTATGAGTGAAGCCTTAGGCGCAGACTACGTAGCAGCTGCTACCTCCAATACATCTTCAGTTTCGAAAACAGTTACCGACTCAAACCTAGCCAATGAAAACACCACGGGTATTGAGCAAAACAACTCAAATGGCGTGCCCATTACGATAAGCCTTGCTCCCGAAATAGCCGATAGCGTAAACCCTCAAGATTTGGTGTTTATTTTTGCGCGCGCGGTTAACGGCCCACCGCCACCACTGGCTGTAAAACGCTTACGAGTGGCTGATTTGCCGGTCAGTATTTCACTGAGTGATCAGGATGCGATGGTACCGCAGTTCAAAATGTCACTTTTCCCAGACATTACGGTAAGCGCCCGTGTTTCAAAGTCGGGGCAGCCGGTTGCTCAATCAGGTGACTTTCAATCAGCGGTTGTTGCTGCAAAACCTGGCCAACAAAATCAAATTGAATTAGTGATTAAAACACGCATTGAGTGACCTCATTCATCGAGTGCCCTCATAACTGTCGCTATAAACCCAGCGACACCCTCATATGATGACCCTACTACCTTGTTTTCGTTGAACGGTAAGACTTAATCAGACTGAGCGACAGTTTGATACGACCCTTGGCTAAACAATAGCGGTTTATAGCTTTCATCGCTGTCGTAACTTTCTACGGCACCAACAATGATCAAATGATCACCACCTTCGTAAACGTGAGCCGTCTTGCAATGAAATCGTGCCATACAATTAGGTAATTGTGGCACACCATTGTGCCCTTCATAATGTTGGGCATCATCGAATACAGTGTCATCCCAGCTCCTTGATGCGAACAAATCAGACACACTTTCTTGGTCTTCGGTGAGAACACTGATGGTAAAATACTCCGCTTCCGCAAACTCGGTGAATCGCGTTGACTGCTTATCCACGCACCAAGACACTAACGCTGGCTCTAAAGACACCGAAGCAAAACTGTTTGCGGTAAGGCCTATCGGCTTACCGGCTTTATCTATTGTGGTCACGACTGTCACGCCGGTAGCGAATTGCCCGAATGCACCACGCAGTGATCGGTGCTGTTTTGCTTGTGTCATAAATCAATCTCTTTTTAACAGCGCGTATTATCGATGTTTTTACAGCACAATGATACCGAGCTCTTGATAGAATTAGCCCTACGATTCAATATTTGATAATTAAAAACCATGAGCTACGATAACGACAATATTTTCGCAAAGATTCTTCGATCAGAAATACCTTGCGTCAAAGTCTTTGAAGACGATAAAACGCTCGCTTTTATGGATGTAATGCCTCAAGCCCAGGGGCATACATTGGTCATTCCTAAAGAACCGGCTGAAACACTTTTGGAGTTAAGCCCCGCTGCTGCATCCAACCTCATCAATAAAGTGCAAATCATTGCACTAGCGGTTAAAAAAGCCATGAACGCTGAAGGCATCACGCTAATGCAATTTAACGGCGCCGCGGCAGGTCAAACAGTGCCACACATTCACTTTCATATTTTGCCTGGCTCGTTAAAAAACGCGCGAGCACATGCATCCGGCATGGAAAATATTGATAAATTAGAAATAGTTGCAGCGAAAATTCGAGCCGAATTGACTTAAAACTATTCGACAGGTTCTTTGCCTTGTCGAGTTAAACGCTTGTTTAGCTTTGCCTGCTCACGACGGCTTTTAAAAAACTGCGTTAACAAGGCTGAGCTTTCTTCGCCCAGCACTCCAAATTCAAGTTGGCAACGATGATTAAGGTTTTGATTGTCCAGCACGTTTAACATAGAGCCTCCTGCCCCGGCACGCGGTTCTCTGGTGGCGATCACCACTCTTTTAATTCGAGCATGAATCAAAGCGCCCGCACACATAGCGCAAGGCTCGAGAGTTACGTACAAAGTTGTGTCTGGCAACCGATAATTAGCCTCGCGCTTGCAGGCATCACGTAAAGCGTTTATTTCAGCATGCGCACTGACGTCATTCTGCGATATCGGTGAATTATAACCCTCGCCTATAACAGATTCTCCGCGCACCAATACAGCGCCTACCGGCACCTCCAAATTCTCTTGGGCAGTATGTGCTAGCTCCAGAGCGCGTCGCATAAAGTAAACATCTTGGTCTCGTTGATTCATGATTATCAATAACTAAATGCCATGAGTTCAAATTGTTAGAGACTACTGACTCTTCGTTCAATGCCAGCGCGTTGCAGCATTCGTGCAGAAATTTCTTCGATCGACAATTGCGTTGTATCAATATAAGGAATGCGATATTGGCGGTAAAGTGTTTCAGCCTGGCGCACCTCATCAACACAAGTTCGCAACGCGGCATACTGACTGTTAGGCTTTCGCTCATTACGAATTTCAGAAAGCCTGGCCGGACGAATGGTTAAGCCAAATAACTTCTTTTGATGGTCTTTTAGGGCATTCGGCAGCTGATTTCTTTCAAGATCGTCCGGGATCAGCGGGTAGTTGGCCGCTTTTATGCCGTATTGCATACCCAAATAAACGCTGGATGGGGTCTTGCCTGTTCGCGACACTCCGATCAAAATAATATCGGCATCCACATATCGACTAAGTTTCATACCATCATCATTGGCCAATGCGAAATGCACGGCATCAATGCGCTGCATGTAATTTTCATCAACCGCTCGATCGTCTTCTCGGAAAATAGGGGTATGACCAACATGATCGGCCGACTTTACCTTCAATTCATTTTCAAGTGGCGATAAAAATGTCGAGAAAATATCGATATAAAAGCACTCAGCCGACGAAATCACGCTGCTGATGTCTGAATTAACAATCGTATCGACAACAATTGGTCGGTCAGACGCAGTCTGGGCTTCTTCATTTATCTCAACCGCAATGCGTTGCGCCTTTTCGACCGTATCAATGAACGGCCGCGTGATGCTTTCAAATTGAATTTGCGGAAACTGCGCTAACAAACTCTTGCCAACATTTTCAGCCGTCAGACCAGTGCTGTCAGATAGATAAAATACTTTTCGTCTCATAGCTCGATATCACCCTTGCGCTTATAGAATTTACGCGCTCTTTTGTATTCAATAAGTGTAACGCCTTTCTTTAGAAATACACAGTGTTGACTATTTCTAGAAGTTATAAAGATATTAGAAAATCTTCATTGCGAATAGCTCGAAAAATACTCTCAACATGATAAACTTCGGAGCCCACGAGAACCTTAATCCACCATGAGGATTAACCTGTGAGCTCACAAGCTAACAAACATATTATTGCGTTCGATCAACTCACCATCAACGATGTTGAACATGTAGGCGGAAAAAACGCCTCACTAGGTGAAATGATCGGTAATTTAACCTCTTTAGGCGTTTCGGTGCCTAATGGCTTCGCCACAACGGCCGACGCGTATCGTGAGTTTCTAGCTACCGATGGCTTAGACAAACGTATTAATGACCGTCTGGATGCGCTAGACGTGGATAATATCGATGATCTAACTTCAGCGGGCGCAGATATTCGTAAATGGATTATTGAAACCCCCTTCCCTAGCGAATTTGATAAGTCACTGGAGGCGGCCTTTTCAGAAATGCAAGGCGGCAACCAAAACTTAAAGGTAGCGGTTCGATCATCGGCAACAGCTGAAGATCTGCCTGATGCCTCTTTCGCCGGTCAACAAGAAACATTCCTAAACATTGAAGGAATTGACGCGGTAAAACACGCGGTACATGAAGTGTTTGCTTCTTTGTTCAATGACCGAGCAATATCCTATCGAGTCCATCAAGGTTATGCGCATGAAAACGTCGCATTATCAGCGGGTATTCAAAAGATGGTGCGCAGTGAAACCGGTTCAGCCGGCGTTATGTTCACCTTAGATACAGAGTCGGGCTTTGATAATGTAGTTTTCGTGACTTCTTCTTATGGCTTAGGAGAAACGGTTGTTCAAGGTTCAGTTAACCCAGATGAATTTTATGTTCATAAGCAGACGTTAGCCACTGGCCGCCCCGCCGTAGTTCGCCGCAACTTGGGCAGTAAGCTGATCAAAATGATTTATTCATCCGAAACCACCGCCGGGCGTTCAGTTGATACAGTCGATGTGGACCCGTCGCAGCAAAAACAATTCTCGATCACCGATGCGGATGTTGAATCCTTAGCTAAACAAGCGGTTATTATTGAAAAACACTATGGCCGCCCAATGGACATAGAGTGGGCCAAAGACGGCGACGACCAACAGCTCTACATTGTTCAAGCGCGCCCCGAAACCGTTGCCAGTCAAAGTGACGCTAACCAGAAGGTCAGCTACAAACTACATGAAACCAGCGAAGTATTGGTTGAAGGCCGTTCAATTGGCCAACGTGTAGCTTCGGGTAAAGTGCGTAAGGTGATGAGCATTGATGAAATGAACATCGTGCAAGAAGGCGATATTTTAGTCACCGATATGACCGACCCTGACTGGGAGCCTGTCATGAAGCGAGCTTCAGCGATTGTCACAAATCGCGGCGGTCGAACCTGCCACGCCGCCATTATTGCGCGTGAGCTTGGCGTCGCGGCGATTGTGGGCTGCGGCGACGCTACTGAAAAGCTTGACGATGGCGCGCCGGTTACTGTGTCGTGTGCTGAAGGTGATACCGGCTACATTTATGCAGGCGAGCTAAACTTTGAAAAACAAGTTACGCAACTTGATAACATGCCTGACATTCCGTTCAAAATCATGCAGAACGTCGGTAATCCAGACCGTGCATTTACCTTTGCGCAATTGCCGCATGAAGGCATTGGTCTGGCTCGCTTAGAATTCATTATCAACCGCATGATTGGGGTACACCCGAAGGCCTTAATAGAATACGACAAGCAGTCGCCGGACGTTAAAGCCATTATTGATGAATACATGGCTGGTTATGCGTCACCAACCGACTTTTTCGTTAAAAAGTTAGCCGAAGGCATTGCAACACTAGGCTCTGCCTACAGCCCGAAACGCGTGATTGTTCGTTTGTCTGATTTTAAATCAAACGAATACGCGCATATGGTTGGCGGTCATGACTACGAGCCTGACGAAGAAAACCCAATGCTGGGTTTTCGAGGTGCCTCACGCTACATCGCACCGAGTATGCGCGATTGTTTTGAAATGGAATGCCGCGCGGTTAAGTATGTTCGCGATGAAATGGGCTTAACCAATGTTGAGATAATGATCCCGTTTGTTCGCACCTTAGGTGAAGCTGAAGAAGTCATTAACTTATTAGCCGAAAATGGTCTCAAGCGTGGTGAGAACGGATTGCAGGTAATCATGATGTGCGAGCTGCCGGCTAACGCATTGCTGGCCGACGAGTTTTTAGAGTTTTTTGACGGTTTTTCAATCGGTTCAAACGACATGACCCAGCTAACACTGGGTCTTGATAGAGACTCAGGTATCGTTTCTCACTTATTCGACGAAAGAAATCCCGCCGTTAAAAAAATGCTATCGATGGCGATTCAAGCTTGTAACAAAGCGGGTAAATACGTAGGCATCTGTGGCCAAGGACCAAGTGATCACCCAGAACTTGCCGAATGGCTATTTGATCAAGGCATAGATTCAGTATCACTAAACCCTGATTCGGTTGTCGACACCTGGGAACGATTATCAAAACTCAGTAGTTAAGTTCAGTAGTTAAGATCAGCAAATAAGATCAATCGTTAAACAAGATCACGAAATGAGCTTTTATAGGCATTGTTATTGATCATAGAAGAGGAGGCATCGCCCTCCTCTTTTTTATGTCTCTTGAATAGAAAATCTAGTTGCTATATCAACCCGTAGCAGTGATTTGCAAAAAATAGAACTTGCAATAAAGACCCTCTGCTAATAAATCGATACAAACACCCTGAACTCCAGCCTTAGTGGATCGCTTGACTAAGGAGATCATGCAAGTGACAAACGAGCCAAGTAGTGTTATAGCGATCGAAAAAAATATAAGACCTTGGAGTATTCGTTACAGGATATGTTCCCCGACAAACAGAGTTCTGGCCACAGTCACGAGGCAGACAAACACTCCAATCACGGCCATGACTAAATGCAGATTATTGCCTGCTATCTAAGCAGCAATTTTTAGCCGTACCAAATTTTATTTATAGGATACTCCATGAATTAAACGAAAATACTATTTGAAGATTTCCTGACGCCCGAAAAGCAAAAAAGCGATTTATACATTGCATCAGCATACGATGATGAGTAAACATAGAAATGCTCACCTAATTTTGATTCTTCAAAGCGATTCTATGCTCTAGTCTACAACTTTCTACACCCACCTTTAATGATCGGTATTTATCTTTTGATAATATTGAATACTGTTCAATCCCATACCCCGATAAAATTCATGCAAAATCGGTACGTCTCACGCCGATTGATAATGTCAGTATAAGGACTGAATAAATTCACTAATCTAACGATGGTAAGCCCAGGCACCTAAAGAGAAAATGAATTTACCGTTTACAATGATAATTAATCCTGAAAACCATCAAGTTTTAAATCTAAATATGACGCCCACTGTTAATTTCAAATAAGGCTATGTTGCACGACACCGGAAAAACTATTGTATTCACGACTCTGGCGAAAAGATAAGCATTACTGTAACATTTTAACAATACTTGCGTTAATTGACGCGGTGGAAATACAACAAACTAAATATTCGTCTAAAGGGAAAAATGGTTACCAAACTTTTTGATACTCGTTACAAAACCTCGCGAAGCATGAAACGCAGCCTGACTCTGCCGGTCTTATCAATATTAATTATTTACTCGGCTTTTATTTCAAACACTTGGGCGCATCAAGGAAAGAGCCCACTTTTGTTAAAGTCTCCTTTCATCAAAAAATCATCCAGTGACGAATTAGTATTAGCTCCAATTGATGCAGAAACTCAAAGAAGCCAACAGCTTAAAAAAATGTCGGGTACCGGAGTAAAGACCAAGACAATCAATTACGCAGTTGTTGAAGATATAAGCGTTAATCCCACGTCTCATGGGTACTGGGAGGATATACCGGGCGGAGAAATATGGAGGTTAAGAGTAAAATCAGCAGGTGCAACAGATATTAATTTCGGGTTCACTAAATATAAAATGCCAATTGGCGCCACACTGCATATTTACGACCCTGTCTCTGGATATTATCAAGGCCCTTATACAGCTGAACACAATTACGATCATCAGCAATTATGGACACCGGTGACTCCTGGGTCGGTCAGTATAATTGAAGTGTTTATTCCAAATGGCAAAAGAAAGGAACTCTCTTTGCACTTAGGGCATGTTGGTAAGGGTTATCAAGATATTTTCAATGTGGGGCTCAGTGGAATTATTAAACAAGGCTCATGTAACATTGATGTAGTGTGTCCAGAAGGTGACCCATGGCGTGACGAGATACGCAGTGTAGGCATCTATGGCTTAAATGGTGGAACTTTTTGTACAGGCACCTTGATAAACAACATAAGTCAAGATTTCAAGCCATTTTTCCTCACTGCTGATCATTGCGGATTAACCTCTGAAAACTCTCCTTCAGTGGTTGCATATTGGAATTTCGAATCACCTAATTGCGGCGACTTAGATAATGGGAGTTTAAGCCAGAATACTTCAGGTTCAATGTTTCGTGCCGATAATGTTGGTAATGATATGACCTTGATTGAATTAAATGCCCAACCCCTTTCGACTTATAACGTGCATTATGCAGGTTGGGACGCTCGGACGAACATAGTTCCGAATGGCTCGGTTGGTATCCATCACCCAAGCACCGACGAAAAAGCAATTTCTTTTAATGACGATGCTCTAACTTCGACCAGCAGTTGCATTGTAGCCAGTGAACCAGATACTCACTGGAGGGTAGACAACTGGGAACAAGGTACCACAGAGCCGGGGTCATCCGGATCTGCCTTGTTCGACCCAAGCACAAAGAGGCTTGTAGGTTATCTTTCAGGTGGCTCCGCGTCATGTTCAAATACCGCTGGACTGGATTGCTACGGTAAGTTTTCAGTGGGTTGGACATTAGGCTTGTCTAACTGGTTAGATCCGAACGGAACCGGTGCACTTTTCATTGATGGCGCGGATAAACCTAACGAACAAGGTGAAAATCCGAATGGCGAAAACCCGAATGGCGAAAACCCGAATGGCGAAAACCCGAATGGCGAGAACCCAAATGGCGAGAACCCAAATCAAGTTATTCAAGCACGATTAGGCAGTTCAACTACCTCCCTTCAAGCAAGTGATGTCGGAAACTTTGTGTTTGGTAAAACTGAAATTCCTACAGGCCTGACTCAGTTAATAGTGGATATGCGAGCCCCTGAAACGGGTGACCCTGATTTATACACTCGATTCTCAGATCAACCAACTGAGACGCTTTTCGACTGTCGTCCGTTTAGGGCCGCTTTGCTGGCCGAATCATGCATTCAAGAAAGTCCAACTGCAGGCAATCACTTTTGGGGAGTTCGTGCCTTTTCGCCATACAGTGGAGTGATCGTTGATGTAAGAGGTATCGTATCTCTTGGTAGTGAGGTCACTGGCTTAGCCGAGTCTCAGGCTAACCAATTTTCGATAGTTGAACTTAATCTACCGGAGGGTGTACCCAGCTTGAATGTCATGATGAATGTACCGAACTCTCAGCAAGACCCGAATTTATATGTCCGATTTGGCGCACAACCAACGCTAGACCAATTCGACTGTCGCCCATTTTTGAGTTCTGGCTCATCAGAACTATGTGAGTTATCCAACCCACAGCCTGGTATTTATTACATTGGCATAAACTCGGTCAGCGCATATGACGGTGTTTCGTTGATGATTGAAGCTGGTTCTCCTAGGGCTTCTGATGAAGGCGATATTCTTGACTTTCTCCCTGCAATTTTATCGGCGCCTTCAAAAAAATAGTCATAGCTTGCTCTCATCAATAATATCTCACAGCGGTGTTTTTCGGGTTTGTGAAATGATGTAAAGGACCTTTATTTTCAGTCAATTATGACGAGGCCTGCCATCGTTAGTTCTGCTTGAGCTACCAGTGTTAGGTAGACCAGTGTACTAAAGGCATCCGAGCCAAAAGGCATTTTTTAATCTTATTAACTGTGATTTTTACAATATTCCATCAATTGAAAAGAAATGCCATTTGAAGATTTCCTACTGCCCAAAGCGCGAAACCCAAACGATTCATACACCGGTTCAGCATACGACGATGAGCGGACCCAGAAATAATCACCCGCATTTGAATCTTCACAGTGCTTTTTGGCTATAGACCACAATTTTCGACATATGCCTTTTTGTCGATGTTCCGCCAATACAAACATATGATCAATTTTTTCATTGTCGGTCATTGCAAGATATCCAACTACTTCTCCATCGATTTCACATACCCAACAGCGATAGTTATTGTCCGCAAACCTCTTTTCAAAAGCTGACGGGGTGTTAGTACTTTGCAACGTACTCCACCCATCATCTGTAAAATCAGCGGCTTTAACAGATTTAGATGCCTTCAAGATCAGCATTGAAAGAATCTTTGAATCGGTACAAGAAGCAAGTCGTATCTTCATATTCTATAGAACTAATTCGTATGCTTTCCGAACCGTTTTATGCTTGTTACGGCTGCACGACCTCGCACAGCCAAGGTCGCAGTATAGGTGCACAACAGTTCTATTGAGGGGATCATCATGTCTAAAAATAACATACTTATGGTAGGCTAAGGTAATGGCAAAATTTACTCAGCGACCACAACGTAAACAATAGGAGCTATGCATGTTTTCTAACATTAAAGTTACGGCGACCACCTCAGCCGTCCTAATCCTGGTGTTGGTTCAGACAGTGATCGTCTTCACAAGTAAGGCAGCCGACCGAGTCACAGGTGAGACCTTTGCCATGCGCTCGCCCGTATTAGCCAGCAATGCGATGGCCGCCACCTCACAACCACTGGCAACTCAAGTTGCCTTAGACGTAATGAAACAGGGTGGCAATGCGATAGACGCGGCAATCGCCGCAAACGCAATGCTAGGCCTAGTCGAGCCGACCGGCAACGGGATTGGAGGAGACTTGTTTGCTATCGTTTGGGATGCAAAAACTCAGAAACTCTATGGTCTGAATGCATCAGGGCGTTCGCCAAAATCGTTAAGTCGACAATGGTTTTTGGATAATGGCCACACGTCGATTCCGTCCCACGGCCCCCTACCCGTGAGCGTGCCGGGCACCGTAGACGGCTGGTTTATGTTACATGACCGCTTTGGGAGGCTTCCCATGAAACAAGTGCTGAAGCCCACCATCGACTATGCAACACAGGGCTTCCCAGTTTCACAATTGATCGCCTACTACTGGGGCAGATCAGTGCCAAGATTACGGACATGGCCTGGTTTTACAGAACAGTTTACCATCAATGGGCAGGCTCCTAAACAAGGTGAAATTTGGAAAAACCCTAACTTAGCAAACACACTTAAAAATATCGCAAACGGTGGTCGTGATGCATTCTACAAAGGCGAGATGGCGAAGGTCATTGCTGGTTATATGCGGGAAAACGGTGGATTTTTATCCTACCAAGATCTAGCCGAACACACTGGCGATTGGATAGAACCCGTAAGTACCAACTACCGAGGTTATGACGTTTGGGAATTACCGCCGAACGGCCAAGGAATTGCTGCTTTGCAAATTTTAAATATCCTTGAACAGTACGACATAGCGGGCATGGGGCTAGACTCGGCCGAATACGTGCATTTATTTACTGAAGCTAAAAAAGTCGTGTTTGAAGATCGCGCCAAATACTACGCTGACCCTGATTTTAATACGCTACCAATTAGCAAACTAATATCAAAGAAATACGCTAAAAAAAGAGCCACGTTCATAGACTTGAATAAAGCAAGTAAAGAATACCCAGCCGGAAAATTACTTGAAGACGGTGACACCATCTACTTAACGACCGCCGATTCACAAGGCAATATGGTTTCTTTGATTCAAAGTAATTATCGCGGAATGGGCTCAGGTATGACGCCGCCGGGGCTAGGTTTTATCTTGCAAGACCGGGGCGAAATGTTTAGCTTGGAAGAAGGTCACTTTAATGTATTCGAAGGCGGGAAACGCCCTTTTCACACTATTATCCCGGCTTTCGTTACCAAAAACGGCAAACCTTGGATGAGTTTTGGATTGATGGGCGGCGCCATGCAGCCACAAGGACACGCGCAGATAATCGTTAATATGATCGACTTCGGAATGGATGTACAAGCAGCCGGCGATGCACCCAGAATTCATCACACAGGTTCGTCAGAACCCACCGGCGAATCAATGACCAATGGTGGTGTGCTAAACCTAGAAACAGGATTTGACTATAAAACTGTGCGTGAATTGATGCGGCTCGGCCATAAAATTCAATTTGCCAATGGTCCATACGGCGGCTATCAAGCCATTCACAAAGCGGATAATGGCGTGTATTGGGGTGCGACAGAATCCCGTAAAGATGGCCATGCAGCGGGCTACTAGAACGTTGAAATTTGAGTAAGCTCGCGGCATCGATAACAACTCACAATAAAAAATGCTAGCGGCTTTTCGGCATGCTGCACTTAGTGTTTGGTTAGTCTAGCTAGCTAAACCGTCAGAAGAGTTGTCAGTTTAGGCGCACAACACAGGTCTATAAGATTAGTTCCATATTAAAAAGACTATTCTAATGCCTAATCTAAAGACCTCTTTTGTGTACTTCACTTTCTTGTATATTTTGCTGTTAACGTCACAGGCTTACGCAAAAAACGTCGAAGCAACCATTCCTCATGATGATTTTATTCGCCTAATCGGGTCTAACGATGTTGTGTTTGCCAATTCGGTTTTGCAAAAACTCGACGAGCAGTGGGATGACAGATACGTGCCGATGATCTTTGAGGTCATGCGGTTTTCCGGTCCCACTGACATTGCTCAATCATTAAGGAGATTACTGAAGGAGAAAACTGGTTATAAGAAAGCGGATGATCTAAACGAGTGGTATCAGTGGTGGTGGAATCAACCGGAACAAATTACCGACGACTACGGTCAATTCAAAGCCAAACTGTACCGATTGATAGATCCGATTTTCGAAGGTTATTTTGATGGCCGACAGCAGACCGCCCGTATCAGGCTGGATGAGATACGTTGGGGTGGCGTAGCACAGGATGGCATTCCACCCTTACGAAACCCGGAAATGATCAGCGTTAAAGACGCCCGTTATCTAGGCAATTCTGACGTTGTTTTCGGCGTGAAGATTAATGGCGAAGCACGTGCCTACCCAAAACGAATATTAGCATGGCACGAGATGTTTACCGACACATTTGGCGGCGAACCGATCGCCGGAGTCTATTGCACATTGTGTGGAACGGTTATTATTTACAAGACTAAGCATAAAGGCGTGGCTCATGAAATTGGCACCAGTGGCTTTCTGTATCGCTCGAACAAGTTAATGTATGATCGCGCCACGCAGTCACTGTGGAATACCGTCAGAGGAGAACCGGTCCTAGGTCCGCTGGTCGATAAAGGCATTGCGCTAGAACACTTAAGCGTAGTAACAACCACTTGGAAAGAATGGAAGCGTCGCCACCCAGACACATCTGTCTTATCTTTAAATACAGGGCATCAACGTGATTATGACGAAGGGGTGGCATATAAACGCTATTTCAGTACCGACCGGCTGATGTTTAACACACCTTTCAATGATACGCGCTTAAAAAACAAACAAGAAATTCTGGCCTTGCGTTTTACCGCGACCCCGAAACAACAGCTTGCCATTGATACGAAATTCCTGAAAAAAAACCCAATCTTTTATGAAAAAATTGGTGCTCAAAAATTCGTGGTACTCACCGATAAAAGCGGTGCCAATCGAGTCTATGAAGCTGGCAATGTCACACTGGAAAAATACGACGGTTTAGACCAAGTAATCGATAGCCAAAATAAGGTGTGGCGTGTTACCGAAAACGCACTGGTAGCAACACATGATGAATCACAAACTCTTGAACGACTGCCCTATCATCGCGCATTCTGGTTTGGTTGGCATGCGGCCTACCCTGATACGAAATTGATTAAATAATCGGCGATGATTTTTAATACCGATAAAAATCAGTGGTACTACGTAAGCTAAGCGCAGATAAAACCAGCAACTAGTCTTTATCGCGTGCGCTTTTCTTACGACTGCCACGAAACTTCACTTTGTCTTTACTCTTGCGTGACGGCCTGGCGGAGGTGTCATGAAACGGGTTGTCCGACGTTTTAAAGCTCAGCTTAACTTTCGTGCCAATCATATTAAACGCTTTCTCAAAGGTGTTCGACAAGTAGCGTTGATAGGTTTGTGGCAGCTTATCTAACTGATTGCCGTGAATGATTACGTGCGGTGGATTCATGCCACCTTGGTGCGCGAACTTCAACTTAATACGAAAATTGCCAACCATCGGTGGATTACGACGTTCTTCGGCAAGCTTAAGAATTTGATTAACCTGCCCAGTTCCCATGTCAGTCATGGCGCTTTCATAGAGCCGATCTACCAATGGCATGATGACATTAATGCCTTTGCCGTATTTAGCCGATATAAACTCGATAGGAATATTGCCCATGTGACCAAATTTTCGATCAATTTGTGCTCTGATTTGATCGCGATCGTATTTACTCATACCATCCCACTTGTTAACCAAAATCATCAAAGAACGACCACTATTAAATACTAGGTTAATCAGCCGATTATCTTGATCAACAATGCCATCGCGGGCATCCAATACAATGGCCACCACTTGCGCCAATTCAACAGCTCGCAGAGTTTTCATCACTGAAAAGCGTTCTACACGGTCATCAATGCGCGACTTTTTGCGCATGCCTGCGGTATCTATCAACACGTATTCTTTTCCAGCAAATTCGAACGGTACGTGAATACTGTCACGCGTTGTTCCTGGCATGTCATAAACGACCACACGCTCGTCACCAACCAAGCTGTTTAGTAGTGTTGACTTACCCACATTAGGGCGCCCTACTATCGCCAGCTTTGCAACACCGGCCGGTATTTCGTATGAGCTTTCTTCGCGCTGCCGACCTTCGGTTTCTTCTAACACTCGATTTAGCAGCTTATTCACACCGTCGCCGTTTTTACCGGAAATCACGGTGGGCTCGTCCAAGCCTAATTGATAGAAGTCGGCACCAACAATTCCTTTTTCTAAACCTTCTGCTTTGTTGACCGCCAGATAAACTTGGATACGTTCATTTAGCCTAAGTTGTTTAGCGATTTCAAAGTCAACCGGCGTTGCTCCGTCGCGCCCATCAACAATGAAGATTACTGCATCGCTGTCATCAAGCGCTTGATCGACTTGGTCTTTCATTAAGACATGAATGCCTTCATCGTCACTTTCAATACCGCCGGTATCCACTACCCAATACGGCCTGCGACCAGTACGCCCCACACCAACCATACGATCTCGAGTAACGCCCGGCCTATCATCAACAATGGCATCTCGACTTCTGGTAAGCCGATTATAAAGAGTGGATTTGCCAACATTTGGACGCCCAACGATAGAAACAATGGGTTTGGGGGTTTCTTCTTTAGGGGCCGAATTAACGAGCTTTAATTCGTCGTCACTTAAGCCTTCTAATTGAGAAATCTCGGGAGCCTGAGAAGGGTTAAGGTCTTTTGGATCTTGCACAATAAATTCTCGAAATCACCCGATTAACTTCGTTGATGGGGCAATATAAATAGTTAGTTATCACGCTAAGGTTAAAAGTATTTAGCGGATTCAGCCTTACACAGGCTGATGGAATTACGTCAATGAAAGTGTAAACTATATCGTGGCTAATCCAAGTGGTTGAGTATCATAAAGCGTGGCAAATTGCGCGATGCCTGGGCAATTAATACTCAACTCAGATATTCGGCGACCTAGTCATGACCTTTGCTTACAACAATACCCTTTCAAGTCACGTTGTTTGTCGTCTGGAGAGCGGTTTTCTTTCGAAATAATCACCACACCCCATACACTACATAACCTATTCAGAAACTGAGAACGACTGCAGCGTGCCTGACGAATCTAAGATGTAAATTCGCCCTTCATCAACCACTGGCTGTCCAACAATTGTAGAAGCTCCTAGGCTATGTTTACCTATTAGTGCACCATCTGATTTACGCAACACATATAAACCGCCATCGCCTTCACTCACTACCACGTATGCGCCAACAGAGATTGGCGCGCTAGTACTGTGTAAACGCAAGCCATTTTGCGACCAATTTATTGCACCAGTGCGTCTGTCCAGCTGGTGAACCACACCATTACGATCACTAATATAAAGACTAGCAGCATCGTATGACATTGAATTAAAAGAAGAAACCTCAGCACTCCAGTCAATGCTTTGAGTTTTGATGTTCAAAGCATGCGTAACATCGCGGTACGAGGTGACATACAAATATTCGCCAACCAGCAGTGGATCGGTATCAACATCAGCAAGTCGATCGATTTCATTGGTGCCGCGCGCGAATGAAATTGGAAAGTCCCATAAAGCGCGGCCTGTTTTCGCCTCAAGAGCGGCCATGTTTCCATCTGAAAAACCGGTAAACACCACACCTTGAGTTATCGCTGGCCGCGACTCGCCTCGTAGCGACAACTTGGGCGGCTGACGACTGATGGTCCACAACACTTCACCGTCAAATGTGTCAAGGCCATACACTTTACCGTCACCAGAGCGCGCTATCACGACATCATTACCCACCACGGGGCTGGCTAGGATCTCACTGTCCAATTGAGTGTCCCATGCTATGCTGCCGTCAGACTGTTTTAAGGCATGTACAACGCCATTATCGGTGCCCACCAGAACCAGACCACTGCCGACACCAACGCCTGCGGTGATACGCTCTTTGGGCAGTTTGGTTTGCCAAATTCGATTGCCATCACTCGCTGAAATTCGTTCAACTTTACCCTTTACCGACGCAGCGTATATATCCGTACCGAAAAGCGCCGGCGACAACACGGCGTCACCTCGGCTGATTTTTTGCCCCAAATTGACCCGCCAATGACGTTTAAACTTGGTGATACTACTAACCTTAGGCTTAACCGCCTTTTCATCTTCACCAAAAAAATCAGTCTTGGTGGTTTTACCACAAGCGGCCAAGGTAACAAGCATCGAGCCAACCACAATTAAGCGAATAATTTTCATTTTTTCTACCAAAACTGTTTCAATATTAAGATTGTTCTGCGAGTAAAGGTCTACTGCCCATTAACCTTCGGCAGCGCTGGCTTCCGACGGAATTTGATTGCTACTGTCTAAGCCACTTTCTTGTGCACCTTGCTGCTCCAGTTCAATGCCCGCTGCTTCAGGCAAACGGTCTAACTTAATAGTAAGGACTTGAACATAGGTATCTTGTTGGCCATCCAACGCATCGAGAGCTGCTTGATAGTAGCTTCGCGCTTTTACTTGGTCATTTTGACGAACGGCGATGTCTCCAAGCACCTCTTGGTAATGCGAGTCAAAGCCTTCTGACGGCGTGTGCGAAGCTAATGCTTTTGCAGCGTCCAATTCATTCAACGCAAGTTTGATCTTGGCTTGTCGAACCCGCGCGGTGTGTATCAGCCCGGCTTCTGGCGCGTTATCTATCACCCACTGCAATTCATCATAAGCAGCGCCTAAGTCATTGACCGCCGTTTGCGTGGCTTTTAACAACACCGCTTTTGCAGCATAAGGTGTACTGGCGTGATCTGCTTTGAGAGTGGTTACTTGTTCATCAATACTCGATAACTTCGAATCACGTATTTCCGCAACACTTTGCTGAAACAACTCAGAAGCTTTTTCCGCGCTGGCTTGTAAATTATCTTGGTATTTGTTGTAGCCAACCACTGCGCCTAAACCCAAGGCGATACCGATCGCAAGGGCAGGCACATTGTCTTTAAACCATTGGCGCGCACGTTCGTCTTGCTCTTCCGCAGAAAGGTAAATATCGTCAGCCATTTTGTCTCTAATATATTAGTGTTAATTTAATTTGGTATAGCTCTTATCTGTTCTAGCTTGAAACTCATTCAGCACTTTGAACCAGACCACTGCCTATTAGAGCCATAAACATGATTTATCAGCGGTGAATTATAGCGAATCTAGCAAATTAGTCACTAACTTGAGCGCATCGCTTTGTGTGACGGTTTTTTGCTCTGGATTTGACAATTTTTCGGCCGCCTCTCGGCGCAATACTTTCACGCTAACGTCGGCCTTTTCAGCTTCCGCTTCGCCGATAATCAAACCGATATTCGCGCCACTTTTGTCAGCTCGTTTAAACTGATTTTTCATGCTGCCAGTGCCGACATGACACTGCACACTGACACCCGCTTTGGTAAAAGATTGCTGTAGGCTCAGCGCTTGGGCTCGCGCAAGTTCACCAACCGACACAATAAACACGTCGCTGCTATATTCGATTTGAACACTGCTGGCGTTTTGTTCTTGAAGCATTTCAATTAGTCGCTCCATTCCCATGCCAAAGCCAAACGCTGGCGTATTCTGGCCGCCCATGTGTTCGACCATGCCATCATAACGACCACCACCACACACCGTGGATTGGGCACCATAATCATGATTAATCCATTCAAAAACAGTGTCGTTATAATAATCAAGACCCCGTACTAGCTTTGGATTCACCTCAAATGGAATGTCCAAAGCGTTCAAATACGTCTTTAGTGATTCAAAGTGAAATTGAGACCGTTCAGATAAAAATTCCAAAATATTAGGTGCGTTTTCTATCACCTTTTGAACTTCTTGGTTCTTAGAATCTAAAATTCGTAAGGGGTTGGTTTCTAAACGCCGAATACTGTCTTCGTCTAAGCGATCTTCATGTTGTCGTAGATAAGCAACCAGGGCGTCTCGATATTGCGAGCGTGACTCAGAATCTCCGAGGCTATTGATGTAGAGGGTCGTATTCGCTAAACCTAACTCATCAAAAAGCTGTTGCACCATGCCTAACACTTCGGCTTCAATATCGGCCTCAGACCACCCATAGCATTCAACACCGACCTGATAAAACTGACGGTAACGCCCTTTCTGCGGGCGTTCGTGGCGAAACATAGGCCCTGTATACCATAATCGTTGCTGCTGATTGTAAAACAAGCCGTTTTCAATTCCAGCCCGAACGCAACTGGCGGTGCCCTCTGGCCGCAATGTCAAACTGTCGCCATTACGATCCTCGAATGTGTACATTTCTTTAGAGACAATGTCGGTTTCTGAACCAATAGATCGAGCAAACAAATGCGTACTCTCAAGCAAGGGAGTACGAATTTGACTATAGGCTCTGCGCGAGAAGATGTCAGCACACAATGCCTCTACCTTTAACCAAAGATGGCTCTCACTGGGCAGAATGTCCTTCATCCCCTTTACGGCCTGAATTTTACCTTGTTTACTCATAGAAAATGAAAATTGCTTAAATTCAAATCAGGTCAATTTAAAATCAAATTAAGTGGCTCAAAATGAGCCGACAGTCATGGCACACTATTTTATGCCTACTGTTTTTTATGGCTACGGGTTTTTATTACTTTTGGTGTTTTATTACTATTGGTTTTTATTGCTACTGCTTAGGCGTGCCCACACTGAATTTTGCGTATACGCCCTCAGTGTGTTGGCGTAAATCGTAACTTTGACCATTTAGACTCATCGACACCCCTTTCGCATTGCCGATCAAAATGCTTAATACACCTTCTGACGTCACGCTGACACTTTCACCGGCCGGGTAACTTTGGTAAGCCAACCGATTTTGGCCTTCATCTCTAATATCCACCCAAGATGTTTCTACAAATACCAGATCCACTCGTGTCTCACTAGAATCGACTGCTGAGACAACCGCTGCCGTTTCATCAGCACCCTCCACAGAATCAGCCGCTAAAGAGTCAATATTTAATGCCGAGGTTGATGCTGTGCTAAGCGATTCTGACACGGTCGTCACATCAGCATCGCCAGACGAAGATTCTTGTTCAGCACTGGCTGCAACACCTTGGTTTTCAAGCAATTCACCTGCCCTTTTCGATTCATCAACTTGAGACGACTCTGGACTTTGCCCAGAACTTTGCTCTGAACTACCTAGCGGCGATGCACTCATAAAGCGATCTAAACCGCCAGACAACCAGAAGAAACCAATCGAGCCCGCAATCAATAAAAACACAATCACTCGAGCTGGGCTGAACTTACCGGATTCCGCCGCTTCTCCTTCACCAATACCTCTAGGCATGTCATCTAATCTAGCTGACTTTTGCCAATTTTTATTCAAGTAATGTGCCAATACTTCTTCTGGGTTCAAGCCCAATAGATTGGCATAGGAGCGTATGTAACCACGAACGTAGGTAGGCTCCGGCAAGCCTTCACTCTGATCAAGTTCTATGGTTCGAATTTGCGTTATCGAAAGATTCAGCTCATCGGCGATCTCTTCAACGCTGCGTTTCTGCTCCTTACGGGCGGCCGACAACATGGCACCACTGCCGAGTTTAGGCACCGATTCTTGTTCTTCAATTTCTTGTGTTTTTTCTTCCATTGTAGAGTCTCTTAAAACCCAAACCCATCTTTTGAATATTTTGTTTAGTATAAAGTTATTGGAACGTAGAAAATTGAAAGAGCTAGCTTAAACTTTCAATGAATCTAACCTGACTAATTAAGCCTAATTTGACTGTATTGTCAGCAAATTGTCGAATCAAACCTGGGTTTATTTCTACCTACCAGAGTTACGCACTTTTTCCGCCGCAGCCGAACCGGGGAAATCATCTAGAATACGCTTTCGATAGGTTTCAGCAACATCATAGGCCTTTAGGCTTGATTCTATTTCATATGCCAACAAGAGAGTTTCAGGTTGCGGATTAGTAATGGCAAGATAGCGTTCGATGTAGGCTCGCGCACTTAAATTTGAACCGCTTTTCTTTTTAAGTAACGCTAAGCGGAATAAAGCCGGACGCATCTTAGGATTGGTCTCTAAGGCACGTTTGAGATACTTCTCTGCGCGCGGATCACCAATTCGATCTAAGCACTCCCCTGCCCGCATAAAACTTAATTCGGCGCTTTTGAAGAAGGGGTTTGAAGTGGCAATTTCAAAATATTCTATGGACTTTCGCTCTTTGCCTGTCTGACATAAAAACATGCCGAAATCATGAGCCGCCGACGCGTTTTCTTTGTCGCTCTTAACCGCTCGTTCCAGGTAATATTCAGCGTCCTTATTGTTACTCAACTGAATCATTAATAGCCCCATTACATAATTACTGTCTGAGTGGTTGGGATCTAGTCGCAGTGCTCGTTCAAGCTCTTCTCGCGCGATGCCATACTGCTTTTGCTCCATGTAACCGCGCGCCAATCTAGTATGTAATAGAGCACGGTCGGCCTCGGGGGTCTTTTCAGCGGTGTCGAGTTTGGGCGCTGAGGGGTTACTCGCACAAGCTGAGAGAAAAAGCGAAATCACGATTGGGCTTATTACAGTTGATGCAATTTTTATTATTCTTTTATACACACTCAGGCCCTAAATCAGCTATATCGTTTAATTATTGTATTTTTTCAGCAACGCTTTGTCTAAATTTTTCAGAGCGACGTGTTTTATCCATCACATCACCGGCCAATTGGCCACACGCAGCTTCAATGTCGTCGCCACGGGTCTTTCTGACAGTGACGATTACGCCGTTATTATGCAATATATCTCTAAAACGATTGATTCGCGAATTCGATGAGCGCTTGTAATCAATGCCCTCAAATGAATTAAACGGAATCAAATTAACTTTACCTGGCACGGTCTTCATCAATTTAGCTAATTGATGAGCATGCTCTAGTTCATCATTTATGCCTTCCAGCATAACGTACTCAAAGGTAATTCGAGCGCGATTTGAATCGGCAACATAGCGATTACAAGCGTCTAATAGACTTGCTATGTCGTACTTGCGATTGATGGGTACCAAAACATCACGCAACTCGTCATTCGGCGCATGCAAACTTACTGCAAGGCTGACTGGGCAGACCTGCTTCAATTCATCAATTTTTGGAACAACACCGGCGGTACTCAGTGTGATGCGGCGTTTCGACAGACCAAAACAAAAGTCATCTTGCATGATGTGCATGGCAGAAACAACGTTGTCAAAATTCATCAACGGCTCACCCATACCCATCATAACCACATTCGAGACTATACGATTATCTGTCTGGTATTGCTTGGCTAACAGGTGTTTTGCCAACCAAACTTGGCCAATTATTTCCGCGGTGGTCAAGTCACGATTATAGCCTTGCTTGCCGGTGGCACAGAATGAACAATTCAATGTGCAACCTACTTGCGAAGAAACACACAGTGTGCCGCGTGTTTCTTCGGGTATAAAGACCATTTCTATGGCACTTTTTCCGGGAACTTTTAATAACCATTTGCGCGTGCCATCTTCTGATAAGTCATCTGAGATGATGTCTGGCAACGAGATTTGAGCATTTTCAGCCAGACTCGCACGCAATACTTTGCTGAGATTAGTCATCTCAGCAAAGTCGCTTACCCCAACTTGATGAATCCATTTCATTACTTGAGAGGCACGAAACGACTTCTCGCCAATTGACTCAAAATACGCCTCCATCGCCTTTCGGTCTAAACCCATTAGGTTCACCTTTGGCGTCGCTGACCCAGTGGACGGCGAACCCAGTTGAACATCGATATTTTTGAGCTTTGACATCAGTCTTAATGGAACATCATCTAATTAATATGGCGTAAACGCACCGATTTCGATGCTTAACGGGTGCGAGGGCACACGCCATCACTACCAAAAAAGAATTCGATTTCTTGTGCCGCTGTTTCAGGGGCATCTGATCCGTGACAGGCATTCTCATCGATGCTACTCGCGAAATCGGCTCTAATAGTCCCCGCAGCCGCTTCAGCTGGGTTAGTAGCGCCCATCACATCACGGTGAGCCGCGATGGCATTTTCGCCTTCAAGACACTGTACTATAACCGGCCCAGACGTCATAAACGAAACTAGGTCGCCATAAAATGGACGCTCTTTGTGTACCGCATAGAATTCACCGGCTTGTTCTTCAGAAAGGTGCATCATGCGCGCAGCAACAATATTCAAACCGGCTTTTTCAAAGCGAGAATAAATTTCGCCGATCACGTTTTTAGCAACTGCGTCAGGTTTGATAATAGAAAGGGTTCGTTCAACGGCCATTTGAGACTCCAAAAAAATAATAAAATTAAGGTCAATAAAATTCTGTTCGAGGTAAAAAATCAAGTGACCAAAATTAGCCACGCTTTGACTAGCGAGCTCGAAAACTCAGCCCAACCTCGCGGGCGCATATTCTAACGACCTTAATAGATAATTACTAATTTACAGACCAAAAAAACGAATGTTGTCAGGAATTTAACGGTTTTTTTGAACTGAACCGACCAGTTGCACAAAGAACGCTCAATTAGCGCTGGCAATCAGTTGCCCTTCACTAAGTTTATTATAGGTCACATTCAACCATTGCCCACGACTTACCTGATCGGTCGGCACCAAACACGGCAGGTAATCTTCAGAACGGCACAACATGTATCCATCTCGTTTGGAGATGGTTTCGGGCAGCACCCAAGCGGTTTTGCGCAGTCGACTTTGTTTTAAATTTGTCAGTATCGGCTCGGCCGATTGACGCAGACGCAAGTTTCTATCTTTGCGCTCAGGAACCGGAACTTGCTTGCTTTGAGGTATGTTAGCGGCTGGTGTGCCGCTTCTCTCCGAATACGAAAAAGTGTGTGGAAAAGCAACTTCGATATCTTTTATCATCTCGATGGTATCGAGAAATTGTTGTTCGGTTTCGGTAGGAAACCCCACCATCACGTCAGCACTGATCACTAAGTCGGGCTGAACACTACGCAACTTTGAAATTCTCTCGCGAACTTGCTCAGCATCATAACGACGCTTCATTCTTTTTAGAATCAGCGTGTTACCGCTCTGAAGAGATAAATGCATGTGCGGACAAATGCGCGGTTCGGCTGCCCAAAGCTCTATCAATTCATCAGTAATATGATAAGGGTCAAGTGAACTCAGCCGAATTCTAAACGGATTGTTTTCCTCATACTCTAGAGCCAATAGTTCTTTTAACAGGCTGACCAAATTGAACTCTTGGCCAGGCATCTGCAAGTCTTCGCCGTAGGAGCCTAGATCCACACCACAAATGACAACTTCGGGATATCCATTTAACACCAAACGCTGTACTTGGCGTTTAATCAAACTTGGGGCCAATGATCGGCTTGGGCCGCGTGCGACATGAATGATGCAAAACGTGCAACCTTGGTCACAACCTTGCTGTATTTGTACGAAGGCACGTGTGTGTGCCTCGAAGCCAGCCAACAATTTATCGGGCAGGCTCACATGTTGATCAAGGTCGCCGACAATTACTTTTGGTAAGGTGCCCGCTTCTAACTCTGGGATTAACTTATGCGCATCGAGCTTACGGTCATTACCAAGCACTAAATCTACCCCGGGTATATCAGAGCACGCTTGAGGGTCCATCTGAGCATAACACCCGGTGACAACAACCAATGCCTCTGGGTTGCGTTTAACTACTTTGCGGACTTCCTGACGCGCCTGACGATCCGCTTCTCGCGTGACAGTGCAGGTATTAATCAGATACAAATCTGCAACTTCCGTGTTCGGTACAATCTTCCAGTCTTCAGTTTTCAGGGTCTCGCCAATCAACTCTGATTCATAGGTGTTTACCTTGCAGCCAAGAGTAGTAATGCCAACACGTTTGGCCTTGGAAGATACCGTTCTGGGAGCGCTACCAACATCAGTGGTTCGACCTATAGCTTGAGGCTCGCCATTAAGTTCAGTCTTTGACTTTCTGTTTGACTCCCAAAGGGTCTCGATACGAACTTCGATTGGTTTAGGGCTTTTTGATGACACGAGGTAACCTAGGCTATCGATTTAAAGAACGCGTGTAAAACTCACATCGCTTCGCGCAATTTTGACATAAGCGAAGCGTTAATAACAATTTCATAGACTCAATGCACAAAGAAAAAGCGGCGCATGCCGCTTTTTCTTTTGTTTTTTCGCAGTTTCTCTGCTCAACCGTTTATATATTCGACAAAGAGAAATCCCTAAAATAAACGGCTTAGCACTACATGAAGTGCCGATCAATATCACGGCACAATCAAGTCATAAACTACTGCAAGTCATAAACTACTTTATGAGATAACGAAGACCTGCGCTGAACATTTTATTGTCAGAGAACGAGTCCAAGGTTTGAGAATCGCTATCAAACACACGGCCTTCGATAAACCATTGAAAATTGGTATCGCCAAAATCGCCACCAACCAAACCATAGACAGACGTATCGCTGAAATCACTGTCGTCAACATTCCATGCGCCAATACCGCCGCCAATAAACGCATGCTCACTCAATTTGCGCTCTAGGCCAATATCTATGGCAAAATTATCTTCAGGGTAAATGTTACCGTCATTAATGCCTTGTCGATCATAGTAAGATAAAACACCAGTTAGAGACGTTTTCTCGCTCAGCTTCTTAAGTAAACCGGCTTTTAAACCAACCACACCGGATGCATCACGCATATCCATTTGCCATGATGGCTCAAAACGAGCCCGAGTCTCACTACCCAAAAATGCACCAATGAATGGTACCAAGCCTAAAGCCGGAGTCTTAGACAAAGGTTGGTCTAGTGGGTCTTTTGCTACCGCCGCCGGAGCCAATGTTGCAGGAGCATCTTCACCAACAGCTGATACAACGCTTTTAACCGAACATTCGCTGCTAGGGTCGTCACTGACCGCTATCAAACTCACATTACAACAGGCTTTAGGAATCGCCATTTCATAAACACGGCAATTGCTCTTAATATTTAATGAAAAACCTTCAAAAGGTTCAGCACCAGCCCACTCACGGTATGGCAGCGCCACGTATTTACCGTTCTTCTTAGAACCCATCCAAGCCAGCTTGGTGCCCGCAGGAAAAGAAGTTTCGGTCATTTCACCGTTGGCGACGGCTTGCAGAAGTGCATCAGCACTGCCTGACCAGCCTGAATCCGCCAAAATAGTGCGGATAACACCAGGATTGTTCGCGAAGTACGTTTGCAGCTGTTGCGCTGTTTCAACACCACCAGTACAAACCGATTGCGACGTACCTAATCGTGCAATTTTCTTGTACTGCTGTGCGCTCGCTGGCGCACTAGTGGCGAATGCTACCATTGCCGCTACGCCCAGCCCTATAATAGATTTATTTGAAATCACAAACGTGCCCTCTTTTTTCAATTTGTATAATTATTGAACAGCTCATTGCGGCGGTTCAATTCAGAGGGCTATTTTAGGCGTTTTTACGCCTATGTTGGTAGTCTTATTAATAAATATTGTTAATCAACTTGCAACATTTTGTTAAAACTCGCATTAACACGACGGCTCTAAGACTGGATAGCAAAACTCTCGCCACATCCACACTCATCGGTTGCTTTAGGGTTTGAAAATTTGAATGTTTGATTCAGTCCTTCTGACACGTAGTCAATTTGTGTGCCATTCAATATTTCCAGACTCTGATTATCAATAAACACCTTGACGCCATGCTGCTCGAAAACTTGATCGCCATCGTCTAATTTGTCTGCAAAATCAAGCACGTAAGAATAACCAGAACAACCCGATTCTTTGGCTGCAAAGCGCAATGCAAGCGCGCTGTTCTTGGCAATCTGCCCTTGAATTCGGTCCGCAGCGGCTTTTGTTAATGTAATCATTTTTTTTAATCCTAAAACTCTATTTTCACTTACTCTGTTGTCAGCTAAGTCATTCACTTAAACCATTATTCACTCTTAAATCATGACTGACTAAGGCTATTATACACGTCGATTAAAGTGCTCCGGGCTCTTACAACCAGTTAACTATAGCAAAGCTTATATATTTTCCAAGTCACTGACCTTCGAGGGTTCAAGCTCGATGCAATCAGTCTTCACTTCTGGCAATTTTAGCTTACTCACATCAATGCCAGCACTTTTAAGACTCTCGAGTAAGCTGCGGTTATAGGCGTCCATCGCTTGTAATTGTTGGCATAAACCGTGGATCGACACAGCAACCGGATCATCAGCCGACGGTTGGTGACCGTAGGCGTCAAAACTACCATTCACGCGTTGATACTCATCCGACCCAACAGCGTGGGCAGGTATCCCGACAACAGTAGCGCCCTCTTCAACCGGTTTTACAACCACCGAATTAGAGCCTACACGGGCGTTTTCTCCGACGATTATCGGCCCTAATATTTTGGCCCCTGCGCCAACAACAACGCCATTCTCAAGAGTTGGGTGACGCTTCCCGCCATCCCAACTTGTGCCGCCCAATGTCACGCCGTGGTAAAGCGTGCAATCGTCGCCGATTTCGGCAGTTTCGCCAATAACTACGCCCATTCCGTGGTCGATAAACATCCTACGACCTATCTTGGCGCCAGGGTGAATTTCAATCCCAGTGAACCATCGAGCTATGGCAGAAATAAATCGAGCCAGCCATTTTAAACCGATATTCCAGCACCAATGCGCCAACCGGTGAAACGCGATCGCATGCACACCAGGGTAAGTAGTGATTATCTCAAAGAAGTGTCGTGCCGCCGGGTCACGATCAAATACAATCTTTATATCTTCTATAAAATGCTTAAACATAATAATTAACAGTACTCACGGACGGAAAACAGAGTGTCGATTATCGACTTTTAAATATGCGTTTCTCAAATTAGGACTCAATGCCCTAGCTTGGCCTAACCTAGCTTTGCCCTAAATTTGACCGTCTTGACTCACAATTTCTCTCACAAGGTTCTATACGAAGACTGATTAAGAGGTTTTAATCAAACCATTATCCAGTCACTAACAAATCACTACTAAAACACTAAAGTTTTTGCTGCACGGCTGACAGAATACCGCGCAGTATCTGAATTTCTTCGACACTAAGGTCCGCTTTGTTATACAGCCGAGTCAATTTTCGCATTAATACCGTCGGCGGTTTCACTTTAATGAAATCTAAGGCCTCTAACGTCGATTGCAAGTGATTAAGATGCCCGTCAAACTCAGCACGCGTGGCCGCTCTTTGGCGTCGTGCCGCGCCGGTGCCCAATTCTGGGGGCTGGCCCGTTGTCGCTGCATCCGATGGCTCTTGTTCCGTTGAAGGCTCTTGTTCCGTTGAAGGCTCTTGTTCCGTTGAAGGCTCTTGTCCCGTTGAAGACTCTCTGACGGTTGAAGACTCTCGAACTAAAGACCGCATGCGCAGTTCATAAGAAATGATTTGCACAGCGCTCGCCAAATTCAAGGAACTGTATTCGGGGTTCGCATCAATGCGAATTTGCATTTGACACAAGTCTAACTCGTCATTCGTTAATCCACTGCTTTCACGGCCAAAGAGGATAGCGACGTTGGCGTTTTCATTAATTCTGGCATGTTCGAAAACCGCGTCGGCTACATCCTTAGGGTTTTTGGTGGGCCAGGCAACCTCCCTATCGCGCACCGAGGTGCCAAGCACCAAGGTTGCATCACCAATGGCCTGCGCCACACTATCGACTACCGTGGCCGTTTCCAGCACACTCTCTGCACCAGCCGCCAATTTAGATGCCTCGTAATGCGGAAACTTTTTAGGGTTCACCAACACCAACGACGCCAAGCCCATGGTCTTCATGGCTCGCGCGACAGAGCCAATATTTCCGGGGTGCGTTGGTTCAACTAATACGATTTTGATATTTGATAAACGCATTTCAATACCATGGCGACAAAAGCGAAATAAACTAGAATTAGGGAGATTAGATTTAGATTGAAGCACCCGAAAGAGCCTCAACTTAAGATTGGTTATTTTACCTCATGTAATATCGTCAAAAATCACAATTTAGTATTAATTGGTAAATCAATTATTGCTTAACTCAAATTTGAGCACTTCCGTTCTCGTTTAAATGCAATAGCCCAAACAAGGTAGTCAGGCTAGATGGTCACCTAAACACATAGCAGATACAAAAATGAGTAACCGTGTTTAATGTGCTTTAAAACTGACAATAACTTTCAATCTCAAGGCCGCGCCGTTAAACTACGCTCTGGCTTTTTTACAACTTGTTTCTAGGACATCTGATGGATTCCAATCTTCTTGCCGGCGCTGTAAACGTCGCAACCAATGCTGCGCGTGAAGCAGGCAAAGTAATTTCACAAAACATCACGGAACTTGATCGCATAGCGGTGAACGTCAAATCACAGACCACTAATCGCCAAGAGTTGGTTTCTGAAGTTGACCTGTTGGCCGAAGCCACTGTCATCGCAGAGATTGAGAGCAATTTCCCAGACCATAATATTATCGGCGAAGAATCTGGCAACAAAGGCCGTGAAAGCGAATATTGCTGGGTAATCGACCCCTTGGACGGCACGCATAATTTCTTGCATGGTCACCCCCATTGCGGCATTTCAATTGCATTGACTCATAATGGTGAGACCGTCGCCGCGGTCATTTATGACCCACTTAGAAACGAGTTATTTTCAGCCCGCAAAGGCGGCGGCGCTCAGCTAGACGGTCGACGCATTCGAGTTTCCGATAAAAGTCGACTGAAAGACAGTCTTTTATGCACCGGCTTTCCATATCGCAGTGGCGCGAAACTAAAACATTGGATGAAAACCTTTGCCGCACTTATGCCACGAAGTCAGAGCATTCATCGCACTGGCTCATCGGTGCTAGATTTAGCTTATGTAGCCGCTGGGCGCTATGACGGGTTTTGGGAGTTCGGCTTAAGTGAATGGGACATCGCGGCCGGGTCATTATTGATCAAAGAAGCTGGCGGATTGGTCACAGATGACCAAGGCGACGTGAATTTTATGCAGTCTGGCAATATCGTGGCAGGCACACCAAAGGTACATGAGAAAATACTCCACATGATTCTAAATACCTAATACCTATCAATATCTTAACCATCAAAGCTAAAGCTAATTAACTTCGAACAACAGTAGTGACAAGCAACACGCAAACCCAACACACACCGATGATGCAGCAGTATCTGCGCATCAAAGCCGGCTACCCCGACACACTCGTGCTCTACCGTATGGGCGATTTCTACGAAGTGTTTTATAAAGATGCTGAATTAGCATCACGGCTGCTTGACATTACCCTCACTCAACGAGGCAAGTCAGGTGGTGAACCGATTCCAATGGCGGGCGTGCCCTTTCACAGTGTCGACCAGTATTTAGCTAAACTGGTTAAGCTGGGGAAGTCCGTCGCAATAGCCGAACAGATTGGCGGCCCAGCCACCAGTAAGGGCCCAGTTGAGCGTAAAGTGGTGCGCGTTGTTACTCCTGGAACCCTGGTCGAAGACAGTCTGCTGGATGAGCGACGCGACAATATCCTTGCCGCTCTTTACCAGCGAAACGACCATTACGCCATCGCGACCTTAGAGCTCTCGTTGGGCCATTTCCAAGCCCGTCAACTCGATTCTTTAGAACAAGCGCATTCCGAATTGCAACGCTTGCAACCAGCCGAGCTGTTAATTCCAGAATCGGCAGAAACAGCTCTATCTGCGCTTTCGAGCATCGCCAAAACCGTACCTAGTTGGTATTTTGACTTTGATGTAGCGCAAGAAACGCTCTGCAAACAATTTAATACCGGTGACTTGGTGGCATTTGGGTGTCAGGATTTTCCGATCGCGGTCAGCGCCGCTGGCGCTTTGTTGCAATACGCCAAAGATATGCAATACGACACCATGCCGCATATCAATGATTTCAAGATAACGCAAAAAAGTGATTTCTTGATTATCGACGCCGCAAGCCGACAAAACCTCGAAATTGAAACTAATTTATCAGGCGGCAAAGAATTCACGCTGATCTCTTTGATGGATAAATGTGCTAACCCCATGGGCGCACGCTTATTGCGCCGCTGGTTACACGGCCCGATAACCAATCAAACTGAAATAAAACACCGTCAGCTTGCCGTTAACAACTGCATAGAACGCGTCGACACCGACGAACTGCAACGTCTTTTGCGTCAATGCGGTGACCTTGAACGGATCATCACTCGGATAGCACTGCAAAATGCGCGACCACGTGACCTAACCAAGCTGCGTTTGGCATTACATACCTTACCGGCCGTGATTCATCAGTTAAGTAGCGTTGATGCCTCATTATTGTTAGATGCCATTAATAAACTTGGCCCTTTTAACGATGCTCAAGCCTTGCTCGACGCGGCCATACTCGACGAGCCCGCGGCCGTTATACGAGAAGGTGGCGTTATACGACCAGACTTCGACGATGAGTTTTTAGAGCTTCACACTCTCAGTAAAAATACCGGTGACTTCTTACTTCAATTAGAGCAACGCGAACGCGATTCCAGCGGTATCAGCACATTAAAGGTAAAATATAATCGTGTTCACGGGTTCTACATTGAAGTCAGTAAAGCGCAAGCGACGTCGGTTCCCGAACACTATATTCGCCGCCAAACACTCAAGAACGCTGAACGCTACATCACTGAAGAACTCAAAGAATACGAAGACAAAGTATTAAGCGCACGTGAAAAAGCCCTCGCTCGTGAAAAATACCTGTATCAACAGGTCATTGATCAATTGCAGCCGCAGCTGAATGCAATGCAAGAAATGGCACAATCTTTGGCATTAATAGATGTTTTAGGCAATTTCGCTGAACGCGCCACGACTCTTAGTTTTTGCTGCCCGACCCTATGTGAAGAAACCGGCATAGACATAAGAGACGGTCGTCACCCGGTAGTGGAAGCAAATCAATCAGCGCCATTTATTGCTAATGATTTGATTTTTAACCAAGCCACTCGAATGCACGTAATTACCGGCCCCAATATGGGCGGTAAAAGCACCTATATGCGCCAAAATGCCCTGATAGCCTTGCTAGCGCATACCGGCAGCTTTGTGCCAGCCAGCTCGGCAACGATTGGCCCAATTGATAGAATTTTCACTCGTATTGGCGCGGCCGATGATCTTGCTGGCGGCCGTTCAACGTTTATGGTTGAAATGACCGAGATGGCCAATATTTTGCGAAATGCTTCGCCTAATAGCTTAGTTCTGGTAGACGAAATTGGCCGAGGCACCAGCACCTATGACGGTTTGTCACTGGCTTGGGCCTGCGCCTTAGACTTAGCCAAGCGCCTCAAAGCATTTAGTTTGTTTGCCACACATTACTTTGAAATTACCGAGCTTGCCGAACAACTTGAAATGGTCAACAACATACATTTAAATGCGGTTGAACATGGCAAGGACATCGTCTTTATGTATAAGATAAAGACCGGCCCAGCAAATCAAAGTTACGGGGTTCAGGTCGCAAGACTAGCTGGTTTGCCCAACCAAGTGCTGACAATTGCTGAACAAAAGCTGTCTGAACTTGAACGTGTACAATTACACAATGACAGTGAAACATATCACCCACAGCAAGCTTTCGATCTGCAACCGCCTAGCCTTGACGAAAAACCGGACGAAGCTCTCTCTAATCGAGAGCTTATTGAACAGGTAAAGACGCTAAACCCAGATAATCTCAGTGCCCGTGATGCGTTAAATTTGCTCTACGAGCTAAAACAGCTAGTAAAATAGAGATGGCATCGATATAAGCCATTGATTTGCACCTTTTGAACACATAAAATACGCGCTGTTTTGTGGCTGCGACTGTCTGCGCACCACTATTTTTGTGAAGACCAGTTGGCTAAAGGCCTTGAAAATCGGAGAACCCAATGACATACGTAGTTAAAGAAGAGTGCATCAAGTGTAAGTACACTGATTGCGTGGAAGTGTGTCCAGTGGATTGCTTTCACGAAGGCCCTAACTTTTTGGTTATCGACCCTGAAGAATGCATTGATTGCAGCTTATGCGAACCCGAGTGCCCGGTTGGCGCCATTGTCGCTGATGATGATTTAGAAGCTAAAGACGAGTCATATCTCGAGCTGAATGCCGAGCTTTCTGAGATTTGGCCGGTTATCACCGAGAAAAAGCCGGCCTTAGAAGACGCCGATGAGTGGGCAGAAAAAGAAGGCAAATTGGAATTGTTAGAACGCTAGCCGATACACGAATATAACCGCCAGCCTAAAAAAATAAAAAAGGAGCCTCTAGGGCTCCTTTTTTTGTTTTTAAATACCAGATGTTCTGGCTACTGATGACTAGCCACCGTTACTTTTGGCTTTAACTCTGGCAATCAGTTGTGCGCTAGGCAAATACCCTGGCTGACGGCTTCCGTCATCAAATAGAATTAATGGAGTGCCAGAAATACCCGCCTCACGGCCAAACTGAAAGGATTCAGCAATCGGGTTTTCACAAGTGGCAGCCGGAACACTGCGGCCAGCTTTAGCATCCGTCATGGCTTTTTGTTGATCGGCATTACACCAAACGGCTAGATTCTTATTAAACCCTTCTGACTTTAAACCTTGGCGAGGCCACATCAGATAACGCACTTGAATGCCTGCACTGGTTAACTCGTTCACTTCTTCGTGTAATTTCTTACAGTAATAACACGTCACATCAGTAAAAACGGTGATTGTGTGTTTGGCATCTTCAGGCCCAAATACAATCATTTTGTCTTCGTGATTAACCAGCTCTTTCTTTAGATTTTCACCTTGCGCGACATCACCTAGGTTTTCACGAGTCTTAGTATTATAAAGGTCGCCAATCAGAACAAAGTCACCTTGAATGTAGGCATAGGCATAACTGCCTTGTACGGCCAATCTAAACACGCCACTCACCGAAGTGCTTACGATTTCAGCATTCGTAGCAGCTGGAAACATTTTACTTAGCTCAGCCCTTACCTTATTAATTTGCTGATTAACATGCTTTGTGTCGTCCGCTGAAAATGCTGGCGTGGAGCACATTAATACAACAGCTGCCACCAATAAAACTAACCTATTCATACTTCGTTCCTATCCTAGTTCTCATTTTGATCGAAATATCGACCGTGTAACCCAACCAGCACTCTGACATCTGCAGAGCTAACTAGTCTCTAAAATTATTAAATTGTAAAGGTATACCCGCATCAGCCGTTTTTAGAAATGCAATCACAGCCTGTAAATCGTCACGTTTTTTACCCGTCACTCTTAACTGATCGCCCTGGATGGCCGTTTGAACCTTGAGCTTTTGATCTTTAATTTGCTTAACCAGCTTACGACCTAGGTCAGAGCTGATGCCTTCTTTTAGCTCAATTTCTTGCTTAGCTTTCTCCATACCGATTTCCTGAATTTCACTGTAGTGAAGACAGGCTAAATCAATACCCCGACCAGCCAGTTTATTACACAGCACATCAACGGCTTGTTTAATTTGAAATTCGCTATCGGCATAAGCCGTAATCACGCTACCAGACAGTTCAAAACGCGCGTCAGTACCTTTAAAATCAAAGCGCGTGCTTATTTCTTTGTTTGCCTGATGCAAAGCATTAGTCAGTTCGGGTTTGTCTATTTCAGATACAACGTCAAATGATGGCATTATGTAAAATCTTTTTAAGTAATACTAAAATTGTTTATTTAAGAGCATACCTTGACACATAATGTTGAACGTATATTGGCAAGCAAGGTATCTCAATGCATAGTTCAATCTTATTACATAACATGATTAAAGACCTGTAATTTGTTGAATTAATTACCAATACAATTAAAAATAATGCAAACTAAGCGCCAATTGCGGTTAAGCTATATTTGAAGCCATAGATGAAGTTAAATCCTGCTCATAAAGTGCTTTCGAAATGCGGATAAATATTCATTAAATTTCATACGAAACTTCTCTAAATAGCGTATTTAAGACATATATATGCTCGATATAAAGTTCAATTTTGCCACTCTTGCTATGTTATCAACATTGCTGGTGGGCCTTTGTATCCCCAATTTAAGCCAGGCCGCGGTCTATGTCTATATCACACCTGATGGTTCAACGCTGATTACCGACAAACGAATCAACAAACGAGGCTATAGCATAAAGCGCAGTTACAAAACTAAGCCATATCGCTCCGGTGGAGCGAGAACCGCCTATTTCGCAAAGCCAGTTCGCTCACAATACGATGCATTAATTGTTAATAAGTCTCTGAAATATGGCCTTGAACCCTCATTTATCAAAGCGGTGATTCATGTTGAGTCGGCGTTTGACCATTTAGCACTTTCTAAGGCTGGCGCGATGGGTCTAATGCAACTTATGCCGGCAACCGCCGCAAGCTATCAACTAACCAGCAATACATTTAAACCTGAGAAAAATGTTGAGGCCGGCGTAAAGCATATGAAAGACTTAATGGATCGCTATAACAACAATATGCGCTTATCTTTGGCGGCTTATAATGCAGGCGCAGGTGCCGTCAGTAAGTACAACGGCGTGCCACCTTATGAGGAAACTCAGAACTACGTAGTCAAAGTAATGAAGCTTTACAAGCTTTATAAAAAAGACATCTAAAAGCCGTCGCCTTCCGCTTCCAAGCGCGCACCATTCATTAGCTGCTTCATCGCAAAAACCGCTTCATAGAAACCAGTCATCGATGCGCGGGCTACAATAGAGTGACCAATATTCAAACACACTAGTTCAGGTATGGCCGCAATCGCCACAACATTCTGGTAATGCAGGCCGTGACCCGCATTAACTTGCATCCCCAACGCATGAGCCTGCTTGGCACCATTTCGTAGCCGTTCTAGCTGCTGCATTCGTTGATCTTCTGGGCAATCCGCATAGGTGCCCGTATGCAGTTCAACTATATCCGCACCGACCGTTTTGCTGGCATCGATCTGTTCGCTGTCTGGGTCGATAAATAAAGACACTCGAATTCCATATTCTTTGAGATTGGCAATGTAATCACTCATGAAGTCGGCCTGCGCGGCAATCTCCAAACCGCCTTCGGTTGTTAGTTCTTCACGCTTCTCTGGAACCAAGCAACATTCGTAAGGCTTAACCGTTCCAGCGATTTTCGCCATTTCGCTTGTTGCGGCCATCTCTAAATTCATCGGCAAATTCACATTGCCTTTAATACTGTAAACATCATGGTCTTGGATATGCCGTCGATCCTCCCTAAGATGCACAGTAACCCCATCTGCACCCGCTTTACGTGCTATCTCAGCCGCTTGCATTGGGTCTGGGTAACTTACGCCACGTGCTTGCCTTAGCGTGGCTATATGGTCGACGTTGACGCCGAGTTCAATAATCTTATGTGTGCTCATTAGAGATAATATTCTGTGGCTAAAAAGACAGTTATTTATGGGTGTTCATCGACACAGTCGTATTTCATCACCCTATTCTACGCGCTGCTTGGGAAAAAATAACTCACGACTGGTGATTTTTTTATTGCCCAAGGTTTTTGCTAAGATTTCTCGCATTAACAGCTTTGCCTGGGCCGCTATTTCTGGTTCAGTCTTGGCCAGTTCAGCGCCATGTAATGACTTAATAACACGCCCTTGAACCGCGTTAGCTTGATCTCCAGCAAGCCGCACAAAACCTTCGGCGGCTTGAAACACGTAATACTGATTATCACTAATCATCGTTTTACCGTCGGCTTCGGTTAGAAAGCTAAGCTCGTAGCCGGTTTCTCTCATTATCGCTTGTTCGAATCCGCGCATAGAATCAGCCAAGGCTCGGTCTGCAACGGTATCATTCAGCGCCAAAATCGTTTCGTGGTACTTTTGAAACAACTGTATGTGTGGATCATAACGATGCAAAAGACTAATAAGAAGTTCATTACAGTAAAAACCACAAACCAATGAATCACCCCGCAAATCGTGGTGCAATAGATTGAATTCAGATTGATCTATCTCAGCCGAGGTCAAGGTCGGTACTTCGCCCTTACCTGTCCAACTCACTAATATAGGTTGGAATGGTTGCAACACTCCTTTGAGTTTTGATTTAAGTCGTCGAGCTCCTTTGGCCATTAGCCCTATTCGCCCGTAATCACGGCTAAATACCTCGACAATTAGCGAGGTTTCGCTGTACGGTCGATTCAGCAAGGTGTACGCCGGTTGATTGAAGACTTTCATACTCTGATATCTTTT
>CAZEXS010000011.1:44993-67031 GCA_964516915.1 uncultured Gammaproteobacteria bacterium
TACAGCTTGAGCTTTTTAAACACTGCTTAAACCGCTACGCCACCTTGATTGCCGGTATATAGTTAGCCTGAACTAAATGCCCTCATCGTACCCTAGGCTGTATAAATCTCGGGCATTGTCAGACCATCCAGATCGGACTTTAACAAACAGTTCAAGAAACACTCGCCGTTCTAACAGCGTTTCGCAATTCAAGCGCGCCGATGTGCCAATTGCTTTTAGTGCTTCGCCTTTTTTACCAATCACCATGGCTTTATGCGAGTCTTTTTCTACCCAAATGTCGGCGTTTATTTGTGCCTTATCATCCAATATCTCGAACTGTGTGACCTCAACGGCGGTGGCATAAGGCAACTCATCACCCAGACGCCTAAATAACTGCTCTCGAACCAATTCAGACACCAAAAACCTAAACCCTCTATCGGTGATCTGATCTTCATCAAAGCCCGCATCCGCATTGGGCAGATAGCCGCTGATTACGTCCATTAAACGGTCCACATTTCCACCTTGCACGCGCCCCATGGCACAAACTGGCACAATATCTGCGAAATCGGCCATTTGACTGGATTCAGCGATTAACGGTAATACATCATTAATCGACTTCAGTTTGTCGATTTTATTGATCAACAAAATAATCGGCAGCTTAACGTCTTTAAGCGCTTTTAAAACGTGTAAATCACCTTCTGTCCAGCCCGAAGCCGTGATCATAAAGCATATGACATCGACGCCATCTATGCTCGCGATCGCCGTTTTATTGATTACTTTATTGATGGTTCTGCGGTTGGATTTTTTTATCACCGAATGAATGCCTGGCGTGTCGACAAACACCACCTGCTTTTCTTGATCGGTGTGAATACCGAGAATTCGATGCCGTGTGGTTTGAGGTCTGTGCGACGTGATACTGATTTTTTGTCCGATGATTTGATTCATCAAAGTAGATTTACCAACATTAGGCTTACCTACAATCGTTACAAATCCAAATTTATGCGACATGCGGATATTACTCGATTAATTATTAGATATGGCTAATGCAATATCTGTGATGACTAGACCAAACGTTTAATGGCTAGTTTAAATAGGGTTAAAACCAATTAAGGTAATAATGATTAGCTACTCAGCGATCAGCTTTACGTCTTTGATTCAATGTGTCGTTGAATAGATCCAACATTTCGGACGCGGCTGCTTGTTCGGCAGATCGGCGCGAACGTGCGGTAGACCGACTGACTAAAGAAGACTCTAACAAACGACACTCAATGGTAAACTCTTGATCATGTTGAGCACCCATGGTTTCAACAATTTCATACACCGGCAATGCGAGACCTCTTTTCTGCATGGCTTCCTGCAAACGGCTTTTAGGATCTTTGTGCGTCGAGGTCTCAGAAATGTTTTCAAAGTGAGTTTTAAAGTTACGCTGAATGAAGTTATCGGCGATTGCAAAGCCAGCATCCAAGTACAATGCTCCAATAATGCTCTCTACCGTATCAGCCAGAATTGAGTCTCGATTAAATCCACCGCTTTTTAACTCGCCCTCACCCAATATCAGATAATCCGATAAGTTTAACGATCTTGCGACAATCGCTAAAGTTTCTTTGCGCACTAGACTCGAACGCATTCGACTCAACTTGCCCTCAGCTAATTCTGGATAATTGCGATACAACCATTCAGCCACCACAAAGCCTAAGATACTGTCGCCCAAAAACTCTAACCGTTCGTAATTCTTAGCACCACGACTGCGGTGCGTCATGGCTAAACGAAGTAAACTCTGATCATTAAAATTATAATCAAGCTTTTTTTCCAGTTGACTCAGCTTAGTCATGACTCAGTCATTAAACACAATAATTATGGGTCACAACGACCGTTCAACTCGCATTCAACTCTCGGGTTCAATCGAACCACAAGTGCCATATTCGAAAGAAGTGGCACTTCTCTCTCATAATTAGCTTGCACTACAAACTTATTTTTCAATCGCTCAACTTTCAGATCGTTTTTATAGTTTAAAACTTTATTTGCACCATCTATATAAAGCTGTTTCTGCATAGAGTTAACAATCGACTTACGGGTAATAGTTCTTAAATCCTTGTTATCCAGGCTGCCGCGCATGGCACTTTCAATAGTGGAGTTTGTCGAAAAAATCGGCACTAGCTGCATACCTATATAGGCCGCAATAAATAGAACCGTCATGACAAACATCATGCTCCACATTGTCCAACCGCTCTGATACTTAAAATTCGTCGGTGACGCGAAATTTTGTTTGCTTGAAAAATATGTCATAAAACGCCTCATCGATCTAAATTTGCCTAACAGCGTTATGAATATTTGAAACGCTGAATCGAATAATCACGACTACTTTAACAGGTAAAAGAACCCCGTTGCCAGTCCAGTTTTGTTTGGTTTGAATTATCGAGCATCGGGCTGTACTGGCAGCGCCTGAATATTGTCACCGATTCGAGATGGTTTAAAGCCATCGCCCTCAATGACCACACCGGCTTGAGGCTGATAATCAAAACCGTAATGCATCCAAATGAAAAACGCTTTGCCGACGATGTTTTCGTCCGGCACAAAGGTAAATGCTCGGCTTCGGCTATCGGCACTGTTATCTCTATTGTCGCCCATTACAAAATAGTGCCCTTCAGGAACCACCCAACTCTTTGAGTCAAGCCCAGAATAATTGCGATCGAAATTCAAAATCGGAAAATTTACACGAGAACCATCTTTCTTTTCAATGGTTTGCGTGTATTTTTTATAATCATGATCAGCACCAAATTGGGTGTAATCGCCACTTTCTTGCTTCTCAAGTACCTGACCATTTACCGATAGTTGCTTACGAGAATAATCGTAGTTAATTACGTCACCTGGTAAACCAATAAGCCGCTTAATATAGTTTTGATCGGGGTTCGGCGGGAATCGAAACACCACAATGTCGCCACGATCTGGGCTACCAGTTTCAATAACCTTATTGTGCAAAATGGGTAAGCGTATACCGTAGGTAAACTTGTTAACCAAGATAAAGTCGCCAATTTCCAAATTAGATAACATCGACCCCGATGGAATACGAAACGGTTCGGCAATGAAGCTTCGCAACACAAACACCAACAATAACACTGGGAAAAACGAGCGTGCGTAATCCAACGGCATTGGCTCTGGGTCTCTATCGGCAAGTTCTGGCTTTACGAATTTGTAGTAAGCCAAGGTAATGGCGCACAGACAAATTACGGTAAACAGGCCTATTTCAAATATCTTCATTAGTCGTCCGTCGTTTTAAGTACCGCTAAAAAGGCCTCTTGCGGTATTTCAACCGAGCCAATTTGCTTCATGCGTTTCTTACCTTCTTTTTGTTTTTCTAACAATTTGCGTTTGCGCGAAGCATCTCCGCCATAACACTTGGCCGTCACATTTTTACGTAATGCTTTAACGGTTTCTCGTGCTATCACTTTCGAGCCTATCGCGGCTTGAATTGCCACATCAAACATTTGCCTAGGTATCAATTCCCGCATCCGTTTTACCAGTTCTCGTCCGCGATAAATTGATTGTTCACGGTGCACCAAAATAGCCAATGGATCGACCGGATCACCGTTGATTAACACGTCAACCTTGACCATGTCCGAAGCACGGTATTCTTTGACTTCATAATCAAGCGATGCGTAGCCTCTGCTCACCGACTTTAAACGATCAAAGAAGTCCATTACCACTTCATTAAGCGGTAATTCAAAATTCAGCATCACCTGCCTACCAAGGTATTGAATGTTCTTTTGGATGCCGCGCTTTTCAATGCAAAGCGTCATTACCGCACCAATATATTCTTCCGGCATCAGCATGTTTGCTTCAATGATCGGCTCGCGAACTTCTTCAATTTTAGATAAATCCGGTAACGCTGATGGATTATCAACTTCAACGCTTTCGCCGTTTTTCAATAGCACGTCATACACTACGGTCGGCGCCGTGGTGATTAAATCCATGTCGTATTCGCGTTCTAGGCGCTCTTGAATAATCTCCATATGCAGCATGCCTAGGAATCCGCATCGAAAGCCTAACCCCAATGCATCAGACACTTCCGGGTCATAAATCAAAGAAGCATCATTCAAGCTGAGCTTACCGAGCGCATCGCGAAACGACTCATAATCTGCCGAGTTAATCGGATACAAACCAGCGAACACCCTTGGCTGCACCTCTTTAAACCCGGGTAAAGGGTCGGTGATACCGTGTTTTGCGTGCGTGATGGTGTCACCGACTTTCGCGCCAGTGATATCTTTCACACCGGAAATCAGATAGCCAACTTCGCCGACTAACAATGTTTCTTTCGGCACGCGCTTAGGTGTGAAGATGCCCAAATCCTCCACCTGATATTCAATGCCTGACGACATCATTTTTATGCGCTCTCGCTTCTTGATTGAGCCTGACACGATTCGTATCAAGGCAACTGTGCCGAGATAGTTATCAAACCATGAGTCCATTATCAGCGCCGACATGGGCGCATCTACCTCGCCCTGAGGGGCGGGTAATTCCGTAACTATCTGCTCCAGTAAATCTTCAATACCGATGCCGTTTTTCGCGCTCACATGTAAAGCACCAGAGCAATCAATACCGACCACGTCTTCAATTTCAGCGCTGACTCGGTCAACATCAGAGGCCGGCAAGTCGATTTTGTTTAATACGGGCAATACTTCAAGCCCAAGATCCACCGCGGTATAGCAGTTAGCGACTGTCTGCGCTTCAACACCTTGCGATGCATCGACCACTAACAGCGCGCCTTCGCATGCGGTTAATGAGCGCGACACTTCATACGAAAAATCCACATGGCCTGGGGTATCAATCATATTCAATTGATACGTTTCACCTGTCTTCTTTGAGGTGTAATCCAAAGCCACACTCTGCGCTTTAATGGTAATGCCACGTTCGCGCTCGATGTCCATCGAGTCGAGCACCTGCTCTTCCATTTCGCGATCACTTAAGCCACCACAATGCGAAATAAACCGGTCGGCAATAGTGGATTTACCATGATCGATATGCGCGATTATGGAAAAATTTCTAATATTAGTGATGTCATGCGACATGCCAGTGAAAACCTATTAAAACGTTAAACTATTCAAAAACCTGTGTTTTATTCGCTGATAAATACAGTCAGGTAAGGTTACCGTAATCAAAATCACATTCGACTCGGTAAATAAACTCGATATCCGCCCCCTTTAGAAGACTTATCTCAGGCATCCATCGCAATAAAAACGCGGTAACTCGGGATGCGACGGCGCATTTTAGCAAACCCGCTACTCAAACACACTTACATTTCACCGCTAAGCGCTTGATTTGTCGAAATTTCACTGCAGGATTTACCCTCAGGCTGCGCTATACTCAAGTAATAAGTTTGCTTCACCAAAAAACAATCAAAGATTAATGAAAAATAAGCATTGCGATGTATTAATTATCGGCGGCGGTGCAGCCGGTCTCAGCCTAGCTTTACGTTTAGCTGATGAAGACTTGTCGATCACCATTTTATCAAAATCGGAACTCACTGAAGGCTCGAGCCTATACGCGCAAGGCGGCATAGCCGCAGTGCTTGATAGCGATGACAATTTCGAAAACCACATAAAAGACACACACACGGCCGGTGCCGGCTTGTGCAAAGACGATGCGGTTCGCAAAATTGTTGAAGGCGCGCCCGATGCGATAAATTGGTTAATCGACAAAGGCGTTAAATTCACCATTGATGAAGGGCCTGAATACGACGGAGTCGATGGCAATTACCATCTAACCCGCGAAGGCGGTCACTCGCATCGCCGTGTGATTCACGCCAAGGACGCGACTGGCAGAGAAGTTGAAACCACGCTTGAGTCTCATGTACGCAAACAGAAGAATGTCACGATACTTGAGAATCACATTGCCATTGACCTTATTACTTCTCAAAAACTCAAAAAACGCAATGGCGCGCGTTGTTATGGTGCCTATGCACTGGACATTGATAATAACAAGGTAGAAACCTTTTCAGCTCGCGCGGTGATCTTATCAACCGGTGGTGCCTCAAAAGCCTATCTTTATACGACAAATCCAGACACATCCACCGGCGACGGCATCGCCATGGCTTGGCGAGCGGGCTGCCGAATAGCCAATATGGAGTTTGTGCAATTCCACCCCACTTGCCTGTATCACCCTTACGCAAAAGGTTCGCTGATATCTGAGGCAGTGCGAGGTGAAGGTGGTTTACTGCGATTACCAAATGGCGAACGCTTTATGCCAGAACATCACGAACAGGAAGAACTCGCGCCACGCGACATCGTGGCTCGCGCAATTGACTATGAAATGAAACGCGGCGGTTTTGACTCGGTATTTCTAGATATCAGTCATAAAGACAAAGACTTTATTCTTGACCACTTCCCTAATATCGCGGAAAGCTGCCAACAATATGGTTACGACATGACCGCGCAACCGGTACCAGTAGTTCCCGCGGCTCATTACACCTGTGGCGGCATCCTTACCAACCTGCAAGGCCGTACAGATTTAAAACGGCTGTACGCGGTCGGTGAAAGCAGCTGCACGGGGCTACACGGAGCCAACCGTCTGGCCAGCAACTCATTGTTAGAATGCCTGGTCATCGCAGAGTCTGTCGCCACAGACATAGCCGCTCGCATGAAAAACGAGGAGAAAGAAGATTTCCCAACGCTTCCGCAATGGGATGAAAGTAAGGTTTCAGACCCCGATGAACAGATCGTGGTATCGCACAACTGGGACGAAACACGCCGCTTCATGTGGGATTATGTTGGCATCGTACGAACACGAAAACGTCTTGAACGAGCCCAACATCGGGTTAAGCTGCTGCAAGAGGAAATCGTCGAATATTATGGTAATTTCCGAGTGAATAGTGACTTAATCGAATTGCGTAATCTTGCTACTATCGCTGAACTTACCATCGAATGCGCCATGACCCGTAAGGAAAGCCGAGGCCTGCACTATACGCTGGATTATCCTGATATGAGTAATTACGCCGCTGACACCATTCTTACTCCGAATAATTTTGTCGGTCATGCGCCTATTAGAGACTGGAGTTCCGCCTGATTACGGCGGTCTTTTGGGGCTGAAGCTGGCGTTTTGAAAAGCCATTATGCCAGCGGTAGAGCACTACAGAGTTTTATAAACAAAAATGGATTTATTTTCAATTAATCATAACTTACAATTATACCTAGTTTGTAACTAGCCTAAGCAGGAATACCCAATGCAAGACCCTTTGTCCCGTGTCGATCTTAACTTACTGGTCGCCTACCAAGTCTTGATGCAAGAAAAAAATGTGACTCGAGCCGCCGAAAGACTGTTCGTGACGCAACCGGCCATGAGTAAGACACTCAACCGTCTGCGGAATTTGCTTGAAGACGAACTTTTTGTGCGTTCTTCGCACGGTTTAACCCCTACCCCAAAAACACTGGAGCTCGAAAAGCCCGTCAACCACATTCTCAATCAGCTGACCGAGCTCATGGTAAGCAACCAGGATTTCGAACCCGCCAGCACCGCGGCAACTATTTCCTTGGCCACTCTGGGCACGTCGGCGAGTGTCGGCATGCCGATATTCATTAACAAAGTACGGCAAGAAGCACCAAAAGTAATGCTAATAAGCCAGAATCTAGACTCGAAATGGGAAGACAGGCTGCGCAGCGGAAACCTGGATTTTGCGATCGTAGCAAAAAATAAATTCGGCCCAGATTTCGTGACCCATGAGTTGATGAATATTAAACCAGTACTTTATATGCGCAAAAGCCACCCTTTAGCCGATGTCGAGCACATCACCCTGGAACAACGCCGAGAGTTTCAGCACATGGCGGTATATTTTCCAAACTTCGAAACAACCCGAGAAGAAGTTCAAAAACTATTTGCCTCATTTGGCATTCTTTCAAATGTACCCTTCTTAACCACCAATCTAATGGTGTGCTTGGAAACCCTTCGCAAGACCGACATGCTAATGATCGCCTCTGACCGCTTAATGGATTCGTCCATCGTGTCGGATTACTTCATATCGAAGCCGTTGGAAGATTTAATCAACCTAAAGATCGATACGCTGTCGCTAGTGCATCATGTGCGGACCAAGAATTCGCCATTGCACAAATTCCTAACCGAGAAAATCATCGAAAGTTTCAACGAAGCCGACTCAGTAAGAGCCTTAGGTTAGATAGCAATTCATAAGAGCATCGATAAATTAAAAAAGCCGCTGTAGAAAATCTAAAGCGGCTTTTTTACAGGTACTAATATAGAGGTACTAAACTTCAATAAACTTTAGGTCACAAGGTCATCAAAGAAAGATTTGATTTTATTCGACCATGAAGAGTTTTCCGGGTTGTGCTTACTGCCACCCTCTCGAATCGTCTCGTCGAGTTCTTGTAATAACTCTTTTTGTCGCTTGGTTAGATTGACTGGTGTTTCGACATTTACTTCGCAATACAAGTCCCCAACAAAACCCGCATTTCGTACATTTTTCACGCCCTTACCACGCAATCGAAACATTTTGCCTGATTGTGTGCCAACCGGGATTTTCAATTTCGCGCGCCCTTCCAGGGTCGGTACTTCCAGTTCGCCGCCCAAGGCTAGTGTTGAATAACTGATTGGCACCACGCAATGCAGGTCTACGCCTTCGCGAGTAAAAATAGAGTGCTCGCGGAGCGACACAGACACGTACAAATCACCGTTCACACCGCCGGTGCCCGCACTTTCACCTTCGCCGGACAAACGAATCTGATCGCCCTCGTCGACACCGGCTGGTATCTTGACCGACAGCTTCTTGTTTTCTTTAATACGGCCTTGACCATTACAATCTTTACACGGGTCGGTGACTACTGAACCACTGCCGTGACACTGTGGGCATGTTTGTTGAACAGAGAAAAATCCTTGCTGGATACGCACTTGGCCTTGGCCATGACAGGTACCACATTGTGATGGTGAGCTGCCTGCTGCCGCACCGGAACCTGAGCATGTCTTACACGAAGACATACGTGGAACCGTGATATTGACCTCTGTTCCTCGAACCGCTTCTTCTAGGCTTAGCTCCAAGTTATAACGAAGATCGGCACCGCGTCGTTGACGTTGACGGCCGCCGCCAGCACCACCGCCACCGAAAATGTCGCCAAACATATCGCCGAAAATATCACCGAAACCACCAGCGCCGCCGCCATTAAAGCCACCGGCACCGCCGCCAGCACTGCCACCTTCGAATGCGGCGTGCCCAAACTGATCATAGGTCGCACGCTTTTCGGCATCCGACAGTACTTCGTAGGCTTCTTTTGCTTCTTTGAACTTCAGCTCAGCTTCTTCGCTGCCCGGATTACGGTCAGGATGGTGCTTCATCGCCAAGCGTCTGTATGACTTTTTCAGCTCGGCTTCAGTGACGGATTTACCGACACCTAGTACCTCATAATAATCTCGTTTTGCCATTTCTCAGATCTCTGTAGCTAAAAAGCCCGCACTTAAACGAATCAAGCGCAGGCTTTCTAAATAACGTTAATTAAAACGATTAAGCCTTATTCTCGTCGTCGTCTACTTCTTCAAATTCAGCATCAACAACATTATCGTCTTGCGCCGACTGACCGTCACCGCCCATATCAGGGCCACCTTCAGCACCGCCACTTTGACCGTACATTTGCTCGGCTAATTTATGACTTGCTTGCATCAAGGTTTCAACCTTAGCGGAGATTTCATCAGCATCGTCGCCCTTAGCTGCTTCTTCCACATCGGCAATCGCCGCCTCAATGCTGGTTTTGTCACTGGCATCAAGCTTATCGCCCGCTTCTTCCATGGTCTTTTTAACACCAATCACCATGGCTTCAGCTTGGTTACGAGCATCAACTAAGCCTTTGGCTTTGGCGTCTTCTTCAGCATGAGCTTCAGCATCCGCTACCATGGCTTCGATTTCCTCGTCACTCAAACCAGAACTTGATTTGATAACGATTTTATTCTCTTTACCAGTTGCCTTGTCTTTCGCAGAAACGTGCATGATACCGTTGGCATCAATATCAAACGTCACTTCAATCTGCGGAACACCGCGTGCTGCTGGCGGAATGTCGCTTAAGTCAAAACGGCCCAATGATTTATTGCCGGCGGCCATTTCACGCTCGCCCTGCAATACGTGAATGGTAACCGCATTTTGGTTATCTTCAGCAGTTGAAAATACTTGGCTGGCCTTAGTTGGGATGGTCGTGTTTTTGTCGATCAGTGCCGTACGTACACCGCCCATGGTCTCAATACCTAAGGTCAATGGCGTAACGTCCAACAATAATACGTCTTTTACATCACCACCTAACACGCCGCCCTGAATAGCCGCGCCCATGGCCACTGCTTCGTCTGGGTTAACATCACGACGTGCTTCTTTACCAAAAAATTCTTGCACCGCTTCTTGTACTTTCGGCATGCGGGTTTGACCACCCACCAAAATCACATCATCAATTTCACCAGCCGAAAGACCTGCGTCTTTCAATGCAATACGGCATGGGTCAATGGTGCGCTTAACCAAGTCTTCAACTAAGGACTCTAACTTAGCGCGAGACAGCTTCAACACCAAGTGCTTAGGGCCCGTCGCATCGGCCGTAATGTACGGCAAGTTAATCTCAGTTTGTGAACTTGAAGACAGTTCAATTTTGGCTTTTTCGGCCGCTTCTTTAAGGCGTTGCATCGCCAGCGGGTCGCCCTTAAGATTAATGTTTTGGTCTTTTTGAAACTCGTCAGCCAAATAATCGATGATACGATTATCGAAGTCTTCACCACCTAAGAAAGTATCACCATTGGTCGATAACACTTCAAATTGGTGTTCACCGTCAATTTCAGCAATTTCGATGATCGAAACGTCGAAGGTACCACCACCAAGGTCATACACCGCAATTTTACGGTCACCCACCTTTTGGTCCATACCATAAGCAAGTGCGGCCGCCGTTGGCTCATTGATAATGCGTTTAACTTCAAGGCCGGCAATTTTACCAGCGTCTTTGGTCGCTTGGCGTTGCGCGTCATTAAAGTAAGCCGGCACGGTTACAACCGCTTCGGTAACCTCTTCGCCCAAGAAATCTTCAGCGGTGGTTTTCATTTTCTGCAATACGCGTGCTGATACTTCAGGTGCCGCCATTTGCTTACCATTGGCTTCAACCCATGCATCGCCGTTTTTCGCTTTGACGATTTTATATGGCATTAGTTCGGCATCACGCTGAACAACCTTTTCATCGAACTTACGACCGATAAGACGTTTTACCGCATAAAGTGTGTTGGCAGGGTTTGTCACTGACTGACGCTTTGCTGGTTGACCAACCAATACTTCACCGTCATCCACAAATGCCACGTACGATGGCGTAGTGCGATCGCCTTCACTGTTCTCGATGACGCGTGCTTTATCGCCATCCATTACCGCAACACATGAGTTAGTGGTGCCTAGGTCGATTCCAATAATTTTGCCCATTGTTGTTTACCTCAAATAAAAATCTTGTATGCCCTTGTAACTAAGGGTCTGTATTTATAATTCAATAACCGAATGGCCGATTAATAGAAGAAATTCGTATTCTCAAGCCAATATTTAATTTTTTCTGCAGAACTTACTTGGCAACTACCACCATGGCTGGTCGCAATAAGCGCTCCTGCAATTCAAACCCAACCTGAATTACCGTAATAATATGGCCGGATTCAACGTCTTCAGACTCCACCATGCTCATGGCTTGATGTAGGTTGGCATTCAATTTGTCGCCAACTTCGGGTGCTATTTCCTTAACCGAGAACTTAGCGAACGCTGAAGACAATTGATTCATGGTTATTTTAGAGCCTTCATAAATACTCTTAACCGTTTCGTCAGCATCGTCAGCTGGTTCGTTTTGGGTAGCCAGCTTTAGACTATCAAACACGTTCATCATTTCTTTAGCGAAGCCTTCGACGGCAAATTTTCGCGCATTAGACACTTCTTTCTCTGCGCGGCGGCGCACATTGTCTTCTTCGGCCTTGGAGCGTAAAAAAGCATCTTTGAGTTTGGCGATTTCGTGCTGCGCTTCTTCGAGCTCAGTAAGCTCTTCAGACTCATCGGTCTCTACAAAATCATCGCTAACGGCTTCAGAGTTCTGCGCCGATTCCTGATTTTGCGCTGCTTCGCTATCTATCGTCGTTTCTTGCGCGTTCTCTTGTGAGTCCGCTACCAGCTCATCAGGGTTTGGTTTGTTATTTTCTACGTCATTCATCAGTGTATGTATCCAGACCTAAATATCGTCAAAAAATGGCAAATATCGAATGCGTGGATTATGGGGATACAATCAATGAGTTCAAGCTTTTAGTGATAAAATATGCGATTAAATTTGGCTCTCAATCTGAATATTCGACAAATACTTATTTTGTTTTTGGGAACAAGTTTTCACAAGAACCGGTTTGTTCTTCCTTTTGCTTTCAAACAGCACACCAATAAAAAGCACAAAATCCTCTTGAGAACTTTTAAAGAACTCGAGAAACCACTATAGAAAAACTAATTAAGTCATTGTTTTTAAATTAATTTTTAATTTAGTTATTAAATCAAAATAACAGAAACATGACGACAGCGAGATTCTCGAGCTTTAAATACTATAGTCAATGATTTAAGCATCAAGCAAACGGTGGGTTAACTGCGAGTCATTCACCTTAGGCAAGCGCAGCTGGAATTGACTAAATCCAAGCTCTATTGGCTATTCAATGTTTCCATCAGAATCTTTGGTTCCACGAAAATACCCAGTTGTGATTTTCCACGGAGTTTTATGGCCTTTACATGGCTTGTGTTATTCGTATAACGTTCAACAGACTGCCACATAAAACAATCATTATGCTCTCCATGCAAAAATTGGATTGTTTGGTTTTCAGCGACACTGTTTAAGCTCTCACTCCAATCGTTCACCCAAATACACACATCGTCAATCAGTTGTTTTATGTCTTCGAAACTGTAGCGAATCATATCTCTGGTAATGTTGTAAAATTCTTTGTTGTTTTTAACAAGCTCCAAGTCGGTCGGGCTGCCTGAAAAAAAGTACTCTATTATCCGTCGTTGACCTGACACAGATTCGTAAAAGTCCTTTGCGACCATTTTATGGGGTGTTAACAATACAGAGGGAAACAATCGCGCCGGCAAAAAAGTTCGTCTTACTGTCGCCGACATAGGGATAAAATCACTTGGAAATTTTAAAGGAACACCGGTATCCGCAAGATTGACTCGCTCGACCATTGCAGGATACAAGTCAGCAAATTTTAGCGCATAAACACCGCCAGAATAAATCCCAAGCACTTGCGCGCAACTTACCTTTTCTGCATCTAAGATGCACTTGTAATCTGAGGCGGCAAGTGTTGGTTTGTAGCTGTAATTACGTGAAGACGACTGCCCAGACCCAGGTTTATAGGGAACAATGAATCTCAGGCCTGAATCAACGGCTGCCTGCCTAAACCGCTCTGTCATTTCCGGAGGCACAGTGGGCTGTATAGACAAGATAGGGCGACCATTTTTCGCCCCATACCTTGCATAAGACAATTGATGACCTTCACTTGAGCGACACGTTAAAATTTCGACATCCGCATTAGATAGACAATAATTTACCACCGAGTTGCTTTTACGAATTTTTGAGCTTTCACCCAATTCTAGAATTTGTCCTAGATTGGTGATCATACTGATAAGCTCTGTTTGCGATGACGTACCTGTTTTTTCGAAGACTTGTGATAATTGTGTCCGAACTGTTCTAACCGACCGACTGCGCTGCTTGGCAATCATGCTAATCGCCCGATTCTGATGAAGGCCTCTAGCGACTTCTATTTCAGATTCTGTAAGACCGTAAGTGCTGGAAAGCATGCGCCCAAGCTCAGTATACCAACGCGGTTGTGCAATTCTAAGAATAAACATCAGTTCTTTGGATTGCCCATCTCCAGTGGAAAACTCAATTGGGTGAATGACAGCCATGACAATGTTTGACTGATCAATATCTCCTACTTCTAAAGACACCAATACTGGGTCAACATGATTTATTGGGGTGCCTCTCATTGACAACAATTGCTCAATATTAAAAGGCGGCAAAATGGCGTTCGATATATCGGCATCAAGCTCTAAAGGCCAAATTTCTTCAACCTTCTGATTTTGTGCTACCAAGCGTAGATGAGAATTAAATAGAATCGCAGGAAAAACTTGTGAATCCACAAACTCCTGTTTCTCTTCAGCCAAGCTTGGCTGCATAACCACCACCAAAGAGCTGGCTTGTTCGAAGTGATCAATTAACAGAGGTTGCCATACTTTAGCTTCTTCAGGCTGTTCATCAAACACGTGTTCAGCGTAGGTATCCCAAGCACTAAACAGCTCGTGAATCTTTTTATTATCAACCACAGCTGAATACAGTTTAGCGATGACATCATTCGCCGGATGCAGCTTTGGTTTTTGTTTTGATTCAGGCATATTTAAATTATATAGCTAAAAACCGTTTTTATTAGCAATCTCATGAAACATTCTAGCCACAGGCTCAATCACAGATTTGTCAGCATACATTCCAGGCACAGAAAACTTGATCAATATATTATCGCCCACGAGTGTGCCGATACCACCGAATAGCTTATTGCCTGGAATTGACCAGCCCGAGCCAGGCAAACTGTAAAAGTTTCTACCCTCCAGGGGATATTTCACAATTGAAGACCCATTACTTGCCAATAAATCGTTAAACCTCTGAGTTTCCTGATCGCTCAATTGAACAATTTCAAATACAAATTGCGGCTGACCAGCAATACTTAGAAGAGCCAATGCGTCGTCCGGCACGTTCTCTGGGATTTTGGCATAGGTTAAATACACCTGTTGATCATTGAATATGGGTGGTTTCCCTAATGGCGGTAAACCATAACCTGATGGCAACTCAGGCACATACTTTGCTAGCTTTCCGGCACAGGCGCTGGGTGGTAATGCTTCTTGCCATTGAGTGTATTTTTCAAGTGCCTCAATGCCACCTACTCTGTCAATAGCACTTAAACCAGACTTCGCAATTGGGGGGCAGCCGCTGTCGGCGGCCTCGTTCTGTACCGTTGAGTCTCCGCACCCGCCAATACCGGCAGCAATAAGCAGCACCGCTACCACCAAATACATTGATCTTTTAATCGTCATCTTTATTTTCCTTGTATGGTTTTAACAAAGACTAATTGACTGACTGAAACTGTACATACGTCATTTAGCGTATGAGCGAATAATATTTGTGCTTTAAAGTACAGGAAATGGAGAAAAATATGCCTAGTCACCTTACTTTAATTATTCTTTTGTCTTTAATACTAAGCTTAAGCACGCTTACAAAAGCCGCTAACGCACAAACATCAACAGCGGCATGCAATGCCGAAGAACGCCCCAACGTTGACTGCGATTGTGTAGACAAACGCATGCAAGTTTACTTAGCAAACACCGATTCAATGCTCGTTAAAAGTTTTCTAGTAGAAAGATATAAACACGCTGTTGGTCTCAATAGCAACATAGAAAAAGCAACAGTGGACTTGATGTCAGATATGCCTACCATGATTTCTGCGCAAATGTCTTATGATCGTTTAGGTGGTCTACCCAACAACGTGCAGGAGTTTGAACGTGGTTGTCTTATAAGCGGCCAAGAGATCGTTGTTTTGCCTGAGCTGGCGGCTGGCTCAGCGGCCTCACTGTATGCTTTGGCAAGAAATAAAAACCTAGGCGAAGGATCTGAGAGGAACTCTAACTGCATCGTCAATCGCATGCTTAAAGCCATGACTGATGACGAAATACGAGCCTATCACTTATCTTTTTCTCATTACGAAGGCGACCATCTAAATGACAACGAAGCATCGCGAGCCAAAAAAATGGGAATTTCAAAAGCCGAATATCAGACCTTAGAGAGATCAGGTCGAAAAAAATACAACCAAAACTACGAACTCGATACAAATTACTGCTCCGCTCTTTTGTACGCAGAAGGATATTCGCCCGAACGAATCGCATTAGAAAGAAAGCAAGAGGCTGCAAGGTTCTCCATTTTAGAAACCAATTAATCGCACTTTTAACAATAAACCAGGAACGACTATGCGTGTATTTATAACTGTTCTAAGCATTCTTACCCTCGCCTTATATACCCTTGCATCAACTAATTCTCAGGCAGGCGATGACCGAGTCTCTAAATACCTTTTATTGATGCAATCCTCGCTAGATACATCAACTCTACTCTACTCTCGACATTCACCAGAAGTGGCTAAGATGATAAAAAATGTTGCGGTGCCCACAGATGCAAAAAGCCTAGTTGAATGTTTTGTCGACAAGGTTAAAACCCACAAGTTACTGCCTGAATTTGACGAAATCATCCAATTAAACAGCCAGCTTCAAACGTATATTCGAGAAACCCCAACCCTCACCTTGATTAGCGCCCAGCAAGATACTGAGTATATGAATTTACAGTCCGCCATATCAGGCACAAGGTTTGAAAGCGTTCAACAGCACAGCTTAGATTGTGGCTTAATTAAAATGACTCAACAGCTGATTAGAGAGACCGGCGTATTTGACGCCATGAAAACAATATTAAACTGACCTAAAAACGGCCTTTATCACCGTTAGCCTAAATACTCATCAGGCGATTCCAAAATCTATTGTGGAGAATTCTAAATGTTATATAAAGCACGACTTTCCTTAATCACGATTACCATCTATCTGTTTTCAAACTCGGTATTTGCCGACTCTTTGTGGGGAAAGCTAAAAAATCGAGTGAAAAACGAAGTTGAAAATGTAGTCACCGGCAAAGTGGCTCGTAAAGCGGGTGACAAAGCTGGCGAGGCTACCGATTCGGTACTAAACCCTGACTTTGAAAATGCCGAGGATGACGTGCAAGATCAGCGGCGAGATTCGAATTCCAATCAAACGAACAAGACCGCAAAGGCTAATGACTCTAACCGCGGCACCCAACCATCAAATGGCTTTGGAGGCTTCGGCGGCATTTTAAGTGCCATGCAACAAGAAGTGACAATACAAGATAGATATAGCTTTGACTTAAGCGTTAAAGCTAAGCAAACCTACGATGGCAATACATCGTTTATGAATCAGTGGTTTGCTGATGGGCACATAATGATTGAATCTGATGACACCACACGCGCAATCATGGACTTATCGAACGAAGTCATGATTATGATTGACGAAAAGGCAAAAACCAAAACAGGCATGTCGACACAAATGATTCAAAATATGGCCAAAATGGCAGGGTCTTATCAAAAAGCTAACACAGCCGAGCCTGTTGACGTTGGCAAAATAGAAAAAACCGGCAAGTCAAAAAAGATTCTAGGCTATACAGCGCAGCAATGGGTTTTTGAAAGCAAGGGTGAGAAAGGCGAAGTTTGGATCACAGATGAAATTAAATTTGATTTTATTAGTTTCAGTACAAAGTTAATGGAAATGTTCGGCGGCCAGCAAAGCAGCATGATGTTTGACTTCTCTTCGCTTAAAGGCAATTTTCCAGTTGGCTTTCCTCTCGAGTCTGTAACAGGTATTGGCAGCGGCAACGAATCTTATTACCTGGTCACTGAAATTTCCGAAAAGCCGACTAAAATGAATTTATCGACCTACCAAACCAAATCGCTTATGAGTGCATTCAATAATTAGTGGCATTCATTCTTTAGAAGGCTTTCAAATTTGGTGAGTGTTTCCTATATGGCGTACGCAAAACCTGGTTCCTAAATTTGGCATAACCTAGCCTGCAGACTGCAATTAAAGAGCGATTTTTGCCGAAACGTGTTCGATCGTCGTATCATTGTGAGCGATCACGACAATGGTCAGCTTTCCATCTAAATTTACCAAGGCATCGCGTATTTTTAGCTCATTATTGCGATCAAGTGCGCTGGTGGCCTCGTCCAAAATCAATAGGCAGGGTTTGGACAACAAGGCTCGCGCGAGTGCTAGGCGTTGACGCTCACCGCCAGACAGTTTTACCCCTCTATCACCTATGAGAGTGTCTAAACCGTGAGGCAGGTCCGCCACAAATTTATCGGCAGCGGCGAGCTTTAACACCCGCTCAATTTCTTTTTCACGCTCTTCAGTCGATGCAAATTGCTCAGGGTCGCAGACCCAAATTAAATTTTCTCGCACCGTATCGTGAAACAAAAACACATCTTGTGTTACATAAGCAACCTGTTTGCGCCAGGCCACGCGAGTTCGTTTATCAACAATTTGGTCATCAATTAATATGTTACCGGCGGTGGGCTCGATCAAACCGGAAAGAATATCGGCCAATGTGGACTTCCCTACCCCTGATGGCCCAACAATCGCGACAGTTTCATTGACGCCAATGTCTGCACTAAAGCCAGATAACACCTGTTTCTCAGTGTCAGGGTATTGATAATCTACATCCTGTAAGGTGATTTTTTTATGCAGCGTAGGGGCATCACCGCTCTGTGCTGCATTTTCTTTCCACTGAACCAAAGAAGCCCGATTCTCAAGCAGATCTTGATAGGCCGGCGCTTTGTGCACCAAGGATTGAAAGGTCGTTTGAATACTTGAAATCTGGGGCATTAAGCGTGAAAAAATAAATAGAATAACAAGCAAATTCGAAACAGGGATTTGCAACCAGGTAATAGACGTAAAAAATAATAGTGCAAATATTATTGCCGCCCCTGCCTTATTAATGAACCCAACAAATGCGGCAATTTTGGTAATCCTGACTTGCTGCTCTTCAAGATCAACATTGGCTTTATACATTTTAGCCAGATACCTCTCTTCAGCGGCAAAGCTCTTAATGACCTTCAAACTACTGAGGTTCTCGAAAATTCCTCGATGTATATCTCGATTCGCACTTAACTCGGTGTGCCCGCTTGAGTAAATGCGTTTATTTATTGGCCAGAGCAATGCCGCCAGCGCCAAACCAAACAGCAAAGCGATCAAGGTAAGCGTGCTCGACAACAATAAAGAAAATACCAAGTACACGCACAAGAGTACCAAGCTGCTCAGCAGCCTCAGCATAAAGTTTAGGCTGACCGCCGCACTCTGTATCTGCCCAATCAACAATCGCATAAAATCCGACATATGACGTTGATTCAAGTAACGCCATTGAGCTTGAAACAAGTCGCGGCTCATATTTGAGCGCATTTCTGTCACGAAGGCCTGTCTCAGTGAAACCGATAAAGAAGCATTTAAATAAGAGAGACCGCCTAAGGCCAGCATTATCAGAACATAAATACCCAATACCGTTACCAAGTCTAATTGAATGCCGAGATAAGCAGCCCAACCTTCTACCGAATGCGCAAGGCCATTTGTGGAGGAAGTGCCGGTAATATCAATACCAATCGAAGCCATTAGTGGAACAATCATCAAAATGCCCACGCCCGAGGTAATACTGGCCAACAACATTAAACCCAACGAAGCCGACAATTTGTAGGGAGAGAATTGCCAAAACTCAACTGCCAATGGCCTTAATTGTAAGAGTGGCCTGATACCCATACTTATCTATGACTCCGTTATGTTGTGCTACAACTCAAGATGCAATAAATTTAAAAATCGGCATCTAAACGTAGATTCGTCAAACCATCACCGAGCCCCGTTTTCGTTCACATGCTGAATGCGCTTTTGAGCCTATCATATTCTTTTGTTGCGCTTTGGTAAAACGTTGGTTTCAACGCCTGAACCACCTTCATGCTGATGAGAGGCCTATATAAATCTGCAACTTTCATTGATCAGCCCTACTGACACTAATTCGAATACACATATTGCCAGTTAGCGAGTAAAATAACCCAGTAAAAACGATGAGACACAACCATGGATATTAGCGAATCTTCCAAAATTGAACGAAACCCTGACATTATTTTCAGTGAAATTGACAATGAAACCGTGATGATGGATAAAGATTTCGAAAGTTATTTCGGCTTGGCTGAGATTGGCTCTCGAATTTGGGAAGAACTGGCGAAACAACAAACGGTAAAATCATTGTGCGAGACTCTGATGCAAGAATACGATGTGTCTTATGCCGATTGCTTGAACGACGTTGCCGAACTACTTAGCGCACTTCAGCAACAAGACATGATCTTAGTCGACTAATTCCTTACCCGTCATCACCCAAGGTCGCTAGGCCGTAAAAGACAATTGACCCTTCGAGAAAAAGTTAATTTTTTAATCCATTTACCGAACGATAAAAAAGGTTGGTTGGTATTGTGTTTGATCGGCGCCGTGACTTACCCTATCGCCATTAAAATTTTTTCTAAAAAGTGGCTCACTAAACACCTTGGGCAGCCCATTGGGAATGCCCAATTGTGCTCGATCGCCACACCACGGCAAGAAAGAGCGGCAAGAAGGGTCAGCTCAATCATGAGCACTGTCAGTAAGAATGTGCCATGGCCATGTTTGTGCTTGCCACAAGCCGTGTGCGTAAAAAGAATATGTGATCTTCACAACATACCTTGTGTGCTTTATTTGGGCGCGAAGTTAGATGCGAATGAACCCTCAGGAATGAAAGCCCATGCTTGGGTAGGGGTTGGTCGATTTATCGTGATTGGTGGCCGAAACAGTCCTGTCGATTACCAAATAACCGCGACATTTGTTTCTTAACTCTTTTTCTTAACGTAGCCGGATATTTTTGACGTGGTTTGAGGTTTTTAGCCGTAGCCGGGTATTTCTTGGACTAGCTTGTTATTTCCTGCTCTGGTGGGCGCATCGCGTTTTCAACGATTGAAATAATCGCAAAAATGGCCAGTTAAATGACCGAAATAAATCCAGCGAAAAAAATTGTTACCAGATTTAACTAGGGCTGAAAAATGGATAAGCGGTGTTTTCGAAAGGCTCAACAGGAAGGGTCGACCCACTTTCAGTAGCGCTTCGATTCATTGATATTAACTCTGGTTTGATCCAAGCCAACTTGGTTGTGGCGTTTTCACACAGCTGTTGATGCTGTGATTCGTGATGTTCATTTTTATCAATCATTTACAAACCTCAAAATATAATTAATCAATCAATTTTAACATGTCATAGATTACAGGCCTATCAGTGCGAGAAACACGGTTCTCTGTATTGATCAGATTGAAGTATCGGTCAAATTGAAAGTTCGAGAGAACTAACCATCATCGAAACCTCCTAGACAGAAAATTTAACTAGGGTTTACTGGAAAATAACCGTCACCCTCGAAAGTTGATGGGATAGTACCACCTTCAGTGGCGCTTCGAGTCATTGATATCAATTCCGGCTTAAGCCAAAGCAACTTGCTTGCGATGTTTCCAGAAGGCTGTTTATTCTGTGACCCTTCATGTTCGTTTTTATCATTCATTTTGTAACCCTTTACCCTTAACTACCTTTACCCTTAAGCATTAAATAGATTTTAAGACACCATCAACATTCAGCTCTATCCTTCTAAGATCTACGGGTTTAAGCATAGGCCAGATAGAAAGGTAAAGAAGACCAAGCATTGTCGAAACCACCCAAGTAACAAGCTTAACTGGCACTAAAGAAGGTGAAAGTTGACGCATTTTCTAAGAAATCAGGCGTACTCCCACTTTTAGTTCCTTTAGTAGATATTGTTATCAATTCCGGCTTAATCCAAAGCAACTTGCTTGCGACATTTTCACGCTGCTGTTCATGCTGCGGCCCTTTATGTTCGTTTTTTTCATTCATTTTGTAACCTTTTACCCTTAACTACCTTTTACCCTTAATCATTCAATAAATTTTAATATATCGTCAAATACTACTATTTTCTTTATTCCCCCCCCCCTCTTTCTTCCCCCATCTACTGTTCTTAGTAAAGCCTAGAACGGAATATAAATTGATTTAAACAAAAGCCAAAACAATCCTCATTTGGGCTTAACTTGGACCAAACCCAGAGCCGGTCATATACTGGAATTCCGTATAGGAAGTATTAGACCCAGTTTTGGTGCCTTTAGCAGACATTGATACCAATTCCGGCTTAACCCAAGTCATTTTAGCTGTGCAGCCTTCAAGGTCTCGTTCAAGTCCTTGTTCAATACGTGATTTTTGATGCATGTTTTGATTTTTATCAATCATATAACAACCTACTTACCTATTAATTAAACAACCCAATTGACTAAACAATCTTTCCGGTGCATTCAATGCACAACATTACTTTCGAAATTTATTACTTTCAGTAT
>CAZEXS010000012.1:0-17139 GCA_964516915.1 uncultured Gammaproteobacteria bacterium
GATTCTAAAATAGAATGAGTTTTTACACAGTCTGGGCAACTTACAGACCTATGCCAAAGGCGAGGCGTTTCAAGAATCCGCATTAAAAATGGCTGGCCGAGTTTAGTTTTCTATAATTGGGGTAGTCGCGAGCACGTGTCTGAGCAAAGCGAGTTTGCGCAGCGCCAATTATAGAAAACTACATTCGGGTACCCCAGAGGGGCCAACGTTTGCGGGGTCTTTCTTTGCTTCGGTTTCTTTGGACAAGCAAAGAAATGAAGGCCTGCCCCGGCGAGGGGCAACCTAAATTAGAACATCAACTCAAATTAGTGGCCACAAGACTAAAATTAATTGTCAGTGTTTTAATTTCGCGAAAAATGACCGCATAGTGCAACTTTCTGCCGATCTATTCATCACAGAAATTATTCGCTTTCGACCACGCGTTTGGCAGTCACAGTGCAGATGTCATAAACATTTACGTGTGCAACGGTTACAATACAAAAATGGCCGGCCGAATTCCTCAACATTTTATCGATGAACTGTTAAATCGCACTGATCTAGTCGATTTAATAGACGGCTATGTTCCGCTTAAAAAGGCTGGAGCCAACTACAAAGCCTGCTGTCCATTTCATAACGAGAAGTCACCCTCCTTTACCGTTTCACCGACTAAACAGTTTTATCACTGTTTTGGCTGCGGCGTGAACGGCACAGCGATTAGCTTTTTGATGGAATACGATCACATGGAGTTCCGTGAAGCCGTTGAAACTCTGGCCTCAAGTGCTGGATTGGAAATTCCACAAGAATCACAAGCCTTTACGCCTAAGAATACGCAAAGCGCAGGCATTGATTTATACAAGTTAATGCAGGAAGTAGCTGACTTTTATGCGACACAATTACGCCAACACGGCGACAAAGACCAAGCGGTTGAATACCTAAAGAAACGCGGCTTAAGTGGCGATATAGCGAAACGTTTTGGCTTGGGCTTTTCGCCTGAAGGCTGGTCAAACCTAATGGATAAACTGGGCGACACCGCTCCGTCGCAAAAAGCCCTACTCGACACAGGCATGCTAACAAAAAACGATAAAGGCCGAGTGTATGATCGGTTTCGTCACCGCATTATGTTCCCGATACATGATCACCGTGGGCGGGTGGTCGGTTTTGGTGGGCGAGTACTGGAGCAGCCAGAACCGCAGCCTGGCAACCCTAAATATCTAAATTCGCCAGAGACACCCATTTTTCATAAAGGCTCAGAGCTTTATGGATTGTACGGCGCGCGCGCCGGAATTAAAGAAGCCGATGGAGTATTGGTGGTTGAAGGTTATATGGACGTTGTCGCATTAGCACAAGAAGGCATCAATAACGCCGTAGCTACCTTGGGCACCGCGACTACAGCCATGCACTTACAACGGTTGTTTCGTCATACACCCAACATCACGTTCAGTTTTGACGGCGATCGCGCAGGCCGCGCGGCCGCGTGGAAGGCGCTTGAAACCTGTTTGCCAGCGATACAAGACGGTCATCAAGTTAGCTTTTTATTTTTGCCCGATGGTGAAGACCCCGACACCATGGTCAAGAAAGTTGGCGAAGAAGGCTTTAAGAAATTGATCGCTGAGGCAATGCCATTGCCGGAATTTTTATTAGAAAGTCTAAAGCAACAAGCCGACCTTAATCGTCTTGATGGCCGAGCTAAGCTTGGCAAGCTCGCCAAGCCGATGCTTGAGAAAATGCAACAGGGCGTGCTCAAAAGCTTAGTCCTCGAACGCGTTGCTTCTTTGACTCAAGTCGCGTCTAGCGAATTGGCTCCTGGTTCGATAAAACCACAAAATGATTCATCGCCGTATTCTCAAAACCAAAATACTTGGCAAAAAGATGGCGGTAAGAATTGGAAACCCAACAATCAAAGAAACTCTAACTGGAAAAATCAGCCGGCTGAGCAAGCGCCACGGCCTTCGACACTGACCCCAGTTAGACGCGCGCTGTCATTGCTTTTACAGTTTCCGCAATACCATAAAGAGTTTGAAGTGTTGTCGCCCATTGTCGATTCACAAGTGCGCGGCATCGGCATGGTGCATGAACTGTGCAAGGCCGCTACAGACAGTCAAAACCCCACGACAGCCACTTTATTAGAACGGTATCGTGGCGAATCTTTTGCCAGCACATTGAACCAACTGGCCAACCATCAACATAATAATATTGAACAGCTTAGCGATAGCGAGGCTCTGCAATTGGTTCGCGCGAACAATGCAAAAATCATCGATGAGTTTAACGGCGTCGAGCTAGCGCGCGCAGAGCAGGCTTTGGAGAAACTAAATCACAAAGCAAAGCTCAATACACTCAGTGATGAGGAGCAAAGCCGACATACCGCGCTAAAAGAATATATTCGCACTTGTTATCGCAGTTAAACCTTGCAAATACCGATTAAAACCCCAGTTAAAGCTAAGTAAAATACGCTAATTACTTAGTTTTTGTGTAAATACAGCGCAACCTAAGTAATTTTGTTATAAAATTGACCGTTAACCTGTAGTAAAAACCCATTTTCAATACACTGATGCTACGCATAGATTGCTGGATTAAACCAGCGCACGCGGGCGCCACTGTGAGGTTCCATTAATGGATTCAAGTAGCAAAAAATCCGAGTTAAAACGTTTAATCTTAAAGGGCAAAGAGCAAGGCTTTTTAACCTACCGAGAAATTAACGACCACTTACCCGAAGACATGAACGATACAGACCAGATTGAGTCTGTTGTTAACATGATCAATGACATGGGTATTGAAGTTTTTGACAGTGTTCCTGACGCTGATTCATTACTACTCAAGGCAGAAGCGGATAAAGAAGCTGAGGACGACGACGACAACACCGACGCGGTGCTTGCCACGGCCGTTGAAAGTGAATTTGGGCGAACCACAGATCCAGTACGCATGTACATGCGAGAAATGGGTACGGTTGACCTATTAACGCGAGCTGATGAAATTAACCTAGCTCAGCGTATTGAAGACGGTATTCGCCAATCAACCGTTGCCATGGCAGCATGCCCGTCGGCCATACAAACGATTCTAGACTTCTTTGAAGAGATCAAAGAAGAGCGCATGCGTTTAACCGACCTGTTAGTGGCGTTCATAGACCCAAATGCCGAGATTGACCCCAACCCGGTGCAATCTGGCACAGCGGCACAAAATAACGATTCCGACGATGACGAAGAGGAAGAAAAGCCAGTGGACACTGGCCCAGACATGGACGAAGCGCGAGACCGCTTCAAAGCCATGGGCAAGCTTCATATGCGTCATGCTAAAGCCTTAGAGAAACATGGCTACGACAGCAAGCAAGCTCGCAAGATACAAGCTGAACTTATTGAAGGCTTGATGGAAATTAAGTTCGTACCGAAGATCATCGAAGCGCTTTGGGAAACCATTCGAACTCACGTTGAAATTGTGCGCGGACATGAAAAAGCCATTATGGACATTGCCGTTGCCGATGCAGGCATGTCTCGTAAAAGCTTTATCGACACATTTGTTGGCCACGAGCTAGACGAAGGTCTTTATAACGAGCTGCTCAGCGCAGCAAAAAAGAAAGACGAAATAGAAGACAACGAAGCACTAATTGCCATGTCACAGGCCAAATTAGGCCGCATTGTTGATGCGTTGGGCATTCCAATCGAGGAGATTAAGGACATTAATCGCCGCATGTCGATAGGTGAAGCGAAAGCACGTCGTGCCAAGAAAGAAATGGTCGAAGCGAATCTGCGCTTGGTTATTTCGATTGCTAAAAAATACACCAATCGTGGGCTGCAATTCTTAGACTTGATTCAAGAAGGCAATATCGGCTTGATGAAAGCGGTCGACAAATTCGAATATCGACGTGGTTACAAATTTTCAACCTACGCCACCTGGTGGATTCGTCAGGCAATCACACGTTCAATCGCTGACCAAGCGCGCACCATTCGCATACCGGTACATATGATTGAAACGATTAATAAACTTAATCGTATCTCCCGTCAAATTCTGCAAGAGAAAGGCCGCGAGGCACTGCCTGAAGAATTGGCAGAAAAAATGGAGATGCCGGAAGATAAGGTACGCAAAGTACTCAAGATTGCCAAAGAGCCAATATCAATGGAAACACCCATTGGTGATGACGAAGATTCAAACTTGGGCGACTTTATTGAAGACAAAAATGTCGAGGCGCCAATGGAAGCCGCGACCACTTCTGGCCTATTGAACGCCACTGGCGAGATTTTGGAAAGCTTGACGCCGCGTGAAGCCAAGGTTTTACGAATGCGTTTTGGTATTGGCATGAATACTGACCACACCTTAGAAGAGGTAGGTAAGCAGTTCGACGTTACTCGCGAGCGTATTCGTCAAATTGAAGCCAAGGCACTGCGTAAACTTCGTCACCCAAGTCGTTCAGAGCACCTGAAGAGCTTTTTAGAGCAAAATTAAGCGGACCGAGCCTTTGTTAATAAGACAAGGGTTCGAAATGAACACCCTGGGCTGAGTAATGACTTAGCCTAGGTTAGGTAAGGACAGAAGGCCAAGACACTAAAGGCTTGGCGATAAAAAATAGGCAATAAGAAACAGAATAAAAAAAGGGCGCTGATACCAGCGCCCACTAGTAACCCCAACTAGTTAAAATGGTCTAAACCTTTGGTACTTCCATACTGCCATCGTAAGCAGCCCAATCGCGGCTTACAAAATTTTCGTCAATCAAGGTTCGCTGAAATAATCTTCCATCACGAAACCATTGCCAAACCCGAGATCGTGATTTTCGGTCATCGCTCACTTGAATCATTTCATACAAGTAGACTCCTGGCTCACCATGACGCGTCCAGTTAAGCATGGTGGTACGGTTATAAGTATCTAACTTTACTTCGGCCGCCCAGCCATCAATGTGCGTATAAAAAACCAATTTATCGCCGTCGATTTTAGTTGGGAAGTCTTTTACTTCAGACTTTCCATCTTCCCAGAAATAGTAGTTAGTTTGGTGATAGGTTTCTTCATCGAGGAAACGACACAGCAAACGTGATCGATGCTCATCTGTCTTTTCACCTTCAAGATTGTAATAACGGTACCACCCTTCCCAGACACCCTCATTGCTTGAGATTATTGGCATATTGTCTTGTACAGACATAAAAGCTCCATAAATATATTTAAGAGCACGAAATCATGCTCCGATAAGTAATTGTGTTATTGTTATAACATTAAAGCATGGATAGCGCAAGAATATGCATAGCTCAAAAAACCAAAGTGGGTCTATTTGTCTAGCACCATGCCGTATTTAAACAATTTAGGATTGTACAAGCCGATTAATACGTCAATCACCTTTCCCTGTTGATCAAAATGCGAGCGTTGCAACTCTAACAATGCCGCATTGTTCGGCACGTTTAATAAGTTGGCGACCAACTCATCGGCGTTTTGCGCGCCTAACGTTTGCTCAACACGCGAGATCGTAATATCGTTTTCACTAATAATTGAAAGGCGTGTCTGCGCTTCTACTTTCGCCTTGGTAAAACCACTCAAATGAGGGGCTGTCCAGCTCACGTAGAAAGCAAACACATTGCCGTCTTCATCAAACCGTGTGCGTACAATTTTAGTGGCTTCTTGACCTTTATCCAGTCCGAGCTGTTCTCTCAACGGCGCGGGGGGAGCCATCTGCTCGACCGAAAGCACCTTTACTAAGCTGTGCTTGCCCATGCCTTCGACACTTTCAAGTAAACCCATCAAAGGAGCCTGCACCGGTTCAGGCGTGTACTTATAGGTAACGTAAGAGCCCTTGCCGCGCTGACGTGCAATAAGCCCATCCACAACCAACTCATCCATGGCTCGCTTTGCGGTGATTCTTGAAATACTAAGCGCTTCTGACAACTGCTGCTCGGTCGGCATTTGCTCGCCAAAAACTACTTCGCCAGACTGAATACTGCGTTTCAAGGATGAATACAGCTGATGATAAAGCGGAACACGCGACGACGCATCTTCGGCGGCCGCCCAATCAGACTTTAACGACTTAATTAACATAGTCTCACTCATTTATTTTTCTAGAACTATCTAAAAACCGAAGCCTTCAACCAGCCACGACTCAGAACCCCACGTCAAGCTGTAACCCGACTCCAATCAAACTAAACAGGTTTTAGCTTTCGAAATTTAAAATAATATTCAACATAAACTATATTGATATATAATTATATCTATATTTTAAATTAATCTACAACACAGACGCGTCAGAATAATCATGCAAAGCAGCAATCAAACAGCGCAAGAAATCTACAGAGAAATCCAGGCTAACCCTAAACGCGCGCGATTTGGCTTTGGAAGGAAGGCAGTATTAGTCAATATAGACCCACAAAAAGCCTATACTCGCCCCGATTTGTACGCAACTGCCTACGAAACCGACCCCAATCAGATGCAGTATATTAATCGATTGGCCGAAAAGTTTCACACTTTAAACTGGCCTGTGGTCTGGACGCACGTTGCCTACATGAAATCCGGCGAAGATGCCGGAGTTTGGGGGCAACGAACCGACACACCGGATAGCCTACAGAACATTAAATTTGATTCTGAACGAAGCGAATTTGATGATCGTTTAAATATCGACCACGAAAAAGACGTTATTTATCTTAAAAAAATGCCCTCGGCGTTTTTTGAGACTCAACTACAATCACTGCTCGTTTTTCATCAAGTAGACACGGTTATTCTTACCGGCGGCTCAACCTCTGGTTGCATTCGCGCCACCGGCGTAGATTCCTTATCACGGGGTTATAAAACCATCGTTCCTGAAGAATGCGTCGCCGACAAACATGAAAGCTATCATTATGCGAACCTCACTGACTTATCGTTAAAGTATTGCGATGTGCTAAATGTTAGCGAAGTTGAAAGCTGGCTAGACGGCCAAATATCCAAGGCCTCGGCTTCAGAGTAATCCTCAACAGCATCTTTAAACACGACTCAACGGTAAACACGATGAAGAACGATCCGCAGTTCTATGATTATTCGCCGTACATCAACAGGCCAAAAATCACTTGGCCTAATAATGCGAAAATGGCATTTTGGGTTGCTCCCAACATTGAGTTCTATGAACTAAATCCGCCCAGCAACCCATACAGAAAAGCATGGCCTAGACCTTATCCAGATATCGGCGGCTATGGTATTCGTGATTATGGCAATCGTGTAGGTCATGACCGCCAAATGGCACTGCTGGATAAGTATGGTATTCGCGGATCAATATCGCTTTCTACCGCACTGTGCGACCATCACCCAGAAATCATCGAAGCATGTAAGGAACGCGATTGGGAGTTTTTCAGTCACGGCATTTACAATACGCGCTACACCTATGGTCTGTCCGAACAGCAAGAGCGCGATATGATCAAAGATTCAATGGAAACCATCTACAAACACACCGGTCAAAAATGCGCCGGGTATTTGGCCCCCGCTTTGTCACACTCTGAAAATACCATAGACCTATTTGCCGAAGTCGGCAGTGAACTGTTTGGAGACCAAGCCGGTTACTATACCTGTGATTTGTTTCACGACGACCAGCCTACCCCAATCAACTTGCGCAGCGACAAAAAGTTCGTGTCTGTGCCGTACTCTTTAGAAATGAACGACACCATTGCTTACGTCGTTAACAAAGTTGAACCGCGACGTTACGGCGAGCAAATTAAACGCAATTTTGATCGGCTGTACGCCGAAGGCGACACGAATGGTACCGTTATGTGCATTCCAACACACAACTACCAAGTCAGTTGCCCGCACCGGCTGAGAGCATTTGAAGAATCGTTAGAATACATCACCGGGCATTCAGATGTCTGGGTGACAACCGGCCGCGAAATTGCCGACTACTATATAGAACACTATTACGATGGTGCGAAAGCGAACGCCGCCAATACTGCACAAGGGGGCCAACAATGAGTGGAGAAAAGCTAGGCGACGATTACCTTAACTATCCACAACGCCGTTATGGCATGGATCATGAGCGTTACGATTGGTCGCTGCTGAGTTCGCGCCCAAAAATTAATTGGCCCAACGATAAAAAGCTAGCATTGTGGATTAATATCCCAATTCAGTTTTTCCCGCTGAATCAAAAAGGCGAACCGTTTAAAGTACCGGGCGGCATGACCATGCCCTACCCTGATTTACGACACTTTTCATTACGCGACTACGGTAATCGGGTAGGCATCTATCGCTTGTTAAAAGCCTTCGATAAATACAATATCACGCCCACCTTCGCCATCAACGCCATGGCCGCTTCTAGAATCCCGTACCTGGTGGATCACATCTCAGAGCGCGAGAATGATGTGATTTGCCATGGTATGGACATGGATTCGATTCATCATTCAGGCTTAGGAAAACAAAACGAGCGAGACTTAATTCAACGCTCAAGCGATATGCTCAATGAGCGTATTAAAGGCGATATTAAAGGCTGGTTGAGCCCGGCCAAAAACGAATCTTTAGACACGCCTGACCTTCTAAGCGAGAGCGGTTTTCACTATGTCTGTGATTGGGTCAACGACGATATGCCCTATCAATTAAACACTGACACCCAACCGTTAACCGCCATGCCCTTGTCGACCGAGTTAGAAGATTTTTTTGTGATACAGCAAAACTTCCACTCTGAGCAATCATGGTTAGAACAGGTGAGCGACGCCAGCGACTTCTTAATCGAAGAAGCCCATCAGCAAGGCGGGCGTCTATTGTCACTCAACATACACCCATGGCTAATGGGCCAACCTCACCGAATCATCTTCTTAGAGCAACTGCTTGAAAAGCTTTCGAGCTCAAATGAGATATGGAGTGCGGGCGCTAACGACATTCACGATCACTGGTTAGCGCAACAAGTTGATACTAAAAGTTAACACTAGAGTTACGAAACCAGGGGCAAGATCAGCAGGGCGAATGTAAGCCACGACCTGGTAGTGGTTACTGCGTAGGCGCACAGTTTGATGGAAAAGATGTTTGCGGCCTTATCAAGTTTGGCTTCTAGCCATTGCCGACGGTGGTCGGGTGTTAGTATGCCTGTCTCTGTTTATCTCTCTGCTTATTTGTCACCCTAATCCTGAGCCTTTGCAGCAAATTCCTTGTTATTGCTGCTCGGGAACGCAACCTCGATTGATATAAAAATGCTCGCGAACTGAGACCGCGGCATTCTTGAACCTTAAGTTCCCCCCAAAATACATCAGATGACGTATGCGCAAATCGTGCGCGCCCTCTAAGATTAAAAAAGTGCCCGCAGCCCCATTCGCGGCAACTACCTTAATCCTACTTCAATGATATTTAGAGGTTCAAATGTCCAAGTTTTTCTCTAATGCCTTTGTCGCCCCTAGCGTAACAGTTGTACCTGCGGTTGCGGCGCCCACAATTAATTTTTCACTCGAACCGAGAGAGAATATTGAAAAGCCCACCTTACTAAATACAGAGGAAGATACGCAGCCGATTGATAGTGAGCGGACGTTCATTGACTTAGATACTGGCCCCCGGAAGAGTCTTCTATCATCGCGTAAACCGGTGTGCGACCATGATGTGGAGAAATTATAGTGTTTATGCTTACTATATTCAGTGAGGTTAACTCTCTTTGGCTTAGTGTAAGTCGACACTCCAACTGCATAAACAACACGTTTTCTGCTTATAACTCAGCGAATGTCATTCGGCGAAATCTAACCAATCATACATCTACTCTTTTGTTGCTTGCAGCATTGTTGATCAGTGGGCCCGCTCAAGCTGAACTAGAAGCGCAAGAACCAGTCATATTGAGTGGCTCGTTGGTACCAAGCGGCGATGTTACTCACCTTCAGATCAACGTTGATGGTAGTCGAGTTGTGTTTTTAGCCGATGCGAATACTAACTTTGTTCCGGAGTTGTTTAGCGTGGCTATAGGCGGTGGAGAAAGACGTCGGTTGAGTTCAGATGGTCAGATTGTCCGCAGTGATTTTAAGATCACCCCGGACGGACAAAATGTAGTCTATCGAGCACGTCAGGGAGCGAGCCTTACAGTAGAACTGTATGTGGTGCCCATTTTAGGGGGGACACCGCGTAAACTGAATCCCGATTTGGTGGCAGGCGGGAATGTGGACTTTCCGTTTTACATAACCTCTGATGGTGCTCGCGTTGTTTACTACGCTGATCAAACCGTTGATGATGCCTTTGGCATTTTTAGTATTGCTTTGGATGGCAGTGACCCCTCTCGCATTAGCCTAGTTGGTCAGAGCGCTGAAGACGACTATATTTTGAGCCCAAATGATCAACGAGTGGTTTATCAAGCTAGACCTACTGCAGGCGGTGATGTATCCCTGTACAGCGGCCTCGTGTCAGGAGCAGGCTCTAATCTGTTAACGAACCTTAGTAGTCGTATAAACGCAACTGATCAAACCCGCCTTGCCATCACTCCAGACAGTCAGTTTGTGATCTTTATCAATGATCCATTTGAGGATGGCGTAAGTGAATTGGTTAGGGTACCGATTGGCGGGGGAGCACTATTTCGATTGAATGATGATCTGGTTTTTGGTGGAGACGTTAATCAATTCCGCATCAACTCTTCCTCAAGTCGAGTGGTCTACATAGCGGATCAACTTATTCGAGGAGTCAATGAACTATTCAGTGTCGCGATCAGTGAAGGTGTGGTCACGAAATTAAATATTGAACTATCTGCTCAAGGTGATGTGGAACAGTTTTTAATAAGCCCCGACGGTTTAAAAGTGGTATATCGGGCGGGTCGGATAAGTGGGGGAATCAACGAATTATTTAGTGTGCAAATCGCGGGAGGGCCATCAACTCGGTTAAATTCGGATCTGACCACCTTTGGTCAGGTGTCGGCGGGTTTTAAAATAAGCGGTGGGAGCGAAAGAGTGATTTATATCGCCGACCAAGATACTGATGGGGTTGAAGAGCTGTTCAGCGTGCCTTTAGGTGGTGGAGTAGTGAGCAAATTAAATTCGAACTTAGGCAGTCGTGGTGATGTGCGCAGCTTCTTTTTAGATGATGACACACCCGGTGACGGAGTAAGAATTAGCCCCGACAGTGGAAGTGTGGCTTATATCGCAGATCAAGACACCGACAACATCTTCGAACTTTATTTAGCATCGATTGACGGTGGTAGTTCGTTAAGACTGAATAGTGACTTCCCTCAGAATGGAGGGATTAATTCTATGCTTTTCAGCCCCACTGGTGATCACATGGTTTATGTGGCCGATCAAAACGTGGCCGGCGTTGATGAATTGTTTTCAGTTGCTCTTTCTGGGACAAGCCCCGAGCCAGAGCCAGAGCCCGAGCCAGAGCCAGAGCCAGAACCAGAACCAGAACCAGAACCAGAACCAGAACCAGAACCAGGTCAAAATAACGAACTTTGTTTTCCGATTAAAGCAAAGAATAATGCCGTTTCGATACTCTGTATCTAAAGGCTTATTCAATGTCCGCAGATCAACGACCCAATGCCCGCAGCAAGTAAAAGATAAACTAAAAGGACAGGAATACTTAGAAAGTCTTTTGTTCAATCGTGGTTTGAATTAGATAATTGTCTCTGAGGTACTCATTTTGGACATTTTAGAAAGTTAAGAATGAGAGATTCTCTGTTTGAGTAACACTAAATATCAGAATAGGAAAACTTTCAGTGATTGAGATTAGAGAGGTGACAATTGACAACAAAGACAATAGATCTATCAAGGTCGGTACTGTTGCTAATTGGATTGCTCTAGCTGCGGTAATTGTTTCAATCACCTTTGGAATAACTCAATGTTCAAGTAATCGAGAGGACTTGAATTAAAGCAACGGCAACGCGAATGCAGATCCATACTGCCGAAATAGCTCATTGATAACGAGCTCTTAGTTACAACAAGGTTATGGAAGGAGGTTTTGGATTGAAAATACTGAGTCTGATGACGCAAAGGTGATATGTAAGTGCTCATCTCGACAATAATCGAAACCAATTATGGCTCGTTTTGTCGCACATTTATAAAATAGAAACGGGAATTTTTGTTGAGGTTCTAAATTCAGAAGGGGAAAACATGGTGAAAATATCATTTTTAGCGTTGGGTGTTTTGATATTGTCAGGCTGCTCATCAACAGGAGGGCTCTATCAAATACCTCCAATAACCATTCAGAACAATAAACCGAGCTTACATGAATTGCGATCATCCGCCGATCTACAATACATGTCATGTGACATCAACAGTTGGTTTGTTAAAGGTAATGGGGAATCATATGGAGCCCCGCTAGAATATAAACGAGAGTGGGCATCCAGCATGCATGCTCTTCCACCCAAGCATAAAGCTGTTGCATCTATATCTATCCCTTATGCAATCATGTCGAATAACGTGTATAGGGAACCACAAGATAAGCCAGTATATTCACTCCCTGGCTGGAGTCTAATTGAACGCCAAGAAAGCGGTAGTGGTCTGGCGCTTGAGGTGCTATACAAAGAAGTCGATAGAAAACTAGTAGAAGTAGCAGTTATTTATAAAGGAACTGATGCCATGAGTTTAAAGGACTGGAAAACCAACTTATCAATATGGTTTGAACCCAAGCAATATATGGAGGCTCAGGCTCACTTTAAAAATCTTTTGAATAATCCAAAGCTAGATGGTGTACCAATCACCGTAGCAGGGCACTCTTTAGGTGGGGGGATTGCACTAAATGTATCTTTGAGACACTCGACGAACGAACGCCCTATTCGCACATTTACCTTCAATACGTCCCCTAGAGGCTTCTATAGTCCGATAAATAAATCAGTCAGAGCAGAGAGATATGTTCTAGATGAAAAAGGAGAGTTTCTAGCCGGTGCCCGCCCTTTCTGGCATAGTAGAATAAAAAAGCTAAAGCCGTTAACTTATAACTTTTTAGATTTCACAGCGCTTTACTCAAAACCATTCAATGAGCACTCAATATATTTATTCTCTAGGGCTCTTTTATTGGTGGCTATAGGAAATGGCAATGAGTATGCGAAATCAGTATTCCGCGCAAACTTCAAGGAAGATCAGATGATTGCTCAAATTCCATCAGCGCAAAGAGTCTCTTCTGATAAAGAGAGAGACATTAATCTTTGCAAGGAACTACTTGTTGAAAAATCAGGAAAGGAAATATGAAAAGGTTGTTGCGCATACAGTCAGTTTCTTTATTACTAAAGCTTGGATTAGTAGTTTGGTTCGGCGGAATTGTTTTCGATTTCGTTCGGTTTTCCCAATCAGATGTAGAAGTGTATCTGAGGGATGATTCAAGGCCGGTGACTGTAAAAGATATTTTGTGTGGCCATGAAGACCCCAATACAAAATTGTTTTCAGTAATGTCAAAATTAAGCTCGTTTATCTATGATGAACAACAACCCGAATTTTATAAAGATTGGAAATTTGTGTATGAAGGCACCGAAAAAAATCTTGTAAAAACAGGTGAAGATTACTTAATCTCGGGCCTTAAGTTTGCGATATGGGAGAACAAAGAACAAAAGAAATCTGTGATTGTTTATCGTGGCACATCATCACCAATAGATTTTCACGCAAACTTGCATTGGTTTACAAAGCTTACGGATTTAGCGATCGATCAATATGAACAAGTCCCACTAGTACTTGAGCACATTAAACCCCACTTAAATAGTAATTATGAACTTTACTACTCTGCTGGCCACTCATTAGGCGGCGGCTTAGCTCAACACACGTTGTATCAATCAGAACACATCAAAACATCTTTCGCGTTTAATTCTACTCCTGTCACAGGCTGGCATGATATTCCTAAAGAAAAGCAGGTCAAGAATGCTAAAGGTGCGACCATTTACAGAGTTAATGAGAAAGGTGAGGTGCTTGAGTTCCTAAGATTACTAATGAAGGTTGGTTATCTAATCAGCCCTGAGCCAAATGTGAATCCCTACATTAAAGAGTATAGAATGAATCTCAAGGGGGGAAACCTTATCTCTGAACATAGTATCGTTGATATGGCGGATTCACTCGAATCCAATAGTGAATGTTTGTAAAATAATTGGACACGCATACTTAGAAAGGCCTTTGATTGTATTTCAAAAAATGGAAATTTGAAGTCTATCAATTTACGTTCTAAATCAAAATTCGTTTTGTGGGTCTCAAAAAATGTATTCTAGAGCCAATATCCTAACTTTGCGACGCACTAACTTGGGCGGCTTGGCTGGTTAGTGCTAAAGCAGATTGCTTGAGGGCGGAATCCGTTAGTTGTCTGTCGAAATACATTCGTCTTACGATGAGCAACGACCCAATCCACTGCCCGAACTTTCGTTCAAAAGCAGTCATCTCGTGTTCACGGGAAAAGAGCTCTATAGACAAAACATTGCTACTTTGTCATTACTTGATTTAAGGGGCATGCACAAAGGAGGGTCTTCTTGCACCGGCGGAATTGCTTCCGGTCCAGACTATGCCAGAGAAGAATATAGGGCGAGGGGCACTTAGCAAAGACACTGTGCCAGTATTAAGCAATGCCGCAAAATTATTCGCAATTGGTGTTATACCGTCAAGCTGAAAAATCGTTTCATCAATCGGAATATTTTAGAGTTGAGGCATATCCTGAATTTCATCTGTAGCAGTAACCGAGATATAAGCACGAGTGGCGCTGTCTGGAACGACGGGTTTATTAACATCGCTATCACAAAAAGCATCGACGCCAACACAGCCACTTATATTTCCATTGGTGGTTCCGTCTCTAACCCATAACCTCGTGTCTACGTCAGCTGAAATGTGACCGCAGATGAACCCTGCTGCAATAACAACTCTTAACATAATGACTTTACCCTAGAGATGATTCGATATTCAATAGCAAAGTTCAATGCTATTGAATATCGTAAAAAACGCTAACGTAGGCTTAGCGTAATGAGCCAACGTTCAAACCTATCTAGAAAGCAAAAAAAAGGTGCCCGTTCTAATGAACGCGCACCTTTTTAGTAAAAGCGTTTGATGAATACGGCGATGAAATTCAAAGCCTATTAGGCTTAGCGCTTTTCACCACCGTTAGCTTTCACTTAATGATAAACAACGGTTTGATCCACCTACGCCTTACCAATAAAGCGAGGAGTCTCTGGCGCCGCAATTCGAGTTTCAGCCAAGCACTTGGCTTTAATCTCTTCGATACTGCCACCAAAGTTGAATATAGGCGTTTCGCTTGGTCGCTCACTCACCATATTCGCACGAAGTGCTTCGGTAGCCGCTGCATCAACGTTATTGTCGCTGTCTACAACAACACCGTAGCGCTTGGCACCTTCGGCACTGACCAGGCCGCGTTCGATATCAACTCGAACTAGCTCTGGATCACGCGCGCATGGGTCGCCCCAACCGCCGCCGCCCCAAGTATTGAAGTACAGTAGATCGCCCTTCGCCACTTTGATGCCTTCGCACTTAGCTGGCAACCATTCTTCACTGCCGTCAACTCGTACCAACTTTTTAGTAGAACGCGTGCCGGTGTCTCCACCGTTAACACCCCAAGGGTAGGTTAACCAGCGATCATCATGAATACCGATATGGCCGTCGTTCAAGAAACGGTAGGCAACGCATAGGCCGTTACCACCTCGGTGCAAGCCTGCGCCGCCCGAATCAATAATGGCTTCGTATTTTTCGATGCGCAATGGAAAGTAGCTTTCAATAAATTCGTTAGGCACATTGGTGAAACCCGGCCACAAAGAGTGACCGTCAGGGCCATCGCCGACTGGGCGACCCGGAATACCACCAAAACCAATCTGAAATAATTGGAACCACTCATTATTGTCGTCGTAGCCTGAGTAAAACAAATGCGGTGAATCAGAGAAGCCCGCTGCGTTCAACATTTGATCCGGCGCGCCCATACCAAGCAATGCACCCATCACGTCGAATATTCGACCCAAGGCGTGGGTTCGACCCGAAAGCGCTGCTGGGTAATTAGGCTTCAATATTGTTCCTTGCGGAATTCGCACATCAACTAAGTCGTAGAAACCGTCATTGAACAGAATCTGTGGGTCGACAATATTGATGGTGAATGAGCCAAAGAACATCTTGAACATGTCTTCATTCATGTAGAAGTTAATTGAACTTTGCGCCTGTGGATCAGTGCCATCAAAGTCAAAAATAACCACCGAACCTTCGCGCCACATTTTACATTTGATTTTGTAAGGCCCCATTCCCATGCCGTCATCGCAAACGTAGTCAGTAAACTCGCGAGGCTCTTCAGGGATGAACATTTCAATAATGTGCTTCATCGCCATGTGGTTACGATCAAGCATGATTTGCATGGTTGAATGGAATACATCTTCGCTAAACCGCTCGGCAATCTCGATGCAACGTTTGCTGGCCGTTTTACAGGCCGCAACCAAAGCATTCAAATCAAAACGGTTCCACTGAGGAGTACGAACATTGTGCAAAATCAACTCTAAAACGTCGGTCTGCAATTCGCCCTTTTTGTATAACTTTGTTGGCGGAATTCGAATGCCTTCTTGAAAGATGGTGGTTGCTTCGATCGGAATCGAACCCGGCACCATACCGCCGTTATCCGACATATGACCAAACATGGCTGTCCAGGCAATATGGCGACCGTCATTGAACACCGGCACAAGCACTAGCCAATCAGGAAGATGGCTAACCGCCGCATTACACATGTACGGATCATTGGTTAAAATGATGTCGCCTTCTTCTATTTCGGCGTCATACACTTCTAAAAACGGTGCGATGAACGAACCAAATTGGCCGACCACCATTTTGCCGTCGCGGTTTGCGATCATTGGAAAACAATCGCCTTGCTCACGGATACCCGGAGACATCGCTGTTCTGAACAGGACAGCGTCCATCTCTTCACGTGCGTTACGAAGAGCGTTTTCGATAATATCAACGGTTACGCCATCAACATCGATCTGTTTCAACGGCGTTGTATTAGTTTGTTTTATTGTTGCAGTCATGATTGCTCCTCCTACTTCGTGTTAGGGTTAATGATTAGATTGCCTAAGGAATCAACACTGGCTGTGTGTTGTGGCAATATCACGGTAGTTGAATCCATCTCAACAACAATTGCTGGCCCTTGTACAACTAGGTCTTCGTGCAACTTGGCGCGATCATACAGGTTGATGTCATACCAACCACCCGCATAATAGTACTTACTCTGATGCATCACACAGTCATCCAAAGTCAGACCAGTATTCGCTAGAGATTTGTTTTTGATTGGCTTAGCTTTGGCTTTTACCAAGGCGCGAATCATCAAGATTTCATGGCCATC
>CAZEXS010000012.1:17239-66072 GCA_964516915.1 uncultured Gammaproteobacteria bacterium
TTCACTTTTGAGGCAAGCGTAATATAGGTACGCGTTGCTTCATCTTGAATTTGCGTAGTCGCATCACCATAGGCACACAGCACACCTGGGCCAGGCGGTACGATTACCGGCCATGCGTCGGTAAGCACACCCAAAGCGTTTGCATGTAGAGGGCCAGCGCCACCAAAACCAACCAACGAAAAGTTTCGTGGGTCATGGCCTTGCTCTACTGACACAAGTCGCAATGCACCAAACATCGCCTCGTTAACAATTTTAATGATACCTTCTGCGGCTTCCATCAAACTAATGCCAATGGCATCAGCAACGGTTTGTACGGCGGCGACTGAGGCATCACGATCGATTTCCATTTTGCCACCCAGCTGAACGTCGCTGGGCAGATAGCCAAGCACCACGTTAGCGTCACACACCGTCGGTTGAACACCACCTTTGGAGTAACAAGCCGGCCCAGGAACCGCACCAGCGGACTCTGGCCCTACGCGCAAGGCTTTGGTCAATTCAGGTACGAAGGCTATTGAGCCACCGCCCGCACCGACTGTACGTACATCTACCGACGGTGCTCTTACTCGTACATCACCCACTAAGGTTTCACGACGCACTCGAGCTTTAGAGTCTTGAATCAAGGCAACGTCAGTCGACGTACCGCCCATATCAAAGGTTAGGATATCTTTGTAACCAGCTCGGCTACAGAAATAGATAGCACCCGCTACACCGCCAGCAGGGCCGGACATAAGCAAGTTTACCGGCGATTCCGCCGCCGCTCTCGATGAGGCCAAACCACCATCAGAACGAAGAATGGACAACTGAGTGGCATCACCCAATTTTTCGCGTATCGCATTTTGCAGATTGTTTACATACAAGCTTACTTCCGGCAATACATAGGCGTTGACCACGGTGGTTTCAGCTCGTTCGTATTCCTGCATTTCAGGAATAACGTCGCTGGATATCGACACTGGGATATCTTCAAACACTTCACGTGCAACGATCTGAGCTTGTTTTTCGTGTTCGCTATTTAAATAAGAGTTCACAAAGCAAATAGTCAAAGCATCAATGCCGCCTTTTGCTTTAAGTTCGACAAGGCTTGCTCGCAGGGCATCGGTGTCGAGCCCATCAACTACGGCGCCGTCAGCGCCGATTCGCTCTGACGCTTCGATAGTGAGTTCAAGCGGCGCGAGTAAAGGCTTTTTCACGTAAGAAACCCAACCGCCTAAGCCACCTGGGCAAAAAGATCTGGCGACTTGTAAGATGTGCTTGTAACCAGCCGTGGTTACCAGACCAACAGTAGCGCCTTTACCGGTTAATACCGCATTGGTAGCAACGGTGGTGCCGTGCATCACCAGCTCTACCTCGGATGGCTGAACACCCGACTCTTCGCAAATTCGCGACACACCATTGAGTACGCCAATCGACGAATCTTCCGGTGTGGACGGTACTTTCGCGGTATGTGTCTCACCGGTTTTCTCGTTAATTAATAATAAGTCGGTGAAGGTTCCACCAACGTCTACGCCTAATCGATAACTCATATTATTTGTCTCCTGCCTATTTTTCTAAATTTCAACTCTATACTTCAGCTCTTAACTTCAATTCTAAACTTGATACTGACGATCTAACCAACTGCGTGCTCGCCCGCCTTTTGCGGTGCCGGTCAACTCGATTGCTAACGTGGATGCGGCCAATAAAGCGGCCATATCAATGCCCGTTTCCACGCCCATTTGATCAAACATCATGACCATGTCTTCGGTCGCCACATTACCTGACGCCCCGGGTGCAAACGGGCAGCCGCCCAAACCACCGATCGACGCATCGAACTTTCTAATACCCGCTTCATAAGCCGCATAGGTATTTGCCAAACCCATTGCTCGCGTATCGTGGAAATGCGCAGCCAGCTTGGCGCCGCCAAGTTTTTCAACGATGGGCTCAATGGTTTTCTTTACCAAGGATGGGTTTGCGGCACCGATCGTGTCCGCTAAGACAATTTCATCAACGCCATAATCTAAATAGCGTTCGACCAATTCAGCAACGTGCGCTGGGTCAGTATCACCGTCAAACGGGCAGCCGAAAGACACCGCAATATACGCGGATACCGCGATACCATCCTCGGCCGCTTGTGCGATGGTTTGCTTGGCGCTTTCTTGAGCGTCAGCAACCGACATATTCACGTTTTTCTGACACATGCCTTCACTGGCGTACAACACCATCGCCACCTGTTTAGCACCCGCATCCTTGGCCATTTGATATCCTCGGTGATTGGGTATTAAAACCGTTTTATTGATCGAAGATAAGTCTGATATCTGGTCAAGAACCTGATCCGTCGATGCCATTGCTGGCACCGCTTTGGGGGATACGAACGCCCCCACTTCAATGTGCTCTACCCCAGCTGCCGCAATCGAACGTATCAGCTTTACACGATCACTGACCGGTAGAATTTTATCTTGGCTTTGCAGGCCGTCTCGTGGCCCGACATCGTTAATAATAACCATTAGCCGATCACTCCACCCGACTTCAAACCTTCGATGTCGTCGTCAGATAAACCAAGCAGTTGGTTTAATACCTCATTGGTATCTTGGCCCAAGGTAGGAGCCGGATCAAAGGTCTCGTTAACGTTTCTCGACAGTTTTATCGGGTTACCTGGTGCCTTAGTGCTTTTACCGTTTGGATGCTTAAGGTCAATCACCATATTGCGATGCAATACTTGTTGGTCTTCCATCGCTTGACTAACGCTGTTAACTGGGGCGCAAGGAATGCGTTCTTCTTCTAACTTGCCACGCCAATAGTTCACTGTATTTTGCGAGAAGATCTCATTGATTTTGTTTTCAATAAATTCGCGGTCGCTCCAACGCCCTGGTTGGCCATCGTACTTAGGGTCATCGAACTCGGGGCACTTAACCACTCTATTTAAGTTCTTCCAGAAATTATCCGTGATCACAGCGATGACGATGAAACCATCTGAACATCGAAATGTGTTGTACGGCACGTGTACGAAATGCGAATTACCAATCGGGTGTGGATCTTCGCCTGACAAGCTTGCCATGGTGCCCATGTAATTCAGCATAGACACTTGAGCATCGACCATCGAAATATCAACGTGCTGACCGCTGCCGGTTTTTTCTCTTTCAAACAAGGCTGCCAATAAACCCATCACGCCGAACATACCGCCACCTAAATCGCCAATTGGGATTCCGGCTCTGACTGGGTGGTCTTCATCTGGGCCAGTAATTGACATACCGCCACCAAAGGCCTGAGCAACAATATCAAACGAAGGGCGTTTTGCCGCTGGGCCGCTTTCACCGAACCCGGTAATGGTACAGGTAATGATTTTAGGGTTAACGGCTTTTAGACTGTCGTAATCAATCGACAATTTTTCAGTAACGCCTGCACCGAAATTACTGATAACAATGTCGGCCTTTTCGACTAATTTGTAAAACAACGCCAAGCCTTCGTCAGACTTCAAATCAATGGCAACGCTCTTCTTGTTGCGATTCAAAGTCAAATAGTAGGCACCCATGCCATCCAGTGAATTGTTTGGGTCTTTAGCAAGCAGCTTGCGAGTACCTTCACCGTGCAATGGTTCCACTTTAATTGTTTCGGCGCCCAGGTCAGCCAAAATCATGGCACCGTATGGCCCGGCTAACATATGAGTGAGGTCTAACACTCTTACTGATTCTAGGGTTCTGTTCATCAATACTATCCGTTCAGTTTCATTAAGTTCATTACTTGCCAATCAATACAAAGCCGACACTGCATCTGGGTCTTTTTCAAATCGCAGGCAACTTCTTTGATACTGGCTTTCAGTCTAGCTTATGATCTTGATGTTTAATATTTATTAATACTTATCATATTGATGATTTTTATTTATAGTTATACATTAGCCTAATAAATAGACGGCGTTTCACACGGTTCAAGCGATTCAAATAACGATGGACACCAATTCAATAAAAGCATTCATCGCCGTGGCTGAAACCATGTCGGTCACCAAAGCGGCACAAAGGTTGTTTCTCACTCAACCCGCCATTAGCCGCCGCATCGCGCAGCTGGAAGATCAGTTGGGCGTGAAATTATTTGATCGTGTGAACAAGAAAATGTATCTGACGGTGCCGGCCAATGAACTGTTTCCGCGATGCAAGCAGATCATCGCGGATATCGACTTCGCGGCGCAGCAGGCCAGTACGCTTGGTAATCGAGTCATGGGGCCGTTGACCATCGGCATGTCGCATCATATAAGCCTGTATCGCGCCCCGCAGAACCTCAAACGCTACCAAGACCTATACCCCGATGTTGAGCTGCATTTAGAGTTTATCAATTCAGAAGACGCCATTCAGCGCGTTGCTCGCGGTCAGTTAGAGCTGGCCATGGTGACACTGCCGCCCAGGCCGATGCCCAATCTCGACTTTATTGCCGTTTGGAGAGACGAGCTTTATATCGCGGTTCCAAATACCAGCGAATACCGCAATATAAGTTTTGCCCAACTGTCTAAAAAGCCGGTTATTTTGCCGCACATAAACAGTACAACCCGAAAAAATATCGATCAGACGTTTAAAAATTGTAATTTGACCTACGCGCACATAACCGAAACATCCAATTTTGAAGTGATAGCCAAAATGCTTGAAACCGGGCTTGGGTGGAGCGTTTTACCGGCTCATATGATGAATAAAAATATCATCAGAGCCTTCGCAGACGTATTTATTGCCGTAAGAATACAGGGAATTGTGCGCCACAATCAGCGGCAGCTATCGCGCGCATCGCAGGCACTTTTAGATTTAATGATCGACCAGCTATCGCGACCAAAGCCAAACCAACCAGCGCCGTAAAACCATACCGGATTCACAAGCGAGCAAATACAATACCGGCTTGGCGCGACTTATCAAAGATACAAAAGGATAGGTGTATTAAGTTATAGATAGCCAAGGGTTTGGCCTCACAACATTCACAAAACATATGTGCTATTGTTATATCATAATAGCCTAATAGAATAATGGGGCCGAAGCGAAACACTGAGAAGCACTGCAATACGCCGAGCGCTTAGTGTAAATGTAAGTCACTTAAGCTGAGGGTGCCACGACACTCCGGTAATAATGATTACTCATATACACCATATAAATTTCATCGTTGAAAATTTGGAAGAGGCGGTCGCACGCTACCAGAGCAATCTAGGTCTGGGTGATTTCCTGTTTGACTCACTGGCTCAACGGGCCGTGAAAACGGCTCGAATTAAGCTTGGTGACACATGGCTGGTTTTAGTTCAACCAATTGACAGCGCCAGTGAACCAGCCAAGTTTCTTGCAGAAAACGGGGAGGGATTTTTCCTAATCTCTCTGGGAACTGATGACCTTGATCGTCAGCTTGAAGCCTATCAACTCAATGACAAATCCAACAGCCAATCAAACAGCCGACTGGACGACAGAACGCCTTCACCGCCACGCCGCGGTTTAGAAAATTGGCGAGTAGCAGACTTAGCCAATGCCGACTTTTTTGGCGCGCAGTTTCAAATTACCGAAGAGCTTCCTCGAGAAGCCAATAGTTAATAAACAGAAGATAATTCATTAAGAGGAAATACAGTTATGAAAAAAATTAGTTTCTTTATTGCCGCCGCTATCGCCAGTGGCAGCAGTGGTTTGGCGATGACCAGCATGGTTCATGCCGCTGAAATTGAGGAAATTGTCGTAACAGCTCGTAAGCGGTCTGAGAGTTTGCAAGATGTACCGATTGCAATCACGGCATTCACCGAAAACACCATTCAACAAGCGGGCATCGAACGACCGAACGATTTCATTACCTTGATGCCAAATGTGACCATTGTTGATACCGCCAACGTGGGCGACACACAGGTTAGTATTCGAGGAATTGTGTCCACTCGTGATGCTGAGTCGACCTTCGCGTATGTGGTTGACGGTGTATTAAATACCAATCCAAATTCATTTAACGAAGAGTTAGTTGATATACAACAAATCGAAGTACTAAAAGGCCCTCAAGGGGCACTTTATGGCCGAAATGCCGTTGCTGGCGCTATTTTAGTCACTACCGCTAAACCGGGTGACGAGTTTGAAGCGAAGCTAAAAGCAAGTGCAGGCACCCAAGGCTTGTCAAAAGTCTCTGGCAGCGTGTCAGGCCCACTTAGTGATACCGTTAAAGGTGCATTCACTTATAGCCATCGAGAGCAAGATGGGCATTTTGAAAATAGTTTCACGGGCTCAGATTCGTCGGTCGACTTTTTTGAAGATGATACCGCTCGAGCGCGCCTGATATGGGAGCCAAATGACGACCTTTCATTGGACTTCAAAGCCGGCTATTCTGAAGTCAGCGCAGGAGCCATCAACTTCAATGCCGCATTTGCGATTCCTGCTTTTGTCGGCATATTTGGCAGTGAATCGTTTAATTCGGACGTCAACGAATTAGATTTTGTCTACGCGAATAACGTCCCCAATGGCAATGATCAAGAGACGTTCGACGCCTCAATCAAGCTCGATTACGCGGCCTCTTTCGCCGACGTAGCCGCGAATATCACATACAACAATCTAGATGAATCTTTATTGGCCGATGGCACCAGCGCTTCCTTTTACGCCTACGAGCTGACGCCTCAGTGTCAAGCTGATCGCGCATCATTAAACAGCTTTACAAGACCGGATTTATTTGGTGAATTTTTTCAACCTTTTGGTGTGCTACCACCGGGCCCTGGTAACGACTTCGTAGGTGTGTACGGTCCGTTTACCCCAAGTTCGTGCGATGGCTTTCAATACCAAGAGCGAAACCAAGAAGACATCAGTGCCGAAGTTCGATTCACTTCGAATGGCGAAGGCCCGTTACAATGGATTGCCGGCGTTTACGCTACCAGCATCGAACGACAAGCCGTTGTGGCTTATGGTGCGGATCAAGGCTTAGGTTTTCTTCGTCAGCCGTTTGTTCCCGCTTCAGGCCCAAATCCGACGGATTTATTGTTTAACGACCAATTTAATACCGACGTTTTTGCAGTATTTGGCCAAGTTCAATACGACCTCAACGACTCTGTAGAACTGTCACTTGCACTGCGCTACGACCGAGAGGATCGTGAGGTAGATAATTTGGTGCCGAATGTGTCGGCGTCTGGCTTGAATATTAATACGCTTGATGCGAATTTTCAGCCGGGCCCAATCAACCCAGGCTTTGTTAACAACCCCAATGGCATTCCGAGCCGTAGCCGGACTTTCGACCAGCTTCAGCCTAAGCTGACAGTGAGTTGGGCAGCCAGCGATGCGGTCAACGTATACGGAAGTTGGGGCGTTGGTTTTCGAAGTGGTGGGTTTAACTCACTCGGCAGTAGCGACCTGATCAACTCATTCTTTAATGCCGGTTTCGGTGGCTTAGGTGAAGCCGTCAACGCCAACCTGCGAGTGAATGACGAATATGACCAAGAAGACACCACGAGCTTCGAGGTAGGTTTTAAGTCGCAGCTTCTTAATAATCGCTTGAGCTTGAATGCTTCAATATTCAGCACCGATGTTGATAACAATCAATTCTTTGAATTCTACACCGGGCCATTCGGTCTATTGCGAGTGGTTACGACTATTGAGCAAATTGAAATTCAAGGCATAGAAGCTGATTTCAACTTTGTTGCGACAGACTCCTTGAGCATCTTCGGTGGCATTGGCTTGCTTGATTCTGAAATTATTGAAAATCAAAATCGCCCTCTTTCAGTGGGTAACGATGTACCTCAGGCGCCAAGTGAAACGTTTAACCTTGGAGCGGCGTTTGAAACTGAAGTGTTTGGCGACAAAACCTTTTTTGCTAGAGCTGATTGGCAATACGTAGGTGAAACCTTTTTCCACACTTTACAAGGTGAACAGACGCCTACAATCTTTCAGGCTTTCTTTGGGCCAGGCTTATTGCAAGACTTTAGCAATTCGACTCGTGACTCATACGACACATTGAACCTGCGTGTAGGTATTCGTAACGAAAATTGGTCACTCACCGCTTGGGGCCGAAACGTCACTGATGAGCAATACCTTGAAGAAGTGATACCGACTCCGGAGTTTGGCGGAAGCTTCAATGCCGAAGCCGTAGGCGACAGTTATGGAGTGGAAATAGCCTATAACTTCTAAGCAGTATGTTTTTAAGCAAAACGCTCAACCAGTTCTATAATTGGTTGAGCGTAAAGTAAGCAAATAAAAGGCCGTGCTATTAACAATAGCACGGCCTTTTTAGTTTGCCCTGTCACTCATTGAGCATGCATAAATCGCTAATGGTATTCTTCACCACCCGAGACATTCATACATTCGCCAGTGATATAAGACGCCTGATCTGAGCACAAGAAGGCACAAGCTTTAGCAATGTCTTCTTGAAGCCCTGGTCGGCCAAGCGGGATTCGATCATACATATCCTGCATATACTTCTCGTTGCCCTTGCCGGTCACGTCAGAAAAATGTGAATTCTGCCAAGCACCTAAGCCAGTAGTAACGTGATTCGGGCAGATGGTATTTACATTAATGCCGTGTTGCCCAAGCTCCATCGCGGCGACGCGAGTCAAACCTACAATGCCGTGCTTTGAGGCCGTATAAGCCGACGCCATTGCAAACCCAGATTTAGAAGCCTGGCTACCGATGTTGATGATTTTTCCACCTTTACCTTGGTCAACCATCACTTGAGCGGCGTATTTGGTACCGCAAAACACACCCCGCAGATTAACACCCAAAACGGTGTCCCATTCCTCAACGGGCATCTCTAAAATTGACTTCATCAAATAGCCAATGCCGGCATTGTTTACCCATATATCTAGACTGCCATAGGTATCGACGGCGAATTGAGCAGCCGCCTTAACGTCGGCCTCTTGCAGGACATCGCAACTGATACAGCTGGCTTGACCACCGTCGGCTTTGATTTGGTCAACAATGGCCTGCATTTCGGACACCGTTCCCACCGCGTTTTCAGGCATATGATCGCCTTTGGCTTGACCGATGTCGGTAATCACTACATTGACGCCTTCCGAAGCTAAGCGCTTGGCCATTGCTTCACCCAAACCATTAGCACGACCGGCGCCAGTAATTACCGCGACCTTACCGCTCAGCTCTGAATACACTTGTTTAGTCGAATCGCTCATAAGCTTAAATACTTTCTAGAGTTATAAACATCGGCGAATCAGCAAACTCTTGAAATTCTGCCGCTACTTTTTTCATAGTGTCGGTGCCAACGTCAGCGCCAAACTTATCGAAGTCATTGATGACCAAGCGCTCAACATACTGATAGGGCGCGGGTGTGTCGCTGCCCAATAAGCCCGTGGTTTTAAATACTTCAAACTCGTCAATCGAACCAAGCCCATTAACAACTGGCAAGTCAGTGGCATTTGCCCAGCTTTCATAGGCGTCAACGTCAACACCTTCTTTCAAATTAAACAACACGATTATGTTATGCATTATATACCTCTAGTTTTTCGTTAAGTCACCGAACCTTATTTGTCAGCATTCAAGCTTTATGAATTACCTGCCTGAAACCCTTTGTCGAGTGGTTTTGAGTTGTAAATCATCACTTCTTTAAATGCTCCATCAGCATCGCAATGAAAAATATTGCAGTTTCTCATCGACACTTCAGTATTGTCTCCGTCGACCAGTCGAACGGTAAAATAGCTGACCACGGACTGCGTTTCTACGTCCACTACATTGACGAAATCATGAAAATCGACGGTAGGAAAATTGCCTAGAAAATCTTCCATATGAACCCTAAGCGCTTCATGACCATCGTAATTAAATTCCGCCGCCGGGAACCACATCACACAGTCTTGAGCCATGGTCTCCATCACCACCTCAAGATTGTGATCGTTAAGCCCACCGAAGTAACGCTTCACTGCCAAATCCAACAACTGCTCTCTATCTAACATTTTTCTAACCCTTAATATCTGTATTATTTACTGTCTATATTATTCTGCATGTTCTTTAGGCTCTGCATGTTCTTTAAGCATAGCCTGATGCAAAGCACCACTAACACACTTGGCTCATATCAAGCTGCTTACGATGCTCTACGTAACCAAAGTGAGTAAATCTGCGCAATCTTCTAACTCGGCAAGCGCGCTAAATTGCTCAATAAATTTCTCAGCGCTGTGATTTGGTAAACCTAGATCAAAACACTTGCTTACTTTGGCATTGCGCTGAGCTTCATTCAAAGGATTGTTCGGTGACCCTAATGGATCTGCACAATCAAGATTGAATACTTGGCCGTCATTTAAAGTGACTGACATTCTTTGAGGGCCGAGCGCATTTTTATCTGGGTTGCCGTCACCTTCAATCACTATTTTTTCTGACAGTGACATGATGGCTTCGTCGTTGTAGACATCTTCGGTAAAACGGCGAGGGTCGATATCACCATCCAGCAACATCAAAGGCACAATAAAACGCAAACATAAGCGCGCATAAGACGCGGTCATGCCGGGCTCTATTGGGCGACCGACCAACAGCATAATCAATGGCGGAACATAAATTTTAATCGAGGCAATTTCAGCTACTTGGAAAGCGTCGTCGTTATGCAATTCGCGCATCATTGTCAAAACGGCTTGCGTGGCCCGACCAGCCGGGTACGGTTTATGCGCAACCTCTGATATTTTGAACGGGCGACCCAGCTTTTCCATTAATTGCTCGTTGAACTCGCCGTTTTCGAACAAATTAAAATAGTTAAATTGACCGTCAATGATATCCACCGGCCCAGTCATGCCTGCCAGTGCCATATCAACGGCAAAATGCGCATTGCGCGCTACAGCACCTACTTGCATAGGCAAGGCCATCGAACCTTCCCAGTGTGCTTGCATGGTGCCACAGGCCTGGCTGAACGCGAGACCTAAGGCGGCAATACTCTGTTCATCACTCAGTTTACGTAACTTCGCTAGCGCCAAAACAGCGCCCAAACCACCCGCCGCTGACGGTCGAAAAAATCGTGGCGACGACGTGGTAACACCACCAAAGAAAACCGCGACTTCGACACCCACCACAAATGCCGCTAAAAACTCTTTACCGCTAACCTGAGTGCGATCCACCTCGGCCATTAAGGCCCCGACAGTTGCACAAAGCGCGATAACCACGGTTTCTTCGTGTAAGCCATCCCATTCCAAGGCGTGAACTTGCATGCCATTGACAAACGCAGCGGCCGCCGCCGAGAGCTTGACCTCAGGCCTGCCGATTACGCGAGCTTGCTGACTTTCACCCCATATTTTCGCGGCTTCTAAAGCTTTATCGGTTGCATGATACGTGGTCGCAGCTACGCCCACGCCAATGGTGTCCATCAGAAATAACGCGGCTATTTCCGCGACCTCTGGTGGCAAATCTTGGTAATCCAACTTGTTGCAAAAACTGACCAGCTGTTGAACTAATTCGGGCCGCTTTAATCGGCTATTTAACGCGTTAGCGCTATTGGTTGCATCGTTACTCATTGCTGTCTTTTTGACCTAGCATTTCAGCCATTTCATCCATACTTTTGTCCTTCGCTTTAACATTTTCTAAATGCTGCTGCATCGGGCGAAAAATTCGAGTTGTATACTCAACTTGCGCTAACTGTCTTTGTTGAGACGCGTCTTCATCGGGAATAAACTCTTCAACATCGTTTTCATCCAGCACGCCTTTGCTAATCAACAATCGCTCTAGGGTATCGATTCGCTCGCGCGCCACGGCCAATTCTGCAATCACAGACATGGTGATTGAAAAATGGTTTTCGGCCATCGTGTCTGCAAAATACTCGGGTCTCTTACCTTTTGGCTTGGCATTCGCCAGTAACGCCGCTTGGGTAGGATCCATGCCTTTTAGTGAATCAACCATTGTTCTTACTCGCCGTATATTGACCGTTATTATTCTTTAAAGCGCCATACGCATGCCACACTGGCGCACGCCCATAATCTTCTTTAAGCTGCTTAGAACTGTTCGTTGCAATGTCAGGATCCGGAGCCGCTTTAATGCCCGCTTGAAAGATGTCGCTACGCGCAAAACCAGATATTTCAAGCTCTTCATAGAGATCGGTTGCGTGCATAGCCGACCAAAACGGCTCATTGTTGTTATAGGCATCCCAGTCACGCATAAACTGTTCAAAAATGGGCATGGCTTCGTCGTATTGAGGTTGCTCAAGATGCAGGGTAAGCCCGCCATCCTTTAGCACTCGCGCTGATTCACTCAGTATCTTCGGTAACGCGCGCGCCGACAGCTCATGTAAAAATACGCTGCTTTGTACCCAATCAAAATGCTGGTCATCAAAACGACTTAAATCTTCACCAGACATTTGGATAAATTTTATATTGTTGGCGCCTAAAGCTTTTGCACGTGCGTGAGCATAACGGAGCATGGGTGCTGATACGTCAATCGCCGTAAACTCGGTATCCGGAAATGCCAATGCGATCGGGACCAAACTGTGACCCGCCGCCACGCCAATATCTAACATGCGCTTAGGTTTAAAATCAGGAAATTCTTCCTTAACCCAATTCGCCACCGCAAGCCCTGCGCCATCGCACAGACCGCCAATCGAACCGCCGGTGGTCACAAAAAAACCAAGATCATAGTTGGCGGCCGGTGAGACATCACCGTCGATCAGTTCGGTATAGTAACTGCCTGGCATACAGTGATGATCAACATCAGCCACGTAAGAAGGAATGGTTAAGTCATCATTCAATTCGAGATCGGGTGAGTCGTGATTAAATGCCGCGACTTTGTCAGCCAAGCTCTCATTTTGCTTCAACACCACATGGCGACCGGTTTGTTGCCGCATCTCCATCAAATTGCGACGTAAGGCGCTCCAGAGGCTGTGATATGGATCGTCGTTCATCGCCTGACGGACTTCTTGACGATTCTCCGGCGGACGCTGGTGCTTGGCTTCAAAGAGTGGTTTCACTCGAGAGTTATAAACGTGCTGATTGCCCGGCGTAAGAAGGTTAGCCGTCATACGATAACAGGCCATAATGTAATTTAGCCGAGCACGATCATCGTGTCGCATCTCGGGATAAAATTCGTGCCGCTTGGCCGCCGTCACCGGTGGTGGAATGTCAATTGACGCCACGGACTGATCGACTTTTTTTGAGTTATTTTTCGTCATACTATTTTTTAATTTATTAGCGCTTCAAGATTTCTACTTCATAGCTTGTAATTCAAAGCTTCTGCTTGATACCTTCTACCTGTTACCTTCTATAAGCTCGGTGCATTCACCGGCAAGGCCGCGAATGACAATGCTTCGGCGCCCTCCATACAAAAGACTGTCGGATTGTATGGGTTGCTCTGTGATCGTATTTTGCAGATCAAGTTCATCAAGATCATTCACAAACAGCGACACCATGGCGTTGCCATGAGAAAGGTTACCCGCGGTTACCGGTCGTGGTTTTGCAACAGCTGGATATTGATCAACTTCGATAAGCGGTGTTCGTTGGTCTTGCAATAGCGAGAGCTCATGTTTGGTTTCAAAATCAAGCCCGAACGCTCGATTGATCAAGCTGTAACGAATTGCAAAAGTACCCACATTACGACAAGCCAACTGATTTTCATAATCGAGAACCGACGCGTTGCGATCACTCGCGGCCAGAACAGCAATAAAAATTCGGTCAACAGTACAGTCAGCCATTGGCAAATCAGAATGTTCATCTGAAGCCAACACCTGGTTCAAAAAGAGAACTTCTTGATCAGGGCCAACCACTTGCATGGGTATCACGTTGGCGAAGCTATCTAAGCGTTTTGGTGGGCCAACAACCGTAAAGTCAGTGCCTTCTAATTGTTCAGCCAAAGCAAACACGTCTTCCACATTTATTTCATAGGCACACCAACCATGTGTGGTGGCATGGGGTGTTGGCATTACCTTATCAGGGCTTTGAACCAGCCTCAAATAACACGAAGCTTTGCTCTTTGGTTGTAATAAATAGGTCTTTGCATCGACCAAACGCGGCGCGCCCCAAGACTCAGCAGTAGTCGCATCAATACGGCCAGATTCCACCACTTGCTGATGTAATACATCGCGATAGAGCGCGACGGACTTCTCTATGTCATTGACTAGAATCGTGCCACAGCGAATCTGCGTGTGCCGAGGCTCATTGTTTTGTGTCACCAACTAAATACCCTCTTTTAATTTAACAAACTACCAATTAGCGGTTATCAAACTGCTTACAAACGAAGAATTTAACTGGCGATTTGAATATATCATTAAATATAAAGATATACTATTATATCATTACTTATTGTTATCGGTAGTACAACATACTGCATACCACAAAACGCAACGATGTTATCTGCTGTTGCTTGATGTGGCTTATAGTCGTTGTTCATTTAAACGTCTTTCAAAAATTCAATGTTGCTATGGACCAAAATACCTACGTTATCCTTACTGTATTAGTTTTATACAAGCTGGCTTTAGTCGGTGTCGGTTTGTGGGCACAACGACGCAGTGGCAATATCCAGAACTTTTTAATCGGCGATCGACAGCTCGGCCCGGTGGTAGCCGCCGTCAGCTATGCGGCAAGTTCGTCATCTGCATGGACGTTGTTAGGCATGAGCGGCATTGCCTTCACCTTAGGCTTACCCGCCGTATGGTTTGTAGTAGGCTCTATCGGCGGCATGGTGATCAGCTGGGTCTTTATTGCGCCAAAGCTCATGCAACTAAGTCATCAACGCAAGCTCATTACACTGACAGACGCCCTGGTATTAGACGTACAAGGAGCCTGGCGTAAACCGATTATCTACGGTGCATCTTTAACCATTATTGTGTGCTTTAGTTTCTATGTGGCAGCCCAACTGCAAGGCGCAGGGCAAACATTCAATCACGCATTTGGTGTTGATCAACAAAACAGCATACTCATCGGTGCTGTGATTATTTTAGTTTACACCCTGCTCGGCGGGTTCTGGGCGGTCAGTGTGACCGACACCATTCAAGGGATATTAATGTTTTTCGCTGCGCTACTCTTGCCAATTGCAGCCTACCTATCACTGGGCGGCTTAGCTAATTTTTGGGCGGCTTACTCAGAGATTGCAACGTCCACGCAAGTTCATTGGTTTAATAATCGTGCAGGGCTGGCCGCCCTAGGCTTTGTACTTGGGGTTATCGGAGTGTCTTTCGGCACTTTCGGTCAGCCGCATTTGTTAGTGCGGTTCATGGCCTTGCGTGACACTAAAGCCTTAGCCCAAGCTCGGGTGATTGCCATTGTTTGGTTCACTATCGTGTTTGGCGGCATGTTCTTTTTGGGGCTTGCGGGGCGCGTATTGGTGGGTGACTTAAGCAATGCCGAATCGGTATTCATAGTACTGGCTGAAAAGCTGTTTTCGCCGATTGTGGCTGGCATCATTATTGCCGCGCTATTGTCGGCAATAATGTCGACGGCAGACAGCCAGTTACTGGCCGGCTCGGCTGCCATCTCACACGACTTAGGACTTAACCGCTATTTTAAAGGCCATGAGATTTTCGTCTCACGACTGGCGATTACATTTATGCTAATCGGGTCATGCTTTATTGCTCTGAATATACCAGCGACCATATTTGATCGCGCACTGTTATCTTGGAGCTCACTGGGCGCCGCATTCGGGCCATTGATCATCTCAAAAATTCTCGGATCTAAGGCAAGCCCGCGCGCTCAGTTTTTTGCCATGGCAGGCGGTTTTGTAACGGCAGTGTGGTTTCACTTTAACCCGCAAAGCTTGGCTTGGGCGATCGATACCCAGTACATTGCTGGGTCAGTTCATGAACGCGTTAGTTCGTTTTTACTGGGCGCTTTCATTCTATTTTGCTCACATGTACTGAATCAACGAGCTCGCAATTAACCATAACAAAAGTGGCTGTAAGCAAAATGGCGGCAACCATAGAAACCCGGTCAACACGTAAAACATATATAAATTTCACGCAGCAAACAACGCGATCATGTTGAGCAAATATTTCACATATTCTGTGTTAACGTATATTGATACATCAATAGCAAAACAACATTCAACGCCACCAAGGTAAAACACCATCATGCAATCAGAAATGCTAAATACTTTCCAGCAAGACGATCACGATCTCTTAGTTAAAGGTGACGCGAACGACATAGCTAGGCAAGAATTCGTTAAGAGCTTAAAAGGCGCTATCCAACAGAATATGTTGCCGATGATCACCACGGCTTACTATCAACGTGCCCTGCCCGATTATTTATCTGAGCACGGCAATGCACCGGAAGATTACAAAGAGGCGCGTAATGCCTTTGAAGATGACCCTTTGTTCAAAGCCTATCTGAGCATTAACCGCAGCAGCCAAGAGTTGCAATGGTTTTCGGTTCTCGACCCACTTGAAAAAAGCATCGACGACTTGGATAAAGCAGTCGAGTCGATCAAAGCCAGCGGCGGCAGCTTATCGCTGGACCCAAATTTTGAAGTACCTAAATACGTTTCATCAATCGACATTCATTGCATGCCAGGCGGCTACACCGGCCCCGAAGGAGCACACCCATTGCACGCCGGCGCGTTGTACGATCGTGGAGTCTATTTATACGCCATGGGTTTTATGGGGCCACATAATGATGATATGGGGCGCTCAGTGGTCAATTATGTGCAACGCAATTTTGCCGATTTCAAACCTAAGAAAATTCTCGACCTTGGTTGCACCGTGGGTCATTCTACCTTGCCTTACGCTGAGCTGTTTCCAGACGCTGAAGTACATGCCATTGATGTGGCTGGCTCGTGCTTGACCTATGCCCACCATCGAGCTGAAAGCTTAGGCGCGGCGGTTCACTTTAAACAAGCTAACGCGGAACAAACCGACTACGAAGACGGCAGTTTCGACTTAATCGTTTCACACATATTGCTACACGAAACGTCGCAAAAAGCGATGCCGAAAATATTTAAAGAATGCCATCGACTCTTAAAGCCAGGTGGCTTAATGATTCACGCTGATTTACCACCGTTTGAAAATATGGATGCTTATATGCAACTGATTCTGGACAATGAAACGTGGTACAACAACGAGCCATTCTGGACGGCAATGCGCAATATCGATCAAATTCAACTGTCCGTCGACGCTGGTTTTGACAGAGAAGATGTGCGCTTTGACACAGCGCCAATGGCCATTATGGAGTTTGCTAACCAAGATGCACCAGAGCAAGTAAATACTGAAGAAGACCCCGCTGAAGTCGAATTCGTGGCTGGCGAATACGCGCCCGGCGGTGGTTGGGAAGTTCTTATCGCACAAAAACAATCTTAGGCTGGCTAATACTATGTCAAATAACACTACATCAAACAAAACAATCAAAGGCAAACGCCCCGCTTTTTTCGAATCACGCGGCGTCGATTATCTAATGCATATGGTTATGGTTTTAACTCAAGAATTGTCGGTCACACGTGACCGTCTTAATACTCTTGAGCACTTAATCGAAGACAAAGACTTGCTCAAGCGATCAGAGTTTAATGACTTTACGCCCGATCATGCTTGTCTTGAAGAGCGTGAACAAAGTCGTCAGGAATTGATTAGCAGTCTGTTTAGCGTGATGGATCAAGAGGCCGCAGAGCTGGCTCAGAAAGACACCAAAGAACGTTTTAATGACGTTATTGCCGAGACCGCTAAAGCTTAGCTTCAGCGGTTACTAAATTGGCAAGGTGGGATGCCGAGCTGCCAGTCTACTCTATGACCGGCAGCAATGAGGTTTGCAGTTTAAACCATCACTTGGCTTATATGGCTCTATTTAAATACAAGTCGGTTTAAATACAAGCCCGTTTAACTATAAGCCCGTTTTGAGACGGGCGTATTTGATGCACGTTTAGTAGATAGCGCAAATAGTCTTCAATTCTAAGTAGTTGTTAACCGCTTCTTGACCACTGTCACGACCCCAACCTGATTGCTTATAACCACCGATTGGCAGCGCCGCATCGTACATCAAGTGTGAATTGATCCAAACGGTACCTACATGCAGGTCTTCAGACATTCTTAGCGTGTTAGACAAACCTTCAGACCACACACTGGCGGCTAAGCCATAGTCAGAGTCATTGGCTTGCGCGAGTACCGAATCATAATCATCAAAACGAGTGGCGGCCAATACCGGCCCAAAGACTTCTTCACGCATAATGTCCATATTATGATTGCAATCGGTCAACACCGTTGGTGCTATAAAGGTGTTGTTCGGCCCACCCAGTTCGCCACCGGTTAGTAGCGTGGCGCCTTGTTTAACGCCGCCTTCAACAAAACCATTAATCTTTTCTGCCTGAGCTGGATTAATAACCGGCCCCATTTGAGTGGCCGGGTTTAGACCGTGCCCCATACTCATTGATTCGGCGATTTCTTTTACGCCGGCAAACAATTTATCGGCAACGGCATCGTGAACGTAGAGCCGAGTACCCGCAACGCAAACCTGCCCGCCATTAAAAAATACCGCATTGGCCACACCAGGAATGGCTAACTCGAGATCAGCGTCTTCCATCACAATTACCGGTGACTTGCCGCCCAGCTCTAGACTCACCTTTTTAAGGTTGCCTTGCGCGGCCTCTAAAATTTTACGACCCGTCGCGGTTGAGCCGGTAAAGGCAACCTTATTAACGTCGTCGTGCTCAGCCAAGGCTTGGCCAATTTCATGACCATAGCCGGTAACGATATTAACAACGCCAGCCGGCACACCGGCTTCGACTAACAACTCGCCTAAACGAACCGCCGTTAGCGAAGTGTCTTCAGCCGGTTTTAATACAACACTGCAACCCGCCGCAAGGGCCGGCGCAATCTTCATTACCGAGAGAATTAATGGGCTGTTCCAAGGCGTGATTGCCGCCACAACGCCAACCGGCTCGCGCCGTGTCTGAGCATGTACTCGCTTACCTTCAGGTTGATAGCCTATAGAAGTAGGAATAACCGACGACTCAATTTTTGAACACAGGCCGGCGAAATAACGAAACTGTTCTGAAGCGCCAGGAATCTCCGCCCAACGCCCCACAAACAGAGGCTTACCTTGATCCAGCGTTTCTAGCTCGGATAATTCATCAATGTTTTCATCAATTAGCTCACCGACACGCCACAAAATTTTGGCTTTCTCGGATGGCGCCATGTTCTTCCAAACGCCGGACTCAAACGCTTGTCGCGCTGCGGCCACAGCGTTGTCAGCATCAGCCTTAGCAGCACGAGGCAAATTGGCCAACAACTCACCGGTAGCTGGGTCTAGGGTGGCAAACGTTTCGCCACTCGCAGCGGCAACCCACTCGCCATTTATTAACATTTTCTTTTCTTGGTTACTAAGAAAACGCTTAGTCGCGTCAACGGAAGGGGAAAACTCAGCTAGATCGATATTCATAGGTGCACCAGGCTGCGAAGGCCATTATTCGTCGAAAGTAAGCAATCGTTATTGACTTGCCATAATGAATTAATGATATATCATAGTGCCAATTGCTTCAAATATGATTTAACAAGCTCGCTTTTGATCATTTTGAGCAAAACCTCAGAACTTATTTAGTAAAACTTTTCGAATAACAGAGACCTAACGTGAAATATTCATACTCACCCATCCCGGCTCGCGGCAAACTCGCCTGGCCCAACGGCGCGAAAATTGCCCTCCTTGTTACCGCTAACTTAGAGTACTGGGACTTAATTAAGGATACCGATAAACCGTATTACGCTGGTGGGCCGGCTATATTGCCTGATTCATTACCTGGCAATGTACCTGACTTTCCGAATTTTACTTGGCGTGAATATGGGCAGCGCGTTGGTATTTGGCGGATGATCCGCTGTTTTGACAAACTGGGTTTACCCCTGGGCTGCACCATGAACGCGAAGACAGCATTAGAACTCCCTGAACTGATTGGTGCTGTTAAAGAGCGAAATTGGGAGATCGTCGCGCATAATTATGAGCAAGGTGAGTTATTGACGAACTTGGCGCACAATCCTGAAGAAGAAGCTAAAGTTATCAAAGCAACGTTGGACGTGTATGAGCAATCTGTTGGCAAACCTGCCAAGGGCTGGCTTTCATCCTCGCTGCGGGGAACCTTAAATACCTGCAATATTCTTGTTGAGAATGGCTTGTCTTTTTATTGCGACCTGATGAATGACGATCAGCCTTATATGGTTGAAACGGATAACGGACCGATCGTTTCCATACCGTATTCAAATGAGATCAACGACTTCACTTTGCTAACGCGTCGCGCGCACACCAATGCTGAGTTTGTTGATATTTTGAAAGCCGAATTGCTTGAGCTATTAGACGAAGCCACCGAAGACAACAGTGGTCGTTTAATGAATTTAGGTCTGCACCCGCATGTGATTGGCCGTGCTTATCGCATGCCCGCGCTACGTGAATTTTTGAACTTTGCAAAAGACCTTGATGGCGTTTGGTTTGCCACACGCGAAGAAATCGCCGACTGGTATCTTAATAATAATGAAGGTCATATTAAGTAAGCAAATTAGCACACCTACTACGGCTTAAAACGGAACTATACCAAACTAAAAGAGAGCCGAACTAAACCAGAGACGCATTTTCTAGCAGAAAATGTTCTCTGGTTTTTTATTGTCTAGATATTCGCCAACAGCATGGCTATCAAAACTGAGCCTACCAAACAGCCTAGACAGATAAGCCCAGTAAATCGGAATTCTAATGCAGACTAGCTCTTATTAAAATAACGATATTTACCAAGCGTAAGCAATGGTATTGACCCCAGAACAAACGCAATACCGGCGTACATCAACATATTATCGTAGGTGCCGGTTTCGGCAAAGGCGCGGCCAAACACATACGGCCCAGTGCCGGCTCCCAGAGCGAATGCTCCGTACATGCAACCGTAAATAACGCCATAGTTCTTCATGCCAAAATAACGAGCCACCATAAAGGCCATCAGATCTTGTTCGGCACCCGCGGCTAAGCCGATCAATAAAACCGCGACCGCAGCGACGGCAAATGCGTATTGTGGCTGCATCAGAATATAGCAAGAAATAGCCGGCAAAATCAGCAAACCGCAAGCGATGATAGGTGCCCAAAAACGGTCAATTAAATAGCCGCCAGCAATACGCCCTACCATCACTGAATAACCCACTAAACTGGCCAACACAACCGCGTCGTCTCGATCAAAGCCTTTAGAACCCATTAGGTTTTCCATATTTGGAATGGTACCGCCAACGCCAAACGATATGACCACAAAACAAACGCACAACAGCCAAAAGCGCCAATCAGTAAAAGCGGCTTTGGTGCTGAGCCCTTGCTCAAGATGATTCACGCCATCTACTTCCAATTGAGGAATGTGTTTAGGGTCTATTTTCGGATCATCGACGTCCCTAAAAAAGAAAAACACCACCGGCAGTGCGATCACTAATGGCAACATACCAAGGCCAACAAAAGCCATGCGCCACCCATAAGCATCGATCAGCGCTGCCGCATACAGCTTAGCCACAATACCGAACAATCCTGTTGCGACTAGGGCCGAACCTAATGCCAGCCCACGACAATCGCTGAACCAATGATTGATCGCGCGCGTCCAGGTGATCGGTAAAGTACCAATACCCATGACCGCGACCACCGCCCACATGGCGAGAAAATACGTATAGGAGCCCGGGTTTAATGCGTGCAACATCAAGGACAAAGAAAAGGTAATGACCGATGTGAGGGCCACTTTTCTGACACCCACTTTATCGACCACTAGGCCAACTAACGGAGCCAGCAACAGCGAGCAGATAGTTAGCACCGGTAAAGCCAGCATCACCTTATCGATACCCCAACCAAATTCTTGCGCGAGCGGTAAGGCGAATACACCGAGGGTATAAATAGGAATTGGCGACAGGCCTAAACCAATACCGACCGCCGAGGCCACAACCACGCGCCAAGCATAGGAAAACTCATGATATTTTGATTTCATATAATGTTCTCTTCTCATCGAAACGGCCTGATTGAATAGTATTTAATATACTTACTCAGCAAACCAATTGACTGTTTGTTATATCATTATGTTAAGATACCATAAAGTAAACCTATTAAGTACGAAAAAACCATGCAAGACGCTCAAGTAATCATTGCCGGCGCGGGGCCAGTCGGCACCGTTGCCGCCTACTACCTCGCTAATCATGGCGTTAAAGTCATTTTATGCGAAGCGGGCAATGATTGTGCTCAAGACCTGCGCGCATCAACATTCCACCCTCCTACAATCGAGATGTTGGATAAATTAGGCTTTGCCGATGAATTGATTAAACGCGGGCTAAAAGCACCGACGTATCACTTCAGAGAGCGTGAGTCGGGCGAAGTCATCGAGTTTGACCTCACCGAATTAAAGGATCAAACCAAGTTTCCTTACCGAGTTCAGTGCGAACAACACGTGATGGCCGGCATGTTGGCCGAGGCCTTGGAAGATCACCCAAATTGCGAAGTTCGGTTCGGTCACCGAGTGACGGCATTTGAGCAAAACGACAAAGGTGTGGAAGTTGCGCTGGAAACGCCGTATGAAATCGTCAAACTTAAGGCACAGTATTTAATTGGCGCTGACGGCGGAAACTCTATCATTCGAAAATGGTTGGGCGTGCAGTTTGAAGGCTTCACTTACCCAGAGAAATTTTTAACTCTTTCCACCAAATTAGAATTGAAAGACCACATAGAAAGCTTGTCGTACGTTAACTATGTGTCTGATCCAAAAGAATGGCTTGTATTGCTAAGAGTGCCCAGCGTATGGCGAATTTTAGTGCCAGCGTCAGAAGAACAAAGCGACGAGTTTTTAACGTCCGACGAGTATAAAGAAGACGTGATGTACCGACTGACTGGTCAACGCGATGTTCAAACCGAACACCGCACCATATACCGCGTGCATCAACGCGTGGCGACTAAGTTTAACTATGGCCGCGTATTTCTAACCGGAGATTCAGCGCACTTAAATAACCCCTTAGGCGGCTTTGGCATGAACAGCGGCATACACGACGCTTGGAATTTATGTGAACGAATTGCGCACTGCTTAGAAACCTCACACGATGAAGAGCAGTTTAATGTCTTTGACCGTCAACGTCGCCAAGTGACGCACGATTTTATTCAGGCTCAAACTATGCAAAACAAGGCCTTGCTAGAACACGGCAAAGCCGAAAACCATAAGCAGCGCTTAAACGAAATGCGTCGTGTCCAGAAAGACCCTAACTTGCGACGCGAATTTTTACTCAAGCAAGCCATGTTTGCGTCGTTGAACGATGCTGCAAAAATACAGTAGCAACCGAATCAAAAGACAGGCTATTCCAATGAAAGACGTGCAAGGCTATCGAAAACTGTTTGGTGTGATTGGTCCATCAACCAACACAATTGTTCAACCCGACTTCGACGATTTGCGAGTGCCGGGCGTGACGAATCATTACAGCCGAATTGTTATCCAAAATGCCAACGCTGTGTCTAACGAGAGTTTTATGGCCGGCACGTTGGAAATTGATAAAAATACCATCGATGCCGTTAACGGCGCCATGACCTGTTACCCAGATCATTTGGTAATGGGCATGTCTGCCGTAACGTTCTACGGCGGTGCTGAAGGCGGCCAAAAATGGCGTGAAAACGTTGAAGCGGTCAGCGGTGTGGGCGTATCGACCGGGGCACAATCATTGGTAGCGGCAATTCAAGCCTATGGAAACATTAAAAAAGTGGCGTTTGTCTCACCGTACTTTCCAATCGCCAATGAAATCGTGACTAACTATCTGAGCGATTTTGGCATTGAAAGTGTGCGCGACAGTTGCCTGGAATGCCCAACTTGGACAGCCATTGCGCAAGTGCCAGAAAGCACCTTGATTGAACAATTCAAACGCCTTGATGGCGATGATGTAGATGCGCTGCTTCAAGTAGGCACTAACTTATCCACCATTCGTACCGCGATGGAAGCCGAAAAATGGCTAGGCAAACCGGTTATTGCGATTAACACAGCAACCTATTGGAACGCTCTACGGACAAATGGAATCGAAGACAAAGTATACGGGTTTGGCTCGCTAATGGAGCGTTTTTAGAACTGCCCGTCATTCAAGGCTTGCTTCTAAGCACTTGAATTTCTTATAAACCGCGCCATCTTATAGTGATACAATGGCTTTGTGTGGACTCCTGCAAGCCAAATTTCCATGGGACGGATTTTTCTAGCCCACCGTTTTTTTGGTCATCAGCCGCAACACAATGGCCAAATTATTAACACTATAAAGGGAGTAAGATCTAATGATTAGATTGTTCATCATATTCACGATTGTATTTATACTCATTGTATTAATACGTGAACTACGAAAGTACTTTGCTCGTGACCGAAAAGAACAGGAGTTAAAAGATACTTTTATAGAAGGCGATCTGATCGATATAGAACTAGAGATAGCCGAAGAAAAAGCACGCCAGGCCGATGTGCGTTCAGAAATGAAGGAACTAAATTCAAATAATAATAAAGGAAGCTAACCATGACCAAAATTCCCGCAAAACTTATCGTTCTAGGTATCTTATTTATCGGTGCTTTAGTAATACTTTTTATGGCATTCGGCATTAACAACGCTGGCCACCGAACCGTGGTGCAATACCCGACGGGTAAGCTGTACGTGAAATTCTCACCGGGCATTTATCCACAGTGGTTTGGTACCGCCGAGATTTACAACGATGTGATCACTTTCGACTACGATAAAAGTTCGGCAGATGTGGGTTCATCCATCAGTCAAACCGGTATCGAGGTTCGTTATCAAGATGGCGGTACTGGTACCGTTTATGGCAAAGCACGCTTCACCTTGCCAGATGACCAAGACACCATGCTGCATCTGCATAAAGCATTTCGATCAAACCGAGGCGTATCGCAAAAGTTAATCAAATCAGTGACCGAAGAAGGCATGAACCTCACGGCAGGTTTAATGAGCTCTGAAGAAGCCTATGCCGAAAAACGAAGCATTTATACGCAATGGGCAAGCCAGCAAATATCTAAAGGCAAGTTCCAAACCCAGCTCGAAAAAATTTCGACCATGGACGAAAGCACAGGCAAAAAAGTGACTAAAAACGTACCGGTGATTAGCTACGGGGCTAACGGCTTACCCGTACATTTAGACAGCGACCTTGCTGATTACGGGATTGATGTTAACGGCTTTCAAATTACCGATTGGGACTTCGAGCCAAAAACCTTAAACCAAATTGCGACTAAACGCGAAGCAACCATGGCTATCATCACCGCCATAGCCAATGCAGAACGCGCTAAGCAAGACGCCATCACCTCTGAAGAGCAAGGTAAGGCTAATGTAATGACGGCTAAATACCAAAAAGAAGTGGTCAAAGAACAGGCCGTAGTAGACGCACAACGTGAAAAAGAAGTTGCTGTAATTACCGCACAAAAAAACGTCGAAGTCGCACGCCAACAAAAGCTTGAGGCCGAGCAAAAGAAATTAGCCGCGATTGAGTATAAACAAGAACAAATTTTACGCGGCGAAGGCGACGGCGCTTACAAACGCTTGGTAATAGAAGCGGATGGTGCCTTGGCACAAAAACTTGAAACGTATGAGCGAGTGATGGGGCGTTTTGCGTCGGCGGTCGAAAAACAAAAGTGGGTTCCTGAAGTACAAATGGGCGAAGGTAGTGACGGTGGATCCAATGCCATGGCACTGATCGAAATGATGAGTGTAAAAGCCGCCAAAGACCTCTCATTAGATATGAGCGTTAAAAAGTAAACGTAAAAAAGAGATGGTTGTTAGACAAAAAATTTATCAACCATCTCTGAGCTACTATATGTTTAATTAAGCGAGCAGGGGTTTACCCTACAGTCTAAATTTAGACTATTCAAACACCTTATTAGTCAACCAAACAAAGCCACAGGGTGGCAACTCAATCGCTTGATCGGTTGCGAGATAAGTCTTGCCTGTATTTAGATCTACCCAAGTGTCTAGGCTTATTAAGTTCACCGATGATAGCGGTATTGATACAGTCTGATCCGTCACATTAAATAGACAAAAAATACTTTGATCACGGTTAATACTTTGTCGCCAAAATGCAAAAACCGACAAGCCTAAATGCAATGTGTATTGAACAGCATTGGGGTGAAACGCCGGTTGTGCTCTTCTTAGCTTTAATAATTTAGTCATACTGGCAAGCACTTGAGCATGATGATTGCTCGGCTCGGCGAGCTTTTCTTTAAGCTCTTGGTAATCCCATTTAGATCGGTTTATGCTGCGATTCTGATTGGTCAACTCAACCTTTTCGTAATCATTTTGCGTTGCCAATAAACTGTGTATATACACACCTGGCACTCCCTCTAAGGCAAACATTATGGCGTGCGCACATAAAAACCGATCCTGTTGCCAGCGATCAGGGCCGTTTGATGTGCCCTGCAATGCGTCAAACAACGCTATATTAATTTCATAGGCTTCATTTTTACCACCTTCAACCGAACGCCAAGATATGCGTGCACCAAAATTCTGCATGGTGTTAATTAACTGATCTAAATCTTGTTCAGATAGCAAATCTTTGGCAGGGCGTAAACCAATACCGTCATGGCTGGCAATAAAATTAAAATAGAAAGTCCCCGACTGCGCGGGAGGCATACTCATCTGCCATCGCTGCAAATGCTCGGCATTACCGGTCGCAAAGGCATGCAGCAATAACGGCGGTAATGAAAAGTTGTAAACGGCGTGCGCTTCATTCGCGTTACCAAAATAAGATAGGTTCTCATGGTTTGGTACATTGGTTTCGGTAATGACGATCGCGTCATTGGTATGCGCTTCGATTAAGGTTCGAAACAGCCGAACAAATTCATGTGTTTCAGGTAAATGAATGCAATCGCTGCCCGGTTCTTTCCATAAAAAAGCGACCGCATCTAATCGAAATATTCGCACTCCTTGTTCGAGGTAGGCTCGAATAATACGAACCATCTCTAGAAATACCTTAGGGTTAGCAAAATTCAGATCAACCTGATCATGGCTAAAAGTACACCAAACATATTTAAGACCATCAAGAGTTTGTGTTTCGCGCAACAAGGGCGAGGTTCGAGGGCGAACAACTTTACTTAAATCTGCGCTAGGTTCAGCCTGTACAAAATAGTCTTTACCCGGGTCTTTACATAGTTTGAAGTTCTCGAACCATTGGCTTCGTTGCGAACAGTGATTAACCACGAGATCAGCCATTAGATCGTATTCTGATGCTATGTTCTTAATATCATCCCAATCCCCTAAGCTGTCATTTACTTGAGCATAGTTAATGACCGAAAAACCATCGTCCGAGCTAAACGGAAAAAACGGTAAAATGTGCACACCACTGATGACATCCGCCAAAAAATTATCTGTAAAGCGCTTCAAAGTTTGCAAGGGAGCTTGCCCTTCACTCTTAACGCTATCGCCGTAGGTGATCATCCAAACATCTTGTTCACTCCATTTGTTTTGATGCAGCGGCTGCGTCTCTTGCTCAGGCTGAAGCCCCATGGCTTGGAGCGCCTTATGTGTGACCTCTGTTTCTTGACTAGGATAAATTCGACTTAGGTGGTCTCTAACAACCGTAAGAATAGGTTTAACAACTGGGTTATTAATAGAATCAGACATACTAGTTTACTAACAATATATAAGGCTTTAGATTTGGAGCTAGGGTTTGGGGTTTTGACAGTTAAAGAATTATATTAAGAATAGTCACGCATGTCGGCATCTACCGCAGCAACCAACTCGTCTTGTAGTTCAGGGAATGCACTCAGTACACGATTCCAGCTTGGGATAAATGGGGTTTCCATCGGGTTTTCTAAAAAGTCATCTCCGGCTATTAACACGTTCTTTGCGAACATTTCGATTGCCGCCTCTTCGCTGTGAACGTCAATTTCTAGTCCATTCATTTTTGCATCGTTGTAATATGTTTCGACGAAATCCAGTGCGATTCGAAAGTAGGTCGCTTTAATGGCTCTAAACGTTTCAGAATTAAAAACAACGCCATTGGTAGCGAGCTTTCGAAACAAAGCTTTGCATATATCGATCGACATCTTTGATAAGCCTTTAGCCGTATCTTCAGGCGATAAATCTTGATGCTTATGATCATAGACATCCGCAATATCCGCCTGACAAATACGGTTATTGGCGTAATTGCGATTGAGCTCTGACAAGACGCCAATTTCCAGTCCCCAATCACTGGGTATGCGCAGGTCATTGATCACGTCAGTACGAAACGAAAACTCACCCGCCAGTGGATAGCGAAAACTATCAATGTAGTCTAAGTAATCATTTTGGCCATACACTTTTTTTAAAGCCCGAACCAGCGGCGTTACTAGAAGACGCGTTACACGGCCATTCATTTTTCCATCAGCGACGCGAGCATAATAACCTTTACAAAATTTGTAACTGAAATTTGGGTTTGCTACCGGATAGAGTAATCGCGCTACCATACTTCGGTCATAAGTCACGATATCACAATCATGTAATGCCACCGACTCAGCACGGTCAGCTGCTAAAACGTAACCAAAGCAGAACCAGACATTTCGGCCTTTGCCTAATTCTTTTGGTGAAAGATTCTGTGCCGCAAGTTTTTTGTCTATGGCTTGAAGACGAGGGCCGTCGTTCCAAAGCAATTTAAAGCTTTGACCCAGTGGCTTAAAAAACTCGAGAGCCTTTTTATATTCTTCTTCAGAGGCCCTATCGAGGCCAATGATAATATCGTCAAGATAATCAACCTTACTTAATTCCTGCACAATTTTAGGCAAGGCGTCTCCTTCAAGCTCAGAATAAAGCGACGGTAGCACCAAAGCCATCGGTCGTTTTTTCTGGAAACTTCTTAACTCCGCCTCAATGTCTTCTAAGCTACGTTGATGAAGGTTATGTAGGGTTGTAATGATGCCGTTTTGATAGAAATCAGCCATAATTAAATTCGTTGTCGTCCTATTTTAAGAAAGTAGTTGCGTTAATGTTGATCCAATATTTGCGAAATCGCTTCGTTCCAGCCGGCAGGGCCAAACTCTGTGGTTTGAATGACCTTAATCACGCTCGAAGTTGAAAGAGCCGGATAATCGGCAACCGGTGACCGAACGCATACCGCAATATCAGCCGCATTAAGCATCGCTATGTCGTTATGATTATCACCAAGGGCGATTAACTTCGGTCTACCAGACAGGCTTGGAAACAGTGTCGAGTAATGCTGCATCATCCATTTTAAAGGTTTTGCTTTGTCGGTCTGACCCTGTAAATGGTAAAACCGCCCGCCCTTGAGTATTGATAAGCCCTGATCGTTTGCCAAGCTTGAAAAGCGTTGTAAGGCCTCAGCCGAATCCTGCCAGACAAATGGCTCGCTATATTGTTTGGTATTGGCAAGTTTCGCGTCTTGTTGACTCAAGCCTGTATGTTTGATTATGTCTTGAATACTCCAGTCATTGAATCCTTCAAAGCGCCATTTATGCTCTTTACGAACAGACTGTATAAAGTTTAATACGTCATAGCGAGATGCGCCGAACAGCGTATCGCTTGATGCAGAGTTTGACATGACTATAGCACTGCCATTTTCGACAACTAATGGTGAATCCAGCCCCAGTGCTAGTTGTAAAGCTTTTGCTTCTTGAGCCGTTTTGCTGGTATTGAGAACAATTGGAATACCTAACGTTTTACAACGTTCTATTGCTGGAGCGGCTGCATCAAACGAATAGTCATGGTGGTCTATCAAGGTACCATCTAGATCCGTCGAAATAATATAGTTCATGACTATTTCAGCCTTGCCCGCAAGTCAGTAAATGCATGGTGCTCATTCAAGGTCAGAACGTAATCAGCGGTCAAAGGTAAGGTTTTGATGGCGTGTTCGGTTAAGCGTTGGTAGTGTGATATGAACCGTTCAATTTGCTTCGGTGTCTGTGCCAGCTCAATGCTCTTGCCTTCCGATTGTAATTTTTCAATCATCTTTTGTTCTTGCAGCTGACGCCAACCCAAAACGCAATCAAAGCTTGGGGCTTGTAAGCAGATCAATAAATCCAAGCGATCAAACAGCTTTTTGTAATCTTGCTTAATCGCATCATTAACCATTTTTCGCCATAGGCAGTCTGGGTCTTCAAGTTCTTCTAAACGATTAACAGGCTGTCTTAAATCTTGATCTGATTGCTCCACTACACCGACGCACCAACCTTCTAAAATAACCACATCGACAGGTCTTGTTATGGATTGCCAGTCTGATTCAGGAGCGCGGTCGTCTGTTGCTTTATCAAATGCAGGCACGGTAAACGTCTGACCTGCCTCAGCTCTATCAAAAACCGATTGCATCATCGCAACATCATGCGTGCCCGGCACGCCTCTGACTGCAAACAAGGCATGAGTATTTTGTGCTAGAAATTTACGCTCAGCCCTAGTCAAATAAAAATCATCGATAGAAGCCACCACAACTTGCAGTTCATGTTCTGACTCAAGCAGTAACTTTAAAAATGAAGCGCAGGTACTTTTACCGCTACCTTGCGAACCTTGTATGCCAACAAAATGAACGGATCTATTGCTATGACCTTTTACTTTCTGAGCAATAGAGTTGCCCAGTGGGTGATAGTATTTACTGATGGTTTCAACAAACTCTTTAGGCAGAGATTGTTGTTCAATGGCATACGAAATTGATGCAAGAGTAGTAGGGCTATAAGGCAATCTCTTTCCTATAAGATAATTTAAATGCGCGGCCACAATCACATGGATTGAAGTTTTGACTCTACATCAGCAATTTTAAAAAGGAAAGTATCTTTGTGCTCGAATTTACCTATACCACTTCGTTATTAATTAAAGGCGTCAGATGCTAGGTCGTAATCACATGATCTAAGCCTTTACACTTTCATATGGCACGCAATGTGAAATCATCAGCCAATTTTCTAGACATTCTAAGATTGAATTCGGGGGCTGACACTTGCGAACCTAGCGCCGGACAATCAACCATTTCTCAAAGTTTAATCACTCGGCGAACTAACAGTGTGCGAATAGCTACCAATGCGTATAATATAATTTTAAATTGTCTGCCACTTAAACTTCAGATCCCTAATCTATCACTTATCAATACTGTGCGAGCCAAATTCAAAGAACTCCTTATTAATACTTTTATGTATGACCTTGCTAAGTGGACTTACATTCAATACAAAACAATAAGAGACAAAAGCATTTTTAAGCAGCGTTATCCAGGCGCAAAGTATATTCACTACCCGTATAAAGCGATTCTAAAACAACGCGAAAAAGGCTATCACTCTCAATACGGTCAGGATTACTTTCTTTGGAATGAATATTTTTCAGAGCTCGGTATTGGTGAATTTATAGATATTGGCGCTAACAAACCGATCGTTAATAGCAATAGTTTTTTCTTCGAACAACAAGGCTGGACAGGGTTAGCAATAGACCCGTTACAGCACTTTGGACCTCTATGGTTGAAGCACCGTAAAACTCCCTTGGTGTGCGGCGCAGTGGCAGACACTATAGGCCAGGAAACATTTATAGAAATACTACCAAATAAGGGTTGGGAACATGCTCTATCTGGATTTAAAGCTCACGTAAGAGACGAAGATCTGAAAATTTATCAGTACAACGAATATACGATCAATGTTAGCCCATTAGATAGCTTTTTGACCGAACCTCACCCTGTTGATTTGATCATGATCGATGTAGAAGGGGCGGAACTTCGAGTACTAAAAGGAATAGACTTTTCCGTTTTAAACCCACGTTATTTGTTAATAGAAAATGATGGAATTCTTGGAGGGTGTGAGTCGATTCGCAGCCACCTCAAAGCACTTGGGTATGAGTGTGTTGCGAGGATAGCCGCAACTGATGATTTTTTTGTAAAAACATAAAAATGAGATTATCGAATAGTTTTAGCTTAGCCTCTAACCTTGATTTTCGGTTCTGATCGTCATGAGTTCAATTCAATACTATCAATTTGGTCGCAGTGAAATGCGTGAATTTATGCCCGATACATACTCGAGAGTACTGGAAGTTGGCTGCGGTTCAGGTAATTTTGCAAAATCGTTTAATGTTAACGTAGAAAGCTGGGGGGTAGAACCAGACGCGGCGGCTGCCGCGATAGCTTCTAAACACATGACCAAAGTGATCGTGGGATCATATGAATCTGTATGCGAAGATATAGCAGAGAACTATTTTGACTTGATTATATGCAATGATGTAATCGAACATATAGAGCACTATGATAAGTTTCTAACGGATATTAAGAACAAACTTACGCATAACGGTACACTTTTGATGTCGATACCCAATGTAAGATTTTTACCGAATTTGTTTGAACTTTTAGTTCTTAAAGATTGGCGCTATCGGGAAGCAGGAATACTCGACAAAACACACCTAAGATTCTTTACTCGTAAGAGCCTTCAACGTACTTTGGAAGAACTAGGTTGGAAAATAGAAACGATACAGGGAATCAATCGCTTCGGTGATCGGCCATATGGCCCTAAACGATTTTTATCATATTTAGGCCAAGCATTTTTAGGAACAGACACCGCATACTTGCAGTTCGCAATACGAGCCCGTAAAGCGTGATACTTCTAAACCAAAGCCAACGAACATATTCGTTTTCTATACGATGCGGTGATGATTTTTAAGAGGGGCGTTTTATTGAAAATGTCAGTTAAACATTGGGGGGACCAGACATTCACGGTGCACCAATTACACATATTCTCGCAATAATTTTTTAACTTGGATAAATAAATTATAACGATCTACGTCCACAACTCTTTCGCGCTCGAACTGGCCCAGTATTCGACTTGTTTCCGAAAATGTGGATCGTGAACAATAGACCAAACCCGAACATCTCGAAAGCGCATACATATCGACTAGAGCAATATCGGCATCCTTAAGCTTTTCGGGGTATTCGGTACTTAAATGTAACCTACTGTTAGATTCACAATAACGCCTATTTTGAGTGATCACGTTCGGAAAGTTTTGCTGGAACAACTCTTCTGCATAAAGACTATCTGTTGCTAAAAAAATTGACTTATACTTAAATTTTTTCAGTTCAATCGCGACTGTAGATATTATTTTATCAATTGGAACCTTAAGGTCGGTAAATCGTATATGAACACCTAACGTCCTATTGTCATCAGCGCAGACAAAGGTATCTACAGCACTCATGATTCGTGGAGAAGGCGACAGGTAACAATTTAAGACCTTAGCAAGTACTTTATCTCGACCAAGTTTTTGTTGCTCTGTCGTCAAAAAGCGTTTAATTCGTCCAAATTTGGATGTGTACGACCAAAATACCTCCACTGCATCTTTAGAAGGTGCGGCTGTTATAGGCGCGCTCAGTTTTCGATAAATTAGCTGACTTGAATGTTTAGTGGGAAAACTAGCTGAAATAACAGCATCTACCGAAAGCTCTATTTGGCTTGCCCATACAGTGGGATTTACACTTTCCGTACTTATAATTTGATCAACACAATCGCGCTTAGAAGTCTGAAACAAATGATTTACGGCGTTTGTCCCAACGGGTGCATATACGCCATCACGCCAATCTATACACCAATCTCGTTTGGTAGCTTCTGCATAAGCTATCGCAGATGCCGTTGATAACATACGATTTCCCAATCCTCCTTTCGCTTTTATTAATAGCATTACTTAGAACCCTTCAAAGAGACAATTGGAATTGGACGGTAATTATTATAATAATTACCGTCATCGCTGCTACAATTAAATTATTCGAATAGAGAAATCCAAATACTTTGCTATAAGACATCCAACTAGCGTGAGACCGACTTAGGAAAATGTGGAAATTACAAACTCTATTATACAGTTTTTTAATACCCAAGGAATTCACTATTGAGGTTGGACCCTTATTCCTTTCCCCCTATCGATTACTACTCATTATCTTTGCTTCATGGGTTATTAAAAAACTAATCTTTGAGCGTAATTTCAGATGGCAAGCACTTGATTCTGTTGCTTTGATGGTGTGTATTTGGCCAACGATTTCCTTAATTATAAATACCGACATTTTTTCAGCGATTGAAAGCGGAGGCATTTTATTTCTAGAAACCTTCGTACCTTTTTTCTTAACTCGGCTGACGATTTATAACCACGAAAAATTGGTTTCTATTAGCAAAACATTATTGATCGTGGCATCTATAATGGCAGCTCTAGCTATACCGGAAGCCATCACAGGGCAGCCCTTCACTCACAATATTGCTTCACTCATTACCGGCAATACCTTTTCTCCAGATCTTGAAATCCGCATGGGCATATGGCGCGCTTATGGCCCCACTGATCACCCTATTGTCCTCGGAAGTATATGTGCCGCAGCATTGCCGATTGGATTCGCCATATTTCGGCGTAAGCAACTTTTTGCTGGCTTGACAAGTTTGTCATTCATTGGGGTTATAGCGTCGGCATCATCAGGGCCAATTCTGGCAGTTGTCGCTCAAGCATCATTGTATGTTTGGTCAGTGATAACACGCGGCAAAAGTCATAAATGGTGGTTATTAATTTTTCTTGTTTTCTTGATGTACGCGTTCATCGATATAGCCTCGAATCGCGACCCTTTGAGAGTCATGTTTAGTTACTTTTTATTTAGCGAACATAATGGCTATATCCGGTACAACATGTGGTCCAACGGCTTCTTTCTAGCTGGCCAATCTATTCAATCATTTTTAGTCGGCTACGGATTTTCAACGGAAATGACATCACTGCTCGAGAATCTATTTTGGAGTAGGTTAATGGCGTCATCGGTAGACAGTTACTGGTTGGTCATTTTACTTCGCTATGGCGCGCCAATGCTATTTTTAAACTCCCTAGCGATAGTTTTAACCCTTAAGTCAAACTTAAAAAACTACCAAGCGTGTAAATCACGGAAAGAAAAAAACCTTAATAAGGCCTGGTTTATTACCACAATTAGCCTTAGCTTGGTGGGATGCACTGTACACTTTTGGGGGTCTACAGTCAGTCTGTTTTTTATCATACTCGCCACATCAGCAATGAGAAAATCAAGCAACAGGCAACGCAGAAAAAAGCGTTCAAATTCAATTATTAAACCGTTCCGTGACCGACGTTCAAGCTTACCAACTACAACTCATTCAAAATAACCGACACTGTGCATGAGTAAATACGCAACTGCGGCTTTTGGGTCCATCACTATTCATCTAAGCATTGTTACGTCTATGTTGATTCGTAACATTATATTTGCTCGCTTTCTGAGCGCATCTGATTTTGCGGTAACCTTAACTTTTGGCCTTGTTTTGTCTTTATTTGAGTATATCAGCAACTTTGGACATGAAAACTTTTTGCAACGCTCTCAAGAAGGAGGCTTAAGTCGTCTCCAAGCAACCATGCACAGCACCATGATTGTACGCGGAGTATTAGTAAGCATTGGCATGATACTGATCGCACCATTCGTACCAATATTCCTCGATATTAAAGACGTCGATTTCAATTACGCTTGGCTAGCTATCGTTCCTTTCCTGAATGGCTTTGCGCATCTTGATCACCAGCGCTTACATCGACAACACAACTACATGATTACCGCCAGGATCACATTAATAGCCGACGTTTCATCTATCCTTGTAGCCTTAACTTGTATCTTAATATGGGAAAATTACTGGGCTTTCTATGTGTCATTCGTATTTAGACATTCGGTAAGCACCGCTCTTTCGCATCTCTTTGCTCAACGAAAATATAGCTTAGCCCTAGACCGACAACATTTCACTTCGTTAATCAAATTCGGCGCACCGTTATTAGTTGTTGGCTTACTAAAGTTTATAAGTATTGAATTTGATAAGGCGATTGTAGCTCGCAGTACGGGTCTTGAAATATTCGCAGTTTATGTTTTGACTTTAATGCTACTGGTGAATGGTACCAACATCATCACCCTCGCTTTATCAAAAATATTCATTCGCAGAATTAGTACCTCAGGGAAAGACCTAACAAAGGTGATCATCGACAATGGTCTAATCCATTGTTTTTTTCTGCTACCCCTACTTGCATTACTCTGTGGCATTGGCGAAAACCTAATTCAACTTATTTTTGGAAATCAATATATAACGGTTCCATTCTTAATAATAATCGTCGGCGCAGTTGTAGGAATACGCTCTATAAATCAATGGCTAAATCAGACGGTCATCGCCAGAATGCCAACAAAGTTAATGCTGATGGCAGACCTATTCAGAGTTTTCATAGCGCTTTTTGGCGTCTGGTTAGTCTATTCAAATGGTGATGTAATCACCATCGCCATTGCCTTTTGGGTATCGGAGTTGTGCTATTTCTTTTGCCTCAGCCTACTTTTAAATAAACTAACGCCAATTTTATCCACGAGTTTTCGACTACTATCAATTTACGCCGCTACGATGGCGTGCATCTACCTACAATATGCGTATAGTTTTGAAAGCAACATCATGATTAAGTCTGCTTTCAGCAGCCTAATGTTCATTTTTATAGCGGGTAGTTTTTTACTTTTTTCTGCAACTTGTCAAAACCAAGCACTGGTTTTCGTGCGACTTGTTTCTTCAAGATTGAAGCGAACTAAACCGAAATACTAATGACTTACGTGTAAAGTAATTTACTTTATTTAATCACAATCAATAAATTAAGCCAGACCCAAACGTGTAAGCCCTTGCTTAATCAGTGTGGCTGCATTGCCTTGTTCTTGCACAAGGCTTTTGGTCAATGATTCGCGAATTGATTCAAGGTCATCTGATTGGCTTGCTAACTCTAAGGCTTCAAATCTAAGTAACCAATCGAAATCGTCTTTTTGATCAATGAAAGTGATCAACTCTTTCGTCTCGACGGAAAGGCTCTCCGGAGTAGACACATGGTCTGCGCCATGATTTTCTCGTGCGGCACGTAACTTCGCGTACAGCTTAAACTGATCCATAGTTAGCGCGTTGTAAACTTGTTCAGCGCTTACATTTTGTGAAGGTGCCTCATAAATGGGAAAGGCAACTTGATCCGCCGCGCCGCCAGCAACCGAATCAATCGATGTACCAACCGCCATGTCAAACACGCCCCAGCTAGGATCGAACAGCACGGTATCATTAACATCTCTCACCGTGCACTGCTCAAAGGTAAACAGAATGTTCTTCTGATCTCGGCGCAGAATATTGGTAAGTTGACCGACCACTTTTATACCGGATAAAAAATTAAGCGTTACCTTTTTACCCAGATCGATTCCATGCCGTTTTAATTCATCAACGGTATAGGCCGACAAGCAACGCTCCATGGTTCGAAGCTTACCCACCGGCGAGCCAAATCCGTGTTCATGATGTTCGATGCCGTGACCGACCAATTGTGTGTTTTGGTAGGCCAACTGTGATGGGCCATCGGTTTGCAAATATATAGCATTGCCAACCGCATCACTAATAACGTTTGAAATGCGACCCGAAACTTGTAAACCTGAATTGTATTGCGCCGTATTGACTGCGCCACTTTCAAGCGCTTCGCGCAATGCACTAGCCCCACCACGCTGACAACACATATGCCGCCCGTACTCTTCGAGAACCTGACTCAGGTGCCGACAAGACTCTGTTACAAACAACTGTGGTTGTGGTTTAGTAATATCATAAGAGGTAAGCACCGCATCCAACGTCAGTGGTAATTTTTTAACTCTAATATCATCAATGCAATCCTGACTTTCTGACAGAGACGACAATAGGCCCGCCCCATAAATACGATAGTCGTCTAAATCACCGACTAAACCATACTCAACTGTCCACCAGTGCAAACGAGCCAATAAATTTGCTTCAGACGGAGCTACTTCTTTGGCTTGCAGTTGTTCAACTAAATTTTGTGCCGCAGCTATTGACGGATCATCTGGCGACTCATTTTCTTTGACGATGGAAAGTTGGCGAACCGCTTCGTATATATCCATGTCGTGTTGATTGGCAATCGCGCGCATACCCAACTCTCCAAACAATTGAAGAAACTCAGCGTAATCGATATCCACCAAAAACGGCGCGTGACCGGCGGACTCATGAATGATGTCCGGTGCGGGCGTATAGAGCATGTTGGAAAACGAACGTATGTTCAAGGCAATGGCCAGAACCTTACGTGCCTGAAATTCCATAAACACCGCGGGCGGAAGAAACCCATCGACTGCGACCGCCTGCCAGCCCAATTTATTTAAGTTCGCATTTATAGTTTCAATGCGTGGAATCGACTCCAAACCAATGCCGGTTTTGTTTAGTCCTTCGGCATATGTGGGGTGCGCTGTACTGGCTAAACTAAAATTCAGTTGATGCAATAAAAATCGCCAAATCGCCTGATCGCGCGCCGTGTAGTGCGAATAGTCTTGTACCGCGACAAACGGTTGAAGATGAGTTGGTAAGCTGGCAATTACGTCTTGTTGTGACTTCATTATTTAGTGCTTTCTATCTATAGCCGTTCTATTGAGTTTTATAGCGTTTTAGAGACTTTAGTTGAGGGTCATCTGTTTTTATTTTTAGGAACTAAGTTCGTTGTTAATCAAGCTCAGACTTATGCATCCAATCGGCATGTCGAGGCGCGCGTTTAGTTTGCGACCATTCTTCTAACATTGCCCATTTTACTTCGTCGAGTCGACGCAGTTTATCTTGCTCCTGATTGTCTGGAGCGGCGAGTTCTAAGCGATGCCCATTAGGATCAAAAAAATAAATTGAATGGAACACCGAATGATCCGTAACGCCTAAGACCTCTACTCCATTTTGTTCTAAATGAGATTTATACGCCAGCAGAGTTTTCATGTCTTTAACTTTAAAGGCGATGTGCTGTACCCATTCTGGCGTATTAAGGTCCCTCCCCATTGTTGGCTTGGTGGGCAGCTCGAAAAACGCCAGCACATTACCGTTGCCGGCATCGAGAAAGACGTGCATGTAAGGGGCTGGCTCTTTGGTAGACGGCACCTGGTTTTCGGCGATGGCAAGCTGAAAATCCATATTCAGATTTTTGACATACCACTCTACCGTTTCTTTCGCGTCATGACAGCGGTAAGCAACGTGATGAATGCGTTCAACGCTTAGATCGACGTTCATATTAGTGACCGACTGCCGGCAAAACAGTAGCGCTCGCTTCACCAAAACCGATTTTGGGTGCACTGTCGCTCTGCGATAAGTTTCTGCAATAGCCTTTTAGCGTTACTTGGTCACCGTCTTCTAAAAACGTTCGTTGCTCGCCATTGGCTAAAGTGATTGGCTGACTGCCGCCTACGGTAGCTTCGAGCAAGGCACCAACACTGTCTGCACTATCGCCGGACATAGTACCGCTGCCCAGCAAATCACCCGGGCTTAGATTACAGCCGTTAACGCTGTGGTGCGTTACCATTTGCGATATCGACCAATATGACTGATTGAAATTACTCGCCGCCACACGTTCAGCGGCCACGTTTTCGGCACGCATTTTTTCGGTTTGGATGTATACCTCAAGATGCATGTCTATCGAACCTTTGTTGCGCAGTTCTTGCGAATCAAGATACGGTAAGGGCTGAGGGTGATCGTCGGGCCGCGACCATTGCTGGCGATAAGGTGCGAGTGCTTCCATGGTTACTATCCATGGTGACACCGTCGAAGCAAAGCTCTTTGCTAGAAACGGGCCTAGTGGCTGATATTCCCAAGCCTGAATATCCCGCGCAGACCAATCGTTAAACAAACATAGACCAAACACATGGTTTTCAGCTTGATCAATACTAACTGTGGTGCCCAATTCATTGCCTTCACCAATGTAGATACCCACTTCCAATTCATAGTCTAAACGTTTACACGGCGCTAACACGGGTTGATCTTGGTCGGGTGCTTTAAGCTGACCGCTGGGGCGATGAAACTCGTGCCCCGATACTTCGATCGATGAGCTGCGCCCATGGTAACCAATTGGGATCCATTGGTAGTTTGGTAGCAAAGGGTTATCCGGTCGAAATAATTTTCCGACATTGGTCGCGTGATGAATAGATGTATAAAAGTCTGTGTAGTCACCTATTTGTGCCGGCACTTTGTATTCGACCTGAGACTGAGGAACCAAGCATGCTTGTAATTGGTCAATGTGTTCAGACCCTTCTCTGAGCGCGCGCGATAAATGCAAGCGAACGCTCGACCATGCGGCTTGGCCAAGGCCCATGAATTTATTCAGGCGCGATTTGTTCAAAGTTTTCAATATTGGATTGAGCTGCTTAGGAAACACCCCAGCTTTGCGAGCGGCTTTGAGATCTACCACTTGATCACCAATGGCGACGCCCGCTCTAAACTTTTCTTTGGATTCTTTACGACGAAATATCGCAAACGGTAGATTTTGTATTGGAAAATCGTTATCCGCCTTATTAGCCGTAGCAACCCAACTACTCAGCTCGGGGTTATGAGTTTCGTTTGTCGTTAACATATGATCAGTCTCAGTAAAGATTGCGTTAGCCGTTAGCGGCAATCACGCCACGCTCTATTTGGTCGCGTTCAATGGATTCGAATAGCGCTTTAAAATTTCCTTCGCCAAAACCATCGTCTTTTTTACGCTCAATAAACTCAAAGAAAACCGGCCCAACAAGGGTATCGGAAAAGATCTGTAGCAACAGCCTAGCGTCGCCATCTTCGGTAGTTCCATCGAGTAAAATGCCTCGGCTTTGCAGCTCATCCACTGGTTCACCATGATTGGGTAAACGCTCATCAAGCATGGCGTAATAAGTTTCGGGTGGAGCACTCATAAACGGCATACCACGCTCTTTTAGACGGTCCCAACATTCTAGGAGGTTATCGCAGGAGAACGCGATATGTTGAATGCCCTCGCCGTTGTACTCCATTAAAAATTCTTCTATTTGGCCGGTTTCTTTAGATGCCTCTTCATTCAAGGGAATGCGAATCAAACCGTCTGGTGCGGTCAACGCTTTTGATAAGAGGCCGGTGTATTCACCTTTGATGTCAAAGTATCGAATTTCGCGAAAATTGAATAGTCGCTCATAAAAATCAGCCCAGTATTTCATCCGGCCACGGTAAACATTATGCGTTAAATGGTCGATGACATTAAAACCACAACCTTCGGGTTTAGGGTCGACACCGTCAAGAAACACAAAGTCTATATCGTAAATTGAAGAGCCTTCTTCGTATCGATCAATTAAATAGAGCGGCGCGCCACCAATACCTTTAATGGCCGGTAAGCGCAGCTCCATTGGGCCGGTAGGAATATCCACCGGTTGAGCGCCAAGTTCGAGCGCACGCTGATAAGCAAACTGCGCGTCTTTCACACGAAACGCCATACCACAGGCTGATGGCCCATGCTCTTGAGCAAAGTAAAATGCGTTGCTGTTAGGCTCATAGTTGAGCAAGAGATTAATGCCGCCTTGGCGATACAAATGCACGTTTTTTGAACGATGCACGGCGACCTTACTAAATCCTGCCATTTCAAGAATTGGCTCAAGAGTGCCCTGCTCTGTGGCAGCGAACTCGATAAATTCAAAGCCGCATAGGCCCATTGGGTTTTCAAATAGATCAGTCATGACAAACGTAAATATTAGTTGCTATAACAACAATATTAGTTGTTATAGCAACTAATTACAAGCCGCTGATATAAAACTGGAATAGAATTGATTGAATAGCCGACTAAAAGACTGACTAGTGTTCAAAATACCTAAGTCATAAAGGTCGCTCTAGTTAAGGTCTTTCATAAAATACGTAAGACGTAGAGTAGTCACTGAACTCGAAATAAACCTTGGCTTCGCCATCGTCTGCGCGATTGTTGAGATTCTCGTCAAGTACGCCGTAGCCAAATCGATAAGGTCTGGCTTGGCTGCCATTAGTTGAAACGGCCGTGGTAAGTTTATCGATCTGCATAAAACGCTTAACTAATTTATCGCCAGCGTAGATTTCTAAAACGCCATTAGTGCCAGTCCAATTTTGTACGGCACGTCCGAGCTTGTTTTGTGTTTCTTGTGTGCACGCAACGGCGGTTAGGCCAATCACGCCTAGGGCCACAAGTGTCTTGAGTTGTTTCGCTTTTAAATAGGGCATAGTGTTAGTAGTATGTTTGTAATTAAAGTAATTGGCTGTCATTGATCATATGCGTGCAAAATCATCGCGTTCAAGTGTTCTCACACTTGAGCAATACCTTCCGTACCGGCTATCAATTCTATCAAACCGTGTCAGCATCATTATTGCGCAAGCTTATAAAGACAAATTCGGTTTGTCGATTACCGAGTGGCGCATCATGGCCGTATTGGGTGAATACCCCGGTGCATCGGCCGACGAAGTGTCTACCAAAACGCAGATCGAAAAGTCCATCATCAGCCGTGCCGTACAAAAATTACTGACCCGGAATTTAATAAACAGGGTGGTGGACACAGTAGATCGCCGACGGCAAAACTTGCAGCTCACCAAAACCGGGCAAGATGTGTACAAACAGATTGTGCCGATTTCATATGACTACGAAGACAGCCTACTTGAATGCTTAAGCAAAACCGAAGCAAAGCAACTCGATAAGCTAATCGACAAGCTCTACAGCCATGCAGAGGGCATAAAAACTGTCGAGTAGATGGCCATAGCCCTAAAGCCTTAAGAATAAGCCTAGCAAAGGCTCGCTTTTTAGCAGCGTAAAGCGACGGTTAATTTACTCAAAGAGCTGAGCAAAGGCGCGTTTAAGCAATTTAATAAAATTGGTCTTGCGCTTATTTTCCGGCTTGTTATACACCCGCAACACCATAGCCAAATAATCTTCGAGTAACGGCGTGGGGCAACGTTCAAAATGTTTATCAAGCGTGCTGACGGCGTCTTGGTATACGTTTTGATAAGCCTGTTGTAGTAGTTGATTTACGCCCTCTTCTAGCAACAAGATTGAACTCAACACAACGTCTGAATTGTCCACCAAATACAGCAATACGTCGGCGCGTAAAGCAAACACCTTATGCAGCTGTTTGGCTTCTTCAATATAGCCGTGGTCAATATAAATGCCCGCCAAGGTTTCCGCGCGCAGTTGAGTTTTAGCCTGCTTATCACTTGGCGCAATGCGGCTGCCGAGCAGTTTAATAGCGCGATCTAACCACACCAAGTCATCGTCGCCCACCACTTTTAGAACATCATTTAAATCTTTGCGGGATTCCGTTTCTTCGAACCTAGCCCACAGTGCATTAACGGCATTTTCGGTTTCGCCGGTGGCTTTCCACAAAGCAATTTGCGCGCTTTCAACGTCATACAATTCGTGCACGGACAAACGCTTCAGTTGCTCAGAAAATCGCAGCCAGTTTTCCGCTCGTTCAAACTTTTGATAGTCAATACACAAATAGACCAACTCAAGGCATCGTTCAACGTGCAGGGCGCCGCGCTCTAAAATTTGCAGCTCACGCTCTTGGTCTTTGTTATCTTGCGCTTGCTCGACCAGCATATTCTCAAGCCGCGAATAGTAAAAATATTCATCACCGTATCGCTCTTGTGGCAGCTCTAACAGTTGCCACGCCTTATCAACGGTTTTGCAAATCTCGTCAAAGCCCTTAGCACCAATTTCATCTAACTGTGCGTAAGGTAAATTAAGCACATCGTAGTTAAAGTCTGGGTCGAGAATAAGATCGGTCAGCTCGCCAACTTTGTTTTTTAATGACCAATGTTGCACTGCCATAACTTTGGCAAACAGCTTAACCAGTAGACCCTCGGTCTCGGCTCGATAGCCATTTGAATCATCAATGGTTTTCAGTGTTTTTTCCAAACGCTGCAGTGCGTAAACAACCAGTTTAAATGACGCGCCAGGGGCTTGGTTAGTGATTGCATCGGCAAGAATTGAGAGATCAGCATGCGCTTGATGAAAATACTCAGCAACATCTTTAAACCGCCACAGGCCACTGGCCCGATACGGTATCGCCTTGGTAATGCGCTTGCGAACCTCGGCGGCAGTGATACCCCCACCCGCCAGCTCGGCCTTTAATACCCAATGATCTTTCACCACCGGGTCTTGTTGAATCAACGCCGTTAGCTCGCTGATTAAATCTGGCTTGGTTAGTGTTTTCAGATAAGCACTTACTCTGTCATCTTTAGGCTTATCGGCAATTTCTTGGTTCGATTGTGTTTGGTAATAATAAAGCAACGACACCGCCACACAATGTTTACAGAAATCGAAGCGATCAGATGCCGGGCAAGTGCATGAGCCCTCAAACTGACGTGCGGTATGGTGCAGCAAGATTTTATAATCATGTGTGCCTTCAACCGTCGCGCTGATTTCTGAGCCTTGAATCACAAGGTCTTTAACACGCCCTTGATTGTATAACTTGAGACCGCGCGCAAAGGCCTGGTCACCGGCTAACTGTTTAAAGGTGGCTTCAGAAAGTGCTTTCATGGAAATGTATTTGGATGTGCGCTCGCTAAAGTCAAAACGACTCTAACGCTAAGCCAAAAAACTAGCCTCGGTATTGATTGATAAGATCACGCGTATCGATTGCCACATCACGCGCGGCCTGTGCAAAATTAACATCGTCACTGGCGTACAACACAGCGCGCGAGCTATTAATGATTAAGCCCTTACCATCGGCCGTTTTGCCCGCTTCAACCAGTGCCTTGACGTCACCACCTTGGGCGCCAACACCGGGCACTAGAAATGGCATGTCACCGGTTATTTCTCGCAAGCGTTTCATTTGCTCTGGCCAAGTAGCGCCAACCACAATGCAGCAATTATTATTGGCATTCCAATGGTCGTTAATCATACCGGCCACTTTTTCATAAATGGGCACACCGGCAACTTCCAGATCTTGAATATCAGCCGCACCGGCGTTAGAGGTACGACACAGCAACACCACGCCTTTATCAGCATAGTCTAAAAACGGTTGCGCCGAATCTTGCCCCATGTACGGGTTTATAGTGACCGCATCGGCTTGATAGCGCAGATATGCTTCTTCAGCATACATGGCCGCCGTGCTACCAATGTCACCACGCTTAGAATCTAAAATGATTGGCAATTCAGGATAGGTCTCACGAATATAGTTGCACGTTTTCAATAGCTGATCTTCAGCTGAAAGAGCTGCGAAGTAAGCGATCTGAGGCTTATATGCACACACCAAATCATGCGTCGCATCAACAATCTGCTTACAAAACTCAAAAACGGGTTCTGGATGATTTTTCAAATGAGCAGGTATCTTCGCCCAATTTGGATCTAACCCAACACACAATAACGAATTATTGTGATCCCAAGCAGTGTGTAGTTTGTCAATAAACGTCATGGCTAAGCTTAAAAGTTAATACAAGTACCCATACATCAATACGACGATGGTTTGTGAGCCCAGAATTCAAACATACTAAACGTCGAAAACCAGAATGAATTGCTAACGGGCTATTTTAACGTAAGGGCGCGAGCTTTTGGCTCAAATGCAGTTAAAAATATTTATGAGTCCATAAATTTTGAATAGCTACAAACTGTTTATATACAGTATTGATAGAGATTCTGCGGTGAGCGAACAACTTTGCCACATTCTCGTGTACGTTTACGTCCAGCCGCACAGAAAATCATAGAATTAAAGTAGGGCTTTATTAAAATATCGCAGAGTGTTAATGTGCAAAAGAGCATTTATTGATCTCAAAAACTAAGGAAACTTTTGATACAACAATTGAAGTCTATGTGAACCAAATGGCACCTCAAGGCTCTGAGGAAGAAAAAGACGAATTACGAAGTTTCTTCAATGAGTTTATAGGTTGGGATGCTATGAAAGAGCCGACTATTAAAATAGTTGCAAATCTTTTATCCGAGAAAGAATTGTCAGACATCAATGATTTCTATAATTCTCAAAGTGGAAAAGCCCTAGCAGAAAGCTCGCCTCAAATGGCTGCCGATATATCTAACCTTATTGCAAATAATATGAATCAAGCTATGCAGAATATACAAAGCGAATGACCTCTAACAATATTAAAAACCAAAATGCCAACCGTGTTGGCACGGGCGCCGCGTAAAACGCGGCGTTTGCTTTAAGAGCTTTATGAAGTTTACGTGAGAGACTTATTTTGAGAGTTATTTTTTTGCTCAAAATGTTAGGTTTAGTTTTTCTACATCGTCGTTAAGCATCTAATCTAGGAGAGTAATGTGCAAAAACTGACAGGGCGATGCCTTTGCGAAGGTATCGAATATGAGATCACTGGTGAGATTGGCCCAATTTATAATTGTCACTGCTCTCGTTGCCGGCGGTGGCACGGCGCTGCTTTTCGGACTCGCTCAACAATAAAAAAGAGTCAATTTAAGTGGCTTAAAGACGAAGACCTGCTATCAAAATTTTACTCTTCTCCTACTACATCAAAGACATTTTGTTCTAATTGTGGCGCTAGCTTAATTAGCCTGTATGATGAAGAACCCGATAAAATTGGCTTTCCGCTAGGCGGATTAGATCAAGCTCCCTCTAATAAGTTAGAGGGTCATTTCTTTGTTGCTTCAAAATCTCCCTGGTACGAAATCGCAGATGACCTACCGCAACACAAAGAATTTCCTGGTTCACGTAGTACAGTGAGGTCAACGGAGTAAATGCATAACAAGTCAAAACAGCAAGGGCGCCATAACCGTTGCCCTGCTTGAAGCGTTAACTGCTTTTATGAAATTAGAACACATTACATATCAGGGCGAGGGCAAAGCAAACTTTGATAGTTTAGATTTTGAAATACCCCGCGACCTAAAATCATTATTGAACCAGATTAACGGATTCATCCAATATCATGGAGGTCTTCATATTCGTGGCGTATGTCAAAGCCCTGATTGGCATAGCATAAACGAAGTTATGAACGGAAAGTTTGCTTTTTATAAGAACTATGCTGGCATTATAGAAACTGACATAATGTTTGCTCAGGATTGCATGGGCGATCAATATTTCATAAGAAAAAATATTATATACAAGCTATATTCGGAAAGCGGTGACATTGAATTTAAGGACGATTCCTTTAATAAATTTATGAAACGTTCAATCGAAGACCCTATTGATTACTTGGAATTACAACCTCTATTGCAATTCCAAAATGATGGAAATAACCTTTCGCCAGGCCAAGTGCTTCATGCAACACCACCATTTTGTACGCAAGAGGCTGAAAACGGAGTACACCTTGGCGCAGTACCGATTAGCGAAGCGCTATTACTCTTGCCTGAAATGGCAAAAGTCATATCAACCCTTAGCGACGGTGAAAAATTCGATATCAAAATTGTCAATGCACCAAACAGTTAAAAAGGTCATAAACTTACATTCACTGTGTTCATTCGGACGCGCAAGAAACGCGCGCCAGTGTTCTGAACGCGAGGCTACAAAACCATGAATCCATCTGATATCGGAAAAGCCTATAATCACATCACCCATCTTTGGGAAAGCGATAAATTTAATCGCGAAAACGGAATTGAAGCACATAAACGAGCAATCGGTTTCGCTAAAAATAAAAGAGCCGCTCTTGATGTCGGGTGTGGTTGCACTGGCCGCTTTATCGATCTATTGCTTGAAAATGAATTCACACCTGAAGGTGTTGATATTTCGACTGAAATGGTTAGTTTAGCCCGGAAAAGGCATCCGGATATTCAAATTTATCAGCAGGATATCTGCGAGTGGTCACCACCACAAAAATATGACTTTATAACAGCATGGGATAGCATTTGGCATATTCCTCTCGATCAACAAGAAAACGTATTAACAAAACTTGTTTCCCACCTAAACACTGACGGGGTCTTGATATTTTCTTGTGGCGGCACTGATGAAGCTGGCGACCACAAAGATGATTTTATGGGCCCAGAGGTTTATTACTCATCATTAGGTATAAACGGTTTTGTAAGTTTGATTATTAACTTAGGCTGTATTTTAAGGCATGTTGAATATGATCAACATCCAGACTTACATACATATTTTATTGTCCAAAAATCCTAACCGGCAACCCCTTAAAAGGCGATAGATGCATGAAGATAACGCACACCGAAAAAGGAGATTTGATTATTTCAAATAGATCTTGGTTTTGGTTTGTTCTACTCATCTGTTTATTGCTGGGAAATTTCATCGTTGGCGGCTACGTAATGATGACTAAACCGATTTCATCTTGGGGGGCAAATATATACATTCAATTGCCTTTTTTAGCGGTGCTAGGCTTTTTCCTTGGTCGTACTTTTACACGAAAAAGTGAATTTCATTTTGACAGTGAAAATATGACTATTAATTATTTCGTTCAGTCACTGTGGAGCGAAAATAAAGGAACCATTCACATTTCAGATATTCGTGAAATAGCTATTCAGGAGGGTGGAAGTACCGATAGTGATGGTCCTCTCGAGAGGATTGTTATTGTCTGCGAAGAGAAAAAAATACCTATGTCGGTTACATATACAAATGCAATTGATTTTGACAGAATAAAGAATGAGATAAATCTTTGGCTCTCAAAAAATGCAGTCTCCTAGCAAGAAGCAAAACAGCGTAAGCGCTTCAAACGTGTTTTCAACGCCCGTGTTCGAAGCGTTAGATTTATGAAGCTCATTGCCTTATTAACGATCTATCTTTTAACATTTCCAGTTTGTTTTGGCGCTGCTGATAGTATCCAGAAACTAACAGAGCAGTATGCAAAGGCTTACTTAAGAGAAGATGTCACCGCAATCATACGATTAAGATTTGATGCTTGGGATCTATGCAAAAAATCTGAGTTTAATACTTTGCTAAGATCTCGCGCAGGGAGCGTTACTTTTGAATCAAAAAAGTTCTATAAAGACTACCGTCTTGAAGTCCAAGAAGTGGTTAAAGAAAATGGTGATGCAGTATTTGGATTTTGGGAAGGAATAGGTCAAATAGAGTATTACCCCTTAGAACCAACCCACAAAGCAATTTTTTGGGCAAAGGAAGGTGGTATGGCATCAGTGCCAATAGTGAATTCGGGTGGTAAGTGGTACACAGTCCATACCTGTGCCGGCAAAGATGCAGGCAAATTTCTTGAGTTAGAAAAGCTGTTTGATGAAAAATAAATATCATACAAGGCAAATCAGTTTGTCTACACTAGTGAACTAGAGAGAAAAGAATTCGTGATTTATGAAATCTCAGAAGAAGAAACCTACCAAAGCCCATTTCGAGGCTGAACACTGCAGAAGATACCGCATGGTCCACCCTTTAGACATAGGAGCTCATCATTGAATAACGGCTCTTGTCAATGCAATGCTATTCGCTATGAGTTTCATGGTGTGCCTTTTAA